>JAIQGC010000041.1:0-13097 GCA_020072805.1 Terriglobia bacterium
GCCATTACGGGCGGTACGGCGAAGAGCGGATACTTCTTCACGTACGCTACGACTGCACCTGCCAGCGGAACCATCGTCTCGGCCTACACGAATAACGGGACCCCAGCGAACCCTGGTGTGACCGGACAGAGCTATTTCTTCTCGGACCAGTCGGGCGTGATCCGCAAGGGTATTAATTCAGCGGCCAGCATCGGCAGTTCCGCGATTCAGTAGAATCAAGGGACAAAAGGCGAAAAAGGGGGGCTCACAGCCCCCCTCTTTTTTTTGGCTTGCCGAATACGGGCCACTGGACAAATAATGGCAGCAAGAATTGTTCTTAACAACGGCGGGAATGAGGAATCTCAGAGAGTTGCATGGAATGGCAAAGTAAGATTAACAATATCAATAAGTTGCAAGGTTATCTCGATTCGGTATGACTGCGAGGCACTTTGGCATAGGACCTGCACTACGTTACTATAGTGCAGATTATATGCAGGCGAGAGGGCATGCTCATGTCTCAGAAGCAGAAGGGTTTTTCACTGATCGAATTGCTAATCGTTGTGGCGATTATTTTGATCATCGCCGCAATCGCCATCCCCAACTTGCTGCGCGCCAAGATGGCTGCCAATGAAGCTTCGGCCGTCGGTTCGATGCGTTCGATCAGCACCGCGGAAATCGGTTACTCCACGAACTACCCCGCCAGCGGCTTCTCGGTGGACTTGGCAAGCCTGGGAGGCTCCGCAGCTCTCTGTGCGACAGCAACGGGAGCAACCGCAACGTCGGCCTGCTTGATTGATGACACTCTAGCCACCGCCATTACGGCCGGTACGGCGAGGAGCGGATACTTCTTCACTTACGCTACGACTGCACCTGCCAGCGGCACCATCGTCACTGCCTACACGATTACTGGGACTCCGGCGAACCCTGGTGTGACGGGGCAGAGCTATTTCTTCGCGGACCAATTGGGCGTGATCCGCAAGGGTATTAACGGACCGGCCAGCCTAGGCAGTTCCCCGATTCAGTAGAATTCATGGCAAGACGAACAGGGGAGTCACAACAACTCACCTTCTGCGGCGTGTTTGCCCCCTTTGAGGTCCGAAAAATATTCTTTGCTTGCAGTGATCCCACATTCTTGCAAGGGACTTCCAGACAGCGCAGTTTTTCAATGATCGGACCGGAGTGATCCGCTACGGGACGGCTGGCCTGGCCACGAATGCAAGTTCGCCGATTTCGTGGGGCGAGTTTTCGCTCCGCAACTTCGCCGGGATTCGCGTTAGCGAGTTTTCTGTTCCGCAATTCTTTTGAGCGCTGCCTTGGCCGAAGCATTGCCAGGGTCGGTGAACAGGCCCGCTTCGTATTCTTTCGCCGCTTCATCGTATTTTCCGGCCGTTTCCAGGAGCCCACCCAGTTCAAAGTGGGCTTGGCTGTCGTAGGGATTACCCGCTGTGGTGCGTCGCAAGATAGTCTCGGCTTTGTCCTTCCGGTTTTGCCGCAAGTAGACCGCTGTGAGGCTGTGCAAAGCTTCCAAGGAGGGATGTAATTCGACAGCCTTCTCAAGTTGGAATTCAGCGCCGGGCAAATCTCCTGTTTGCAGTAGGGCCTCGCCATAATTTTGGCGCAGAAAGGCATTGAGGGGGGAAAGATGGACAGCGGTTTGAAATTCGGTGAGGGCGCGAGGCATGTTTCCGGCTTTTTGTAAAAGCAGGCCATAGTTGGCATGCGGCGGGCCCCACAGGGGCTTGGCAGCGATGGCCCGCAGGTACATAGCCTCCGCATCCGCGGGACGATCTTGGCGGGCATAGACTAACGCAAGGGCGTTCATGGTAACTACGTTGTCCGGCTTGCCCGCGAGAGCGGCTTCCCATTCGCGTTGTGCGCGAGAGTAATCGGATTTGTCAAAGTAGACCGCCCCGAGGTTATGCTGAATGATGTAGGCCTCAGGGTTGCCCTTAAGGGTGTCCGTGTAGAGGGTGAGATCATCCCTCCAAATGGTGTTGCGGGAAATGATCCTGGCGCAGCCAAGCACCGAGAGAGCGCAGAGTGCAACGGCCAGGGCGGGACGCAGCGAGCGGCTGAATCCTGGGCGGGGGGCGGCCGAGTCCCAGAGCCGCACTCCGCCCCAGGCGACGAACCAGCAGAATCCCACGGAAGGCAGATAGAGATAGCGCTCGGCCAGGACGTTGGAAGCCATCCAGCGGGCGTTGAGGACCGGAGCTAAGGTTACGCCGGCCCACAAAAGGGCGAAGGCCGCGGCAGGCGCTCGTTTGCGAAGGAAGAGAATGCCGGCGATCCCCAGGGCCACAATCAATATGCCGGCCAGGACCAAGGGCTCGCTGAGCTCGTGACTGGCGTGGAAAACGTGAAAGGCGGAAAGGTGTACGGGAAATACGAGTAGCCGGGCATAGCCCACGGTGAGGGCGAAGGCGGAATAGATGGCCTCTGGCCAGGAGAGCATGGCGCGCTGCAGCACCGGCGCGATCTTGCCGAACAGGGCAATGCGCAGAAGCAGGTAGGCCACCGCCAGAGCGCCGAGCGGGGCATAGCGCGCCACCTGGGACGCCAGTCCGGAAGAGTCCCGGCGAGGGCTAACCCCATGTTCAAAGGCGAGCGCCAGAGGTGCCAGCATGATGGCGGGTTCCTTGGAGAGCAGGGCCAGCAGGAAGCTGGCTAGAATGGCCAGCAGGTGCCGCCCATTTCGCGGGGCTGGATCTGCGAACAGCCATAAGCACAGGAGAGCAAAAAAAGTCACCTGAAGGTCCGGCAGGGAAGCAATCCAACTGACCGCTTCGGTGTGCACGGGATGGACGGCAAAGAGCAGGGCGGCCACCCAGCCGATGCGGGAGTCGGCAAAGATGCGCCGTCCCGCCAGGAAGACCATCAGGACGACGCCGGCGTTGACCAGCAGATTCAGAAGATGGAAGCCGTAGGGCAGGTCCCCGCAGGTCTGCCAGAGGACGAGATAGCTGAAGGTCATGAGCGGGCGATAGTAGTTTGTGGTTCCGGCCTCTCCCACGAAGGACCATACGGTGGTCCCGAATATCTGCGGGATATAGCGCCAGTCGGTGAGATAGGCGTTTTCCAGGACCTGCTGCTTATCGTCATAGACGAAGCCGTTGCCCAGCGTGTTGGCGTAGACGGCGACGCAGATCAGGAGGAGCAGCCCGAGTAGTGCGGCTTCGGAGATGCGCGGACGGCCGGCGGAGCGCTCAGGGATGGAATCCTTGATTTCTGTCACAACGGAAGTATCCATGGGAACAGTTCTATCCAATACGTAAATTCCGGACGGACTTCTCGATGCGCGCCGGTGCTATAGTATCCAGTGTAGTCAACTTTGCCGGGTTTCTCCGGATGAGCGGCGCTTTCGTGTCTCTTTCTACAATATATACATTCCTCCGTAAAACAGTTCGCTGGCGGAGTCCGGGAGGGTATTTCTTTCCCCTCTTGCGGCTGGCCGCCGGAATTGCTGTTCTCGGTGCGTTCGGGTTGTGCGGCGGGGTCGAGGGATCCGCCCAACCGGAGCCCGGCGGGGAACAATCGCTGGTGCGCCGGTTCGAGGCTCGCTACCGGGGAGCCAGAAGCCTGCAGGCCCATTTTCTGGAGCGCTATTGGGAAGGAGGGAAGATCGTGCGCGTGGATGCGGGCATGGTCTATTTCCGCCACCCCAACAGGATGCGCTGGGAATATGAAGCGCCGGAAGTGAAACTATTCGTCAGTGATGGACGGACAATCTGGTTCTATGTTCCTGCCGACCGCACGGCCATGCGCAGTACCCTGAAAGAGGACGCCGATGAACGGACCCCGTTCGCGCTGCTGACCGGCAATCCGCGCGTGGCCCGCCTGTGCGGCAGCGTCGTTCTGGGCCCGCCGGCGGAAGCGGTAACGCCGGGAAATCAGGTGCTGCATTGCCGGCTGCGCGGGACAAAGGCGGCGCCGCAGGCAGCCGCGGAGATTTTGCTGGAAATCGTTCCGGAGAGCGGGGATCTGAGCCGGGTGCGAGTGGAGCAGGGCGGGGGAGCGGCGATTGAATTTCAGTTTTCGAAATGGGAGAAGAACACGGCCGGCAATGAGGCGCAATTCCATTTTACGCCGCCTGTGGGCGTGGCCATCGTGAATGCGCCGGCGGACGGGAGCGCCGCGGAGTCCAGCCTGCCGCGGTGAAGTCCGCCGGGCGCGGGAAAACTTCCCGGTAAGCCACATATTGCGCGTTACGGAACGGCAAAGCGGTTTTCCCATGGCTGGGACGAGTCTCGTGTGTAAAACTTGCCAAGATCAGCGGCGATTCTTCTGCGGGGAGAAATAGGGCCTGCGAGGCAGGCAGAAGCGGGAACTTTTGTCAGACAGCGGTGAGGGCAGTGGGCAAATGCAGGCCAGGTGGAAACGGGATGTGTTGCTGGCTGCCGTCATCGGGTTTGTGACGCTGCTCGCGTATGTCCGTACTTTCCGTTTCGAATTTGTCTACGATGACACCGTTCTGATCCTCAAGAACCCCGCCGTGCTGTCGAGCGGGCACTTTTGGAACTATTTTTCCTCCGACGCCGTGAGCGGATTTGCCGCTCCGATGGCGCACATTTACTATCGGCCCCTGCTGCTGTCCTGGTTTCGGATGAATTTCCTGCTCTTCGGACTGCAACCGGCCGGCTGGCATGTGACCGCGGTCCTGCTCCACGTCCTGGCCACCGTGCTGGTGTATGCGGTGGGGCGCGCCGTGCGCCTTTCGCCTTCGGGGACGGCGATGGCCGCGCTGGTATTCGGGCTGCATCCCCTGCACGTTGAAACGGCGGCGTGGATTTCCGGCGCCGCGGACTCGCTCTACGCGGTATTTGCGCTCAGCTCCTTTCTTTTGTTCTTGCGCTGGTTCCACGGCGGGAGGAAGGCCAGTTTAGCGGGAGCGCTGGTTCTATTTGCAGCCGGGACCCTCTGCAAGGAAAGTGCGATCGTCTTTCCGGCCATCGTATTCGCTTATGGGTGGATCGATGCGTGTCCAGGCGCGTCTCCAATCATGAGTAATATTGCCGGGCGTTTGCGCGCTAGTCTGAGAGCGAGCGCCGGCTACGTTCTCGTGGGCATCGGTTATTTCGGGCTGCGCCTATGGTCTTTGGGGCAGGTGGGGGGCCATGTGACCTCGCTAGGATGGGGCACTGTGGTTTTCACCTGGCCGAAAATCCTGTGCTTCCATCTCTGGCATCTGGTTTATCCCGTCGGACTCAGCGAAGCCTATTCAATTCGCTACGTTTCCCGCCCGGCGGAGCCTGGATTTTACCTCCCGCTTCTGGCGCTTCTGGTTTGTGGCCTGGCTTTGTACGCTTGGCAGCGGAAAAGCGATACGAAGCTGGTGCGCCTGGCCTGTGTCTGGTTGCTGCTGCCCTTGCTCCCGACTCTGGATCTGAACGCTTTTGGGATCGGCGAATTTGTCCATGACCGCTTTCTCTATCTGTCCGTGCTGAGCATGGCGCTTCTGATGGGGCTTGCCGTGGAAAAACTGCAAGGCGAAACAATGTCCGGCCAGTTCCCGCTGCGGGGGAGCGCGGTCTGCGTTGCAGTAGGCAGCGTTCTGTTGGCTCTCACGGTCGGGCAGACCGGAATATGGAAGGATGATCTCAGTCTGTTTACGAGGGCTTATCAATACTCGCCGCATAGCCGTTCGGCCAGCATCAATCTGGCATCCGCCCTGGCCAGCCACGGCCGCTTCTCCGAGGCCAAGGCGATATACCTGCGCTCCTTGCAGGATTGGCCCATGGAGTGGACTACCATCTACAATTATGGGTATTTGTGTTATCAGCAGGGAGATTTAGCGGAGGCGGAAAAGTATCTCTTACGGGCCATCCAGATCTATCCCAACAACGACATGGAACATTTTTTCCTCGGTCTGACCTGGAACAAGATGGGGCAGCGCGAGAAGGCCATGGAGAGCCTGCAGAAGGCCATCGAAATAAGCCCCAAGAAAGAGGGATATCATTTCGCGCTGGGGGTTCTGATGCGCGCGGCCGGCAATGAGATGGGTGCGTGCATGGCCTTCCGGCAGGAACTGGCGCTGGTCCCCAACAGCGCGGAAGCCGCCGCGCAGTACCGGCGCTGCATCCAGTAAAGTCCCCTGTGCGCTCCCTGGCCATGCCCCTGGAAGAATACGGTTGGCCGGATAGCGAAGGAAGAAGCTGTAGTAGACTGGGCGCATGGGCGAATTTGTCTGTCGTGTGGCTGACGGAGACGGGCGCATTTTTGCGGTGGTCGAGACGGCGCATTCGCATGAAGAGGTTCGCCAGAAGCTCCACGGCCGCGGACTCTTCGTCTATTCGGTCAAGCCCCGCGGAGGCCTGGCCGCGGCCATTGTTGGGCAGCCGCGGCAGCGCCTGGTGGGCGGATCTGATTTTCTGGTTTTCAATCAGCAGTTCAATACCCTGATCAAGGCGGGTCTTCCCATTCTGCGTGCGCTGGATCTTCTGGCGGAACGCGCGGCCTCGCCCAAGCTGCGCCCGGTGGTCGGGCAAATGCGCGATCTGGTGCGCAACGGCAAGTCCCTCTCCGAAGCGGTGACCGAGACCGGGGTGTTTTCCAAAGTATATTCAACCGCCGTACTCGCTGGAGAAAAGAGCGGGAATCTTCCCGCTGTCCTCGAACAATTCATAGCCTACCAGCGGGTCAGCACGGGAATCCGCAAGCGTATTCTGGCCACTCTGGTCTATCCGGCCATCCTGATCACCGTGGCCGCTTTTATCGTGACCTATCTGGTCACCTACGTGGTCCCGCAATTTGCCAAACTCTATGCGGACATGCATGTGGAGCTGCCGGCGACCACCCAAATCCTTCTGACGGTGACCGTGGAATACCGGCCCTTTTTCCTGGCCAGCCTGGCGCTGTTGCTGGCGGGCGCGGCGGGACTATTGATGTGGTCGCGCTCGGTGCGCGGCGGGGAACTGGTGGACCGGGCCAAGTTCCGCCTTCCCGTGATTGGCGAAACCCTGCTGAAGTTCCAGGTGGCGCAATTTTCGCGCACGCTGGCCACCCTGCTGGGCGGGGGTACGCCGCTGGTCGCCGCCCTGGCCACGGCCGCGGACGCCATCGGCAGCAAGCTGCTGCGCGGCACGGTGCAGAAAGCCACGCAGCGGGTGCGCGAGGGAGAATCCCTGCATGAAGCGCTGGGCGCGGGCGGGCGGATGCCTGAACTCGCCCTGGACATGATCGAGGTCGGGGAATCCAGCGGCGCCCTCTCGCCGATGCTGCAAAGCGTGGCCGAGCTGTACGAGGAAGAGGTGGCCGTGCGCCTGACCGCGCTGGTGGCCTTCATCGAACCGGCCATCCTGATTTTCATGGCCGTCTTTGTCCTATTTATTTTGGCGGCGCTGTATCTCCCAATGTTTTCACTTTCCATGGCCGGCGGGGTAAAGTAAGAGAATCTATGGCAACAGACCACAACCCCGGCTCGAGCGCGGCCCCGGCCGCCGACGAAGCGCAGCAGTTGGAGCAGGCTCGCAAGCTGGCCGAACGCTACCGTTGCGAGCTGCTGGACCTGCGCGAGCAGCGCCCCGACCCCGAACTGTTTCGCACGATTCCCGCCGAACTGATGTTCCGCTACAACTTTGTGCCCATCGAAGCGCACGGCAATTCGCTGGTGATTGCCGCGGCCGACCCCAGCCAGGTGATGCTCAGCGATGAACTTCCCCTGCTGCTAGGGAAGAAACTGATCACCAAGGTGGCCACGGCGGGACAGATCGGCGACCTGCTGAAGCGCACCGAGCAGTCCCAGCGCGTGCTCGAACAGGCCACCGAAGCCTTTACCCTGCAGGTGGACAAGGACGAAGAGGAAAGCGAAGAGACCATCTCGGCGGACCGGGTGACGCGCGACACCAGCGCCAGCCCCGTCGTGCGCCTGGTCGAAACGGTGATTTTTACCGCGCTCGAGCGCCGCGCCAGCGACATCCACATTGAATCGCGCGACACCGAAGTGGTGGTGAAATATCGCATTGATGGCGTGCTGCAGCACGCTATGCCCCCCATTTCCAAGGAGTGGCACTCCACCATCCTCTCCCGCATCAAGGTTCTCAGCGACCTGGATATCGCCGAGCGCCGCGTCCCCCAGGACGGCCGCTTTCGCGTGCGCTACAAGGGCCGCTTCATTGACCTGCGCGTTTCCATCATGCCCGCCAGCCACGGCGAAGACGCCGTCCTGCGCATCCTGGACAAGGAAACGCTTTCGGAAAAATTTCACACCCTGAGCCTGGACGTGGTGGGGTTTTCCACCGAGGAGTTGCGCCGCTTCCGCCGCTATATTCACGAACCCTACGGCATGGTCCTGGTTACCGGCCCCACCGGCTCGGGCAAGACCACCACGCTGTATGCGGCCATCAACGAGATCAAGACCGACGAAGACAAAATTATCACCATCGAAGATCCCGTGGAATACCAGTTGCGCGGCATCACCCAGATTCCCGTGAACGAGAAGAAGGGGCTGACCTTCGCGCGCGGCCTGCGCTCGATCCTGCGCCACGATCCCGACAAAATCATGGTCGGAGAAATTCGCGACCAGGAGACGGCCCAAATCGCCATCCAGTCCGCGCTTACCGGCCATCTCGTCTTCACCACGGTGCATGCCAATAACGTGACCGACGTGATCGGGCGCTTCATCAATATGGGCGTCGAACCGTACAATTTCGTTTCCGCGCTGAATTGCATCCTGGCCCAGCGCCTGGTGCGCGTGATCTGCGAACATTGCAAGAAACAGAGGAAGAGCACGCCGCAGGAATTGGCCGAATCCGGTTTGGACCCCGCGGTCTGGTCCGGCGTGCCGCTATCGGAAGGCGCGGGATGCCTGGAATGTTCCGGCACGGGCTATCATGGGCGCACGGCCATTTGCGAACTGCTGGACCTGACCGACAAAATCCGCGAAATGATTATTGAGCGGCGGCCCACTTCGGAAATCAAACGCGTGGCCCGTGAAGAGGGCATGATTACGCTGCGGGAGAGCGGCCTGGGGAAAATCCGCGCGGGACTGACCACGCTGCGCGAAGTGAACAAGGTGACCTTTGTTGAGTAGCGCCAACAGCTTCCAGCGCGGGATATACCGCAACCCGCTGGTGCGCCGCCTGGTGCGCTGGCTGGATGCTCCGCCACACCCGCCCATCGCCTGTGAAATCTCTTCCGGGCGGCTGGCCGGCGTGCGTTTCACGCGCGGCGGCGCCGTGGATGACCTGACCATCGAGTCGCTTCCTCCCGGGGCCATCGTGCCCTCGGCCGTGGAAGCGAATCTGGTCAATGCAAGCGCCGTAAAAGCTGCTCTGCGCAACGTTCTTCTGCGCCTGCGGGCGCAGGAGCAGGACGTGGCCCTGCTGCTTCCCGATCCTGTGATTCGCGTCTTCATCCAGCGCTTCGATGAATTTCCGCGCGCGGCCAAGGACGCCCTGCCCATGCTCCGCTGGAAACTCAAGAAAAGCATTCCCTTCGATGCCGACGAGACCCAGATCTCCTTCATGCGCCAGCCCTCCGCGCTCGATCCCGGCGGCGTGGATGTTGTCACCGCGCTGGCGCGGCAGCGCATTCTCCGTGAATACGAAACGCTGGTCGAGGAGTTCGGCGCCTTTCCCGGCGTGGTCCTCAGTTCCTCTCTGGCCGCTCTCTCCCTGCTCGCCGACCAGGGCCCGGCCCTTCTGGCGCGCCTTTCCGGAACCTCCCTGGCCACGGCCATCGTGCGCGACGGCGTTCTCTGCGGCTACCGCTGCACCGAGCTTCCCGAGGACGCCCATGTGCTCCGCCCGGAAACCCTGATCGAGGAGATTTTTCCGGTGGCCGCCTATTATCAGGACACCTGGAAGGAAACGATTCAAACCCTGCGCATCTCCGGACTGGGGGGCCGCCTGGATTCCTTTGCCGGACCCCTGCAAAAGGAGTTCGGATGCCCGGTGCGTTCGCTGCTGGCTTCGGCGCTTTCCGGCGGATTGCTCGGAGCGGATGCCAAAGTGCTCGTGGATAACGATCTCGATGGGCTCGCGGGCTGGAAGTTGCAGCGGGGATAAGGGAGAGAATGCGGACGAACCTCAATCTGGCGACTAAGCCTCTGGAGACCCACAGGCGGTTTCTGGCCGCGACCGGCTTCGTCGGAGCAGTGGCCGCGCTGGCCTTTCTTTTTCTCGGATGGCATATGCTGGGTGTGCGCCGGACCAACGAGGAAACGCGGGAAAAACTGGCGGAAGTTCTGCGGCAGAAAGACCAGTTGGTTGCCGAGCGCGAGGAATTGATTCGCTTTTTCCGGCAGCCGGAGAACGCCAGCCTGCACGACCGCGCCGAATACCTGAATTCCCTGATTGACGCGCGCAGCTTTGACTGGACACAGATGTTCATGGACCTCGAAAGGGTGCTGCCCGGCGGCGTGCGCGTGACCCAGATCGCTCCCCATCTCGAGCGCGGCCGCGTGAATGTCAAACTGGCCGTGGTTGCGGTCGGGGAAGAGTCCAAGCTGAAATTTATCCGTTCCCTCGAGGCTTCCCGGGAGTTCAGCGGCGTGCAGTTGCTCTCCGAGCAGGCCGCGGAAAAGTCCGCCGGCGGGGACCAGATGAATGTCCAGTTGACGGTGTTTTACCAGAAAATGTGATGCGGCGCGACTACACAATCCGGAAGCGCATCATTCTGGCCGCGCTGGGCGTCTTGCTCGCGGCGGATGGTGGACTGGCTTATCTCAGCTGGCAGACGGCCACCGCTCCGCGGACTCCCCAGCAGGTCCTGGCACAAACCGCCGCGCAGGTGAAGATTCTGAAGGCGGACGTGGAGCGGGCCCGGGGAATTCGCCAGGAGATGCCCGCCACGCAGCGGGATTGCGAGCGCTTCGAGCGCTCCATGCTCCCCGCGGACAGCGGTTATTCCGCGGTGACCAGCGAGATAGGCGGCCTGGCGCGCAAGGCCGGCGTGAAGATTGTCTCTCTGGGATACCATCGCAAGGAATCCGTGGAGAAGCCGTTCACCCAGGTGGATCTGGATGGCGCGATCGAGGGCGATTACGGCAGCGTCGTGCGCTTCGTCAACGAGTTGCAGCGTTCCGAGGGGCTTTATATTGTGGACGACCTGTCACTGGCCGGCTCCAAATCCAAAGAGGAGTCCAGCGCCAAACTTCGGGTGAATGTGCGCATCCGAACGTTTTTCCGGAAGGCTGCTTAGCGATTGATGAAGCAAAGAGCGCAACTCGCCCTCTTCCTGATCCTGGCCGCGGTGGCCGGAGCGGTCTGGTATGTTACGCTCCACCCGCGCGGGCCGGAGGTCAGCGCCGCGGCCGGGGAGATCGCCGCCGTGGACAAATTGGGCGTGGATAATCCGCAGCTGCACTGGTGGAAAATCGCTTCTGCCCGCAAAACCACTTACGAATACAGCCGCAGAAATATTTTCAGCGCCGCCGCGGCAGTGCCCGCGCCGCAGGGCCGCCCCGGAAAGGGGGCGGCCGTTCAGCCGCCCCTGCACGCCGTCCCGCAGCCTCCGGTGCCCCCGCCGGCTCCCGTGGTCGCTCCGCTGCCGGTCAAGTTCTTCGGTTATGCTTCGGCGCCTTCCCGCAGCCCGCATCGTGCTTTCTTTACCGACGGCGAACAGGTCTACGTGGTCGGCGAAGGGGAACTCCTGCTGGGGCGTTTCCGCATCGTGCGCATCGAAATCAATCGTGTCGAGTATGAAGAGGTGGCCACGGGCTTGCGCGGCAGCGCGATACTCGAGGAACAGAGTCCGGGGTCATGAGGGCGGTTGCTCCAGCACCAGGGGCCCGCGCGGGACAGCGCGGCTACGCCCTGCTGCTGGTGATTTTCGTCATGACCCTCATGCTGCTGGCCGCGATGGCTGCCAGCCCCGTTCTCTTTACCCAGATCCAGCGCGAGAAGGAGCAGGAAGCCATTTGGCGCGGCAAGCAATACGCCCGAGCGGTCAAACTCTACTACCGCAAGAACGGCCGCTTTCCCTCTTCCATGGAAGACCTCAGCAAGCCCAAACTGAATGTGCGCTTCCTGCGCCAGACTTATACCGACCCCCTCAACGACAAGGACGGCTCCTGGCGGATCATCTACGTGGGCCCCGGCGGCCAGCTCATCGGAAGCCGCAAGCGCAATCGCAGCCCTCTGCAAATGCCCGCCCCCGGGGGGATTTCTCCGCCAGGAACTCCGGCCGGACAGCCGCCCGCGAAGGACGCCAAGGACAGCAAAGACTCCGGCAGCCAGACAGGGGATAGCTCCGGAACTTCGGAAGGGCCGGGCCCGGTTTTCGGCGGGAACATTATTGGGGTGGGCAGCAAGGTCAACAAGCCTTCCATCATTGTGTATGACGGGGCAAGCAAATACATCGACTGGGAGTTTATTTGGGATCCCTCGAAGGACGCCATTGCCGTAGGGCAGCCGGGAATGCAGACCGGCGGCCCCTCTGGACAGCCGGTGCCGTCTGGCGGGCCGCAGCCGGGCAATCCCCCGGGAAATCCCCCCGGAAACCCTCCCGAGATACCACCGCTGGCCAATCCACCCCTGGAATAGCCCTCAGAAGCCCTCTGGGGCCTCCTGGAGCACGAATCGGCGTATAGCGGCTGCTACTCCAGCTTCTTCGTTGGAAAGGGTCTGGTGCCAGCCAAAGGCCTTCAGTTCCGGCACGCTGTTTTCCATCACCACCGGAATACCTGCAAACTGCAGCATTTCCAGATCGTTATGATTGTCGCCGATAGCCAGTATCTCCTCGCGGGCGTAGCCCCGCCGCGCGGCCCATTCCGCCAGGGCCGCGCCTTTGGTGCAGATAGGGTTGAGGACGTCCAGCATGGAAAAATCCTTGTCCTCGTAAACCGTCGCGGCCAGGTAGAAATCCCCGGCAAAGTCCAGCCCGCGCAAGGCCGCGGTCACCTCGCGCATGGGCTCCAGGCCGCCCGCCAGCATCACCTGAATGGGGTCTTCCACCAGGCAGGATTCCAGCGGCGTGGCCTGCGTGATGAACTCGCGGTTGCGCGCGTAATAGGCTTGGCGGTAAGCGTTATCCGGCTCGATGACTTCGACGCAAATCTGTCCCTCGCGCGGACGGTCGAACACCACCGAGGCCGTCGAGCGCCACGCGCGGGTGGCTTCGAGCACCTGGCGCGCCGTCTCCCGCGCCAGCAGGTGGCGCAGGTGGGTCTCTCCGTCGTG
>JAIQGC010000041.1:13162-42783 GCA_020072805.1 Terriglobia bacterium
ACGCACCAGCGCTCCGTTGTTGACGATCATGGTCAGCGGCGTTTCCACCATGCGCGCCACCGGCAGGGCGAAGTCGTAGCGCCGGCCGGTGACCAGAGCCACCTCGACGCCGCGCCGCGCCGCTTCGGCAATCGCCGCGCAATTCGCCTCCGGCACGCGCCACTGCCGGTCCAGCAGCGTTCCGTCAATATCCAGGGCGATCAGTCGCACAGGCATGCCTTCATTGTACCGTGAAGGCGCAGGAAACCGCCTGCCGCGCTCTGCTAGGAATGAATGCCGAAATTGGAGTACTCGCAAAAAGTATATGTCCTGTGTATACAAAAATGTCCAATGTAAAATTCGACCCTGCCAAGTTAAATTTTCCAGGCTATCTCCGAAATAGATTTGTCATTCCGGCCGGAGGGGCGGCGTTTTTGCCGTCCCGGAGCGGAGGAATCTCTCATCATCTTCGGATTTCAGGCTAAGATACTCCGCACCAGGAGACTCGATGACCACTCGCCGTCTTTACTACGACGACGCTTTTCAGCGCGAATTTGCCGCGCAGGTGCTGCGCTGCGAACCGGTCCGCCAGGGGGAAGAGGCGGCGTGGAGCGTGGTCTTGAAAGAGACAGCGTTCTATCCCGGTTCGGGCGGACAGCCCAACGACACGGGCCGGCTGGGAGAAGCGCGCGTGCTCGATGTGCTTGACGCGCAAGACGAGAACGACGAACTCCGGCACATCGTGGACCGCCCGCTCGCGCCCGGGCCCGTTACCGGAACCATTGACTGGCCGCGTCGCTTCGACCACATGCAGCAGCATACCGGCCAGCACCTGCTCTCCGCCGTCTTTGAGTCGCGCCACGGCTTGCCCACGGTTTCTTTCCATCTGGGAGCGGAAGTCAGCACGATTGATCTGCGCGGGAAAGAACCGGGCGAAGAAATTCTCGAAGCGGCCGAGCGCGAAGCCAATGCCGTGATTTTTGAAGTACGCTCCGTGCGCGTCCGTTATGGCACGGCCGAAGAGCTCGAAAAACTGGGCATCCGCAAAAAAGTCGAGCGGCAGGGAACTCTGCGTGCCCTCGAAATCGAAGGCATTGATCTGCAGCCCTGCGGCGGCACGCACGTCGGCAATACGGGGCAGATTGGCCTGATGCTGTTGCGGCGCGTGACCAAAATCCGCCAGGATTGGCGGCTGGAGTTTGTTTGTGGCGAACGAGCGCGGCGCACGGCCCGCGTGGATTTCCGCAAGCTGCAGGGAGCGGCCGCGGCGCTTACTTGCTCGCCGGATGAAATCGTGACGGCTGTCGGGCGCATGCAGCAGGAGCGCGAGAGCAGCTTTCGCGCGGCCCGCGCGCTATCCGAGCGGTTGGCGGTGGCCGAATCGCGCCTGCTCGTCGAAGAAGCGCCGCCCCGCGCGGACGGCCTGCGCATTATTGCCAAAGTTTTTCCGGAAGCGGGAGCCGAAGACCTGGGCCTGCTGGCCACCGCGCTGGCCCAATACGAAGGCACTGTCGCGCTCGTGGCTGCGCAGGGATTTCTCATCTTCGCGCGCCATGCCGCCGTCGCCCGGGACATGAACCAACTTCTCCGTGAGACTCTGCAATCTCTCGGCGGCAAAGGCGGCGGACAGCCCGGCTTTGCCCGCGGACGGCTGAACGACCCGGCGCTCGCCGAACAGGCGCTTGCCGAAGCCAGGAAACGGATTGGCTGAGGGCAAGGTGCGTGCTCCCGGCATGGCCGGAATTAATTCTGCCCGGCGCTGCATGAGCAAGGCGGGATGGAAGTTCCCTGTAATCGGGTCAGCGGCGGCGAAGGATGCGATGGCGGCGGAGGAGTTTCTGGCTTTGCCGCGGGTTCTTCGCCGCCATTCAGGCAGAGCGCTTCGATGGGCTGCCCGGGCGTGAACTCCAATTTCTTTGGCGGCGGGCAATCCTTCTCACGGCCTTTCAAGGTGGGGCGGTCTTTTTCTTCCTTCTGGGCCTGCGCGGTGACCTTGTGCAGGGCCTTCTTCATCGCCTCGAAGGCCGAAGTCTGCTCGATCATCTCCTCCTTGAGCCCGAGAAAGAGAATTTCGCGCTGGCTCTCCACCATGCGGCGGTAGAAGGGCGGGTGCGTGCGGAACCAGCTCGCGCCGTTCGCATAACCCTCCTTGGTGGCCATCTTGTCGAAAAACTGGATGAACCCGCGCGGGTCGTAGCCCGCGTTCCAGGCATATTGCACGCCCAACTGGTCGGCCTCCAGTTCAAAATCGCGGCTCACTCCGAGCAGGCGCAGGTCCAGCACCAGCCCCAGTCCGAAGAAGCTGTACTGCAGGAGGTAGTACATCCCGATGCTGGCGGCCCCCCCGGTGAGAATCATCGCGGCGACCTGCGCGGCTTGATAGAAAATCGAGGTGATCGTCGCGCGGACCATGAGCTTGTGGGCGTGCCGCGCGGTCACATGCGCCAGTTCGTGCGCAATCACTCCGGCCAGCTCGGTTTCGTTGTCGGTGGCTTCCAGTAGCCCGCGCTCGATGAAGAGGAATCCGCCGGGCAGGGCAAAGGCGTTGATCTCCTTGGAATTTAGCACGGTGACGTGCAGCGGCATGCGCAGGTCGGAATGCTCCGCCACGCGCTCCGCCACTTTGGTCACATACTCCACGATGGCCTTGTCTTCCACTTCCTTGGGCAGCATCCCAGTGCTCTTGAGGCGTTCGACGGCCTCCTGCCCGGGCTTCATGTCCTTGTCCTGGTCCTCGGCGATGGTGCGGTAGCCGATGTCTTGCACATTGGCCCAGTGCCGCGCGCGATAGGCGCCGCTCGCGAGTTCGGCGCGGATCTGTTTTTCCTCGGCGGGCCATTTCTCGATCAATTCCAGTTTGGCCGCGCGGTTATCGTAGGCCGCGGGAATGGCATGCCCGGCCAGCACCTCGGCCTGGCTCTTGAGCGTGCGCAGCTCCTCGATCTTGCAGTGTCTTTCCCGCCGCTGCTTGTCGTTGATGGCCTGTGTAGTCCGCTCGAGCTCCTTTTCCGCCTCGTCCAGTTGCTGATCGTAGTTCGCCGCACGCTGCTTGTATTTGGCCGCGCAATACTCTTTTCCCTGGCGCAGCCGCTCGCGCTCCTCCCGTATCTGTCCCGCGGTAAAACCCAGTTTTTCTGCCTGCTCGAACAGCTCCATGTATGATTTTTGCAGGTAGTAGGGAAGCGTTCCCGCTTGCGGCGTGGGCGTCACGCCCCGCGGCGCCCGGGGCGCTCCTCCACAACCGGCTTCGAGCGCCAGCACCTGGCAGAGAAACAGCGCCAGCGCGGACCGTAAGTTCAGTCTGAAGGCAAGGCGCGTGACGGACCTCCGCTTATCGTTCACGAACAGGAACCTCGCAGTTACCCTAACGCGCCCGCAGGTGCCCGTAAGTGCGCCGCATCACACGGGATGACTCGTTAGGCTGTGGAGAGAACCACGAAAACAGAAGGAAAGGATTGGACGTGAGGGGGATCGAACCCCTGACCTGTCCGGTGCGGCACCGGACCGCACTCTCGAAGCTTGGAGTCGACAGGGAAGAATTGGTGGACGTGAGGGGGATCGAACCCCTGGCCTCATCGTTGCGAACGATGCGCTCTCCCAGCTGAGCTACACGCCCACGGACTAAATTTATAATAACAAACGAGCGGGAGTGTTGCCAACCGCGCGCAGGACGGGATGTTTCTCAGGGCTGCGGCGAACTGCCGCCGTTGCGCTGGGCGATGACCTTGCGCGCGTTTTCATAGAGCGCGCGGGCCTGGGGAATGGAGTCCATGGCCTTCTGCACCTGGACATCTCCCTCCAGCCCGACCTTGTAGCTTTCCTGCAGCCCGAACGTGGAAAGAAATATTTCCTGCTTCAACTTGCGCTGGATCCAAGGGAGATTGTCCGCCAGTTCCTGCTCGGTGAAGTGCACATCGCGCTTGTTCAGGAATTTGCGGAACTCGGCCATGACCTGCTGGTCCACTTCGAATTTCTTGGTGATCTCCGGCTTCGAACCCAGATAGAAACGGGTGAAGCCGCCGACTCCCAGTTCGTAGGGAAAGAGCACGTCGGCGCGCAGGAGCGTCTCTTGGAATTTCGTGAACTTGGGGGTGGCCACCACCACGTCAGGGGTGATCCCGCCGCCGCCGGTGACTTGCCGGCCGCTGTCGGTCAGGCGAATCTCGGTGGGATGCTCGAGGCCCTTGCGATTGTAAAGATAGTCGTAGAGCGAAATGGATTTGTAGTCGCGCTGGATGAGCCGGCCGCTGGGCGTGTAATAGCGCGCGGTGGTCAGGGCCAGCCCGGTGTTTTCGCTCAGGCGCGTGACCGTCTGCACCAGTCCCTTGCCGAAGCTCTGGTCCCCGACGATGATGCCGCGGTCGTGGTCCTGAATGGCTCCGGAGACGATTTCCGTGGCGGAAGCCGAATTGCCGTTGATCAGAATCACCAGGGGAACATTGACGCCCTGATTGCCGCGCACGGCATAGTAGCGGCGCTCCGGCGATGTCCTCCCGTGGTGCGAGACAATCAGCTGCCCCTTATCGAGGAACATGTCGCTGACCGCCACGGCTTCGCCCAGCAGCCCGCCGGGATTTCCGCGCATATCCAGGATAATGCCGGAGAGTTCGCCGGCGTTGAGCTGGCGCAGGGCGGCGGCGATTTCGTGATCGGTGGTCTCGTTGAAGCTGGATAGGCGGATGTAGCCGATGTCCGGGCGCAGCAGGAAGGAAATGTCCACGGAGTGGCGGGGAATCTCGTCGCGGGTGACGGTGAAGACGAACGGGTCCGCATAGCCCTCGCGGGTCAGGGTGATCTTCACCGTCGTGCCCTTAGGCCCCTTGAGCATGTCGGCCACTTCGGTCGTGGTCAGTCCTTCGGTGGATTTGTCATTCACCTTGACGATCATGTCCCCGGGGCGAATGCCGGCGTTGTACGCGGGGGAACCGACGTAGGGAACCATCACCACGGTATGGTTCTCGCGGGGCGCAACCACCATGCCCACGCCATAATACTTGCCGTGCTGGTCTTCCTGCAGGAGGGCAAACTGCCGCGCATCAAAGAAATTGGAGTGCGGGTCCAGCAGGCGGAGCATGCCGGGAATCGCGCCGCCGTAGACGGCCTTGTCGGTGTCCACCGGCGTGGCGTAGTTGGTCTGCACCACGTCCAGCACGCGCACGAAGCTCTTTACCGCGGTCTGGTAATCGTCGGTGGAGGAACTGGTGGCCTTCACCGAAGGTCCGTAGATTCCGCCCAGCATGGCGGAAAGCAGCAAAATCACGGTGATGGTGAATAAACCGCGGCGCGGGTTGTTCATTTCGTGCTTGACTCCTCTAAGACCGTCACCCGACCAGTATAGCATAGGGAAAATGCCCGTTTGACAGGGCCGAAGAGCGTTCTCTATGATGCAAGAGGACCGTTAACGCATGCTGAGCATTCCCCACATGATCGTGGTGTTCCTGGTTGTGCTGGTCGTCTTTGGCCCGCACAAGCTGCCCGAGCTGGCCCGCGGCCTGGGAAAACTCATGGCCGAATTCCGCAAGGCCTCCACGGATTTCCGCACCGCTTTTGAAGAGGAAATGCGCGACCTTGAACGCCAGGCCCGCGAGACCGAACGCCGCAAGGCCGAAGCCGCCGCGATGAACCCCACTCCCGGCGCCGCCCCGGACGCCCCTTCCTACGCAATGACCGCTGCCTCCGCAGCGCCCGCCGAGCCTGCCGCCAACTCCTCCTGGGTGGCGGAAGTGCACGAACACGGCACGGAAGAGTCCGCCTCCGGTGAGCAGGGCAGTCCCGAAACCGTCGCGCGCACCCCGGATTCCATTCTTCCAGCCGTCACGCCGGCCCCCGAACTTGCTCCGGAAACTCCCGAGCCCCCTGCGGCTGCGGCGGAAGGCGGAGAGCCACTCCATGGCCAGCGCCAGCCCGTCTAACCCAGCAAAGCCCGCGGTTGAAGATGAGAGCAGCGGGCAAATGACCTTTTTCGAGCACTTGGTTGAGCTGCGCACGCGCATCATCAATTCCCTGATCGCCATCGCCATCGGCGCGTTCGTGGGCGTCTATGTGGCCCAGCACGTCATCGAGTGGATCACCAGGCCCATGCTCAGGGCGCTGGCCGACGCCCATCTTGAACAAAAACTTGTTTATACCAATCCCACCGGCTACCTCAATCTGATCATCACCCTGGGCATCTACCTCGGTCTGGTCCTGGCTTCTCCCGTGGTCCTCTACCAGATCTGGCTGTTTGTCGCTCCGGCGCTCTATAAGCACGAACAAAAGGCCATCGTCGGATTCCTTTTCTCCACCGTAGCCCTGTTTCTTTCCGGAATCGCTTTCGGCTATTTCATCATGCTGCCGTACATGCTGCGTTTCCTGGTCAGCTTCAGGGGGCCGGTGCAGCCGATGATCAGCATCAATGAATATTTCGATCTGATCCTGATCGTGCTGCTGGGGCTGGGGCTGGTTTTTGAAATGCCCATCCTGATCTTCTTTTTGACCCTCTTCGGAATCGTCACGCCGAAATTCCTGTGGGATAACTTCCGCTACGCCATTCTGATCATCAGCGTCGTGGCCGCCGTGGTCACGCCCACGCCGGATGCCATGACCATGCTCATCTTCATGGCCCCCATGGTCGGCCTGTATTTCCTGGGCATGGCTGTCTCCTGGGTGGTGGTGCGCAAGAAGGCGCAGAAACTCGCGGCGGAGACGCGCTAAATGCCTCTTCCTTCGCTGTCTTTAGCTTCTTTCCGTTTGAGCGCTCTTTTCTGCGCCAGTTTGTTTCTGGGCGCAGGTTGCGGCTCCGGCTCCGGGGCGGGGAATCCGTCTTCCGCGGTTGCCGCCGCTCCCGCAGCATCGCAGGCCGCCGATGACGCTCCCCCTACGGAGCAGACCGGCGGATTCGATGGGCGCAAGGCCCTGGCCCACGTCGCCCGCCTCACGGCCCTGGGCACGCGCCAGGCCGGCACGCCCGGAATCGTCAAAGCGCAGGAATACATCCTCGCCGAGCTGAAAAGTTACGGCTGCGCGGTGGAGACCGACGACTTTCACGCCGACACCCCGGCGGGCAGCCTGGCCATGAAGAATATCGTCGCCAAAATTCCCGGCGAGCGCCGCGACATCGTCCTTCTTGCCACGCACTACGACACCAAGCGCCTGGAAAATTTCGTCGGCGCCGATGACGGCGGCTCTTCCACCGGAGTCATGCTGGAATTGGCGCGCCTGCTCTGCGCCAAACCCGGCAAGGATACCGTGTGGATCGCCTTCTTCGACGGGGAAGAGGCCGTCAATTGGCAGTGGGCCGACCCGGACAACCGCTACGGCAGCCGCCAGATGGCCGCGCGCATGGCCGCCGCGGGCGACCTGAAGCGCATCAAGGCCCTGCTGCTGGCCGACATTGTGGGCAGCAAGGACTTGCGCATTCGCCGCGAAAGTTTTTCCACCAAATCGCTGACCAATCTGGTCTGGGACACTGCCAGGCGGCTGGGCTATTCAAAAATCTTTGTGGGAGATCAATCGCCCATCGAGGACGACCACGCTTCTTTTCTGAGCCGCGGCGTTCCCTGCGTGGATGTAATTGACCTGGAAATCCCCTACTGGCATACCACGCAGGATACCCTAGACAAGCTAAGCGCCCGCAGCCTGGCCATCGTCGGCCACGTCTTTCGCGAATCCATTCGCGAACTCGAACGCAAGTCCCGCTAAGCTAGCTCTGTAGCCGCCCTCTTCAGAGGGCGGGCTTTTCCACCCCGGCCGCGCAAACCCACTTCCCCCCGTGAAAAATGCCGCCTATGTCTCGAAGCGAATGTCCTTGCCTCGTTCAGTCGCCGAATGCTTCAGAAAATCTTCATCATCCCGAAACGCGAAATCCGAGCGGTAGTGGCTCCCCCGGCTCTCATTCCGCGCCAGCGCCGACCGGGTAATCAGTTCCGCCAGCGCGTGCAGATTGCGCTCCTCCTGCACGGCGCGGCATAGCTTTTCCCCGTCAGGAATCTCGATCTTCCTCAGTTGCGCCAGGGCCGCGGCGAGCTCCGGCCCATTGCGCAGTATGCCCACGTGTTTCCACATCAGCTCGCGCAGCTTAGTCAGTCCCGCGGAGTGCGCCGACTTGGCTGTGGCCTTCTTGGTCCCCGCCGCGCCTTCTCCCGGCTTCGGTGCAGGCACGCCCGGCAGCCCGATTCCGCTGCGTTTTTCCGGAGGAGCATCCTGGCTCATGGCCTGTCCGGTGCGTGCGCCAAAAACCAGCCCTTCCAGCAGGGAATTGCTGGCCAGCCGGTTGGCCCCGTGCACTCCGGTGGCGGCGGTTTCTCCCGCCGCGTACAGCCCGGGAAGTGATGTCCGTCCCCAGAGATCAGTTTTAACGCCGCCCATCATGTAATGCGCCGCCGGACAAACTGGAGCGAGGTCGGTGGAAAGATCCAGGCCATGGCCGAGGCAAGTAGCGTAAATGCGCGGAAAACGCTTCTTCAGGAACTCCGCGCTCTTCGCGGTCATATCCAGATAGACGTAATCGCTCTGCGTGCGGTGCATTTCGGAAACGATGGCGCGCGCCACTACATCGCGCGGCGCCAGTTCCTGCGCTTCGGCGTAGCGCTTCATGAAGCGCTCCAGATTGATATTGCGCAGGATGCCGCCTTCGCCGCGCAGCGCTTCGCTCAGCAGAAAACGCGGCGCGCCCTTGACCGCCAGCGCCGTGGGATGAAACTGCACGAACTCCATATCGGAGAGCGTCGCGCCCGCTTCGTAGGCGATAGCCATGCCGTCCCCGGTGGCCATCTCCGGGTTGGTCGTCTCCCGGTAGATCTGTCCCAGGCCGCCGGTGGCCAGCAGGATGGCGCCTGCGCGCACCTCATGCAGGCTGCCGTCGTTCTCGTCCAGAAAACGCAGCCCCGTGACCCGGCCGGACTCCACGATCAATCCGGTAGTGAAGGCGTGGGCGCGCAGATGCAGGCGGGTCAGTTTGTGTGCGCGGGCCAGCAGCGCCCGGCTGATCTCCCGGCCGGTGGAATCCCCCTGCGCGTGCAGGATGCGCGAGCGGCTGTGCGCGGCCTCGCGCGTGAAGGCCAGCTTGGTTCCGGCGCGGTCGAACTCCGTGCCCCACTCGATCAACTGCTGGATATACTTTGGTCCTTCTTCGACCAGCGTGCGCACCGCTTCCGGGCGGCACAGGCCGTCGCCGGCCAGAATCGTATCCTGTTCGTGCAGGCCGACTTCGTCTTCATCGCTGAGGGAAACGGCGATGCCGCCCTGGGCGTAGGCCGTGGCCGATTCGCTCAGGTCGGATTTGGCCAGCACCAGCACGCTGCCCGTTTCGCTCAGTTCGATGGCCGCGCGCAGGCCCGCCACCCCGCAACCGATGACGGCATAGTCGGCGTGATGTGTTTTGGGGGAGGGAGGCATGAGCGTGTCTAGTTTTCGTTCCGCATGGCCTGCCCATGGTAGCACGAAGCTTTTGCCGGATTCACTCGCCATACTCTTTATGGGGGCGCAGCCTGCGGCCAGCCCCGCATTTCTCACAAGAATCAGGCTGTAGGGGCGGGGCTTGCCCCGCCCGCTGCTCCATTTGCACGGTTTCCTGTTCCGCTGTGTGCGTAACACTGCGATCTTTCTCTCACCAGTAAAATTGGCACGCAATCCGTGGCCGGCTTCTTCAGTCAGAAGACTCCGGGCTAGACTCTCCTGCCACGCCCGAAAGGGAATTGCCCTTCGCCGGCGAACCTCCCGCCGTTCTTTTCCTGCTACAATTTGAAGCGGACATTTCATGCGCGCCTTTATGAAGCCGAAACTTATCTCCGTCTCCGCCGCCGGCGGCCGCTACACCATCGCCATCGCCCCTGGTGTCATGAGTCAGGCGCAGCGCCTTCTAGCCGCGCTCCCTCCCGCGACCGCCACCTTTGTGATTACTTCGCCGCGCGTCTGGCGCCATGTGGGCAAATCCGTTTCCCGCGCCCTGGGCGTCAAAAAGTTCCGACGGGTCCTCTTCCTGAAGGACGGCGAATCCTCCAAGACCATTGCCGGCTTTGAGTCCCTTTGCCGCGGCCTCAGCCGCGCCGGCGCCGACCGCCGCGCGCGCATTGTGGCCGTGGGGGGAGGCGTGGTGGGCGACGTGGCCGGTTACGTGGCCGCCAGCTACCTGCGCGGAATCGCGCTGGTGCATATTCCCACGACGCTGGTCGCGCAGGTGGATAGCGCCATCGGCGGCAAGACGGGCGTCAATCTTCCGGAGGGGAAAAATCTGGTCGGCGCGTTCTATCCCCCGCAGCTAGTGATTGCCGACCCGCTCCTCCTGCGCACGCTGCCGCCGCGCGAATTTCGCGGAGGGCTCGCCGAAGTGATCAAGTACGGCGTGATCGCGGACAAAGCCCTTTTCCTCTTCCTGGAACAGAACCTGGAAAAAATCCTGAAGCGCGATCCCGCCGCCCTGGGCCATGTCATCACCCGCTGCGCCGAGATCAAGGCCCGCGTGGTCAGCCGCGACGAGCGCGAATCCGGTCTGCGCGAGATTCTCAATTTCGGCCACACCTTCGGCCACGCCCTGGAAAGCCTTACCGCTTACAAACGCTACCAGCACGGCGAAGCCGTGGCCTGGGGGATGATGGCTGCCGCTCTGTTAGGACATGAATCCGGCATCACCTCGCCCCACGTGGCTGCCCGAATCATCTCCCTGGTGCGGCGGCTGGGCCATCTTCCCGCTTGGCCGCGCCTTTCTCCCGCGGCGCTCCTGCGCGCCATGGGCCGCGATAAAAAAACACGCGGCGGCAAACTGCGCTTCGTTCTGGCCCCGGCCATTGGCAAGGCCCGCTCCTATGACGGCATCGCCCTGCCGCTCGTCGAGCGCGTCCTGCACTACGCCCCGCATCTTACGCACTCTTCCGCCAGGCTCCATGACTGAAACGCCGCACATTCCCCGCGGCACCCAGCCCGAAGGCGCCCGCTCCGAAGCCGAGGCGTCGCGCTACGTCCGCGAGATGTTCGGGCGCATCGCCCCGCGCTACGACCTGCTCAACCACGTTCTTTCCCTGCAGATTGACCGCCTGTGGCGCCGTCGCGTCACCCGCCGCTTGCGCGCCGTCCTGGAACGCCCCGATGCTCTCGTGCTGGACCTTTGCTGCGGCACCGGCGACTTGGCTCTGGCCCTGGCGCGGGCCGGGAAGGCCCGCGTGATTGCCGCCGATTTTGTTCACGGGATGCTGGTGCGCGCGCGGGAAAAATTTTCCGCCGCGCTGGGCGATGAATCGGCCAACGCTCCGGCAAAACGCTGGTCCATCGTCGAAGCCGATGCCCTGCGCCTGCCCTTCGCCGATTCTTCCTTCGATCTGCTTACCGCCGCCTTCGGCTTCCGCAACCTGGCCAACTACGAAGCCGGCCTCCTCGAATTCCGCCGCGTCCTCAAGCCCGGCGGCACGCTCGCGATTCTCGATTTCACCGAGCCACGCAGCCGCCTCTTCGGCGCCCTCTATCGCTGGTATTTTCGCAAAATTCTCCCGCGCATCGGCGGCCTCATCTCCGGCGATTCCTCCGCCTACACCTATCTGCCTGCTTCCGTCTCCAAATATCTTCAGCCGGCGGACCTCGCCGCCCTCCTCCAGCAGTCCGGCTACGCCGATGTCCGTTACGAAGTCTGGACCGGCAGCACCGTGGCCCTGCATATCGCCCGCCGCCCCTCCTGAACGTAAATTCTCCCGGATAAACCAGACTCCCGAAATCTAAAGTATGGAGATGAATCGGGGAGATGAATCGGGGGTGCCCTCACACGCCGTTTTTGCGTGTGGGGGTTCTTGCCCCGCCTCTTTCCATCCCTGAAATGCTGCTTACCTGAATTGTCTCAAGAGTCGGAATTTCACCAGTCACGAGTCACTAGTCACCAGTCACGGCCTTACTCTTCCAGCCCCGCGCTACGCAGCTTGGCCAGCAAGGTCTTCGGCGAAATATCCAGCTTCTCCGCCGCGCGCGTCTTGTTCCATTTGCATTCGCGCAGCGCGTTCTCCAGGATCACCCGCTCGACATGCGCCGTGGCCCGCTGGCTCACTTCTTCGAGCGTGCCCGTCCAGTTGAAATCCGCGGGCAGCATCCCGCCGGGCAGCGCCGCGGTTTCCGGGCGCGCCTCAGGCAGTTGCAAGCCCTGCGCCGTAATGACCTCTCCGTCCGCGAGGATCACCGCGCGCTCGATCGTGTTCTGCAATTCGCGCACGTTGCCCGGCCAGGCATAGCGCTGCAAGCGCTCGCGGGCCTCGGGAGCCAGCGTAAGCGGCGGCTTGGCGAACTCCTTGCGGAACGATTCCAGGAAATGCTCCGTCAGCAGAAGAATGTCGTTGCCGCGCTCGCGCAGGGGAGGAATCTGTATGGGCACCGCCGAAATCCGGAAGTAGAGATCTTCGCGGAAGGTTTTTTCCGCGATGGCCTGCCGCAGGTTGCGGTTGGTGGCCACGATGATGCGCACGTCCACTTCAATCTCCTGCGTTCCCCCCACGCGGTCAAAGCAGCGCTCTTCCAGGACACGCAGCAGCTTGGCCTGCATGGCCAGCGGCAGTTCCCCGATTTCATCCAGAAAGAGCGTCCCGCGGTGCGCCAGATCCAGCTTGCCCACCTTGCGCGCGCCCGCTCCGGTAAACGCCCCTTTTTCGTGCCCAAACAGTTCGTTTTCCACCAGCCCTTCGGGAATCGCCGCGCAGTTCAGCGATACGATGGGATGCTCCCGGCGCGGTGAAAGATGATGAATCGCCCGCGCAAAAAGCTCCTTGCCTGTTCCGCTTTCCCCCAGCAGCAGCACCGTCGAATCCGTGGCCGCCACTTTCTGGATCTGCTGGCTGACCTCGCGGATGGCCGGACCCTCCCCGATGATCCGCGGAAATCCGTAGCGCGTGCTGTACTCCTCGCGCAGCAGCAGATTTTCCCGCAGCAACTCCTGCTGCCGCGCCGCCCGCTGCACCAGCAGCTTCAAGTGGTCCAGGTCCACCGGCTTTTGCAGAAAATCGAAGGCCCCTTCCTTCATGGCCGTGACCGCTTCCTCGACCGAGCCGTACGCCGTCAGCAGAATCACCGGAATGGTGGCGTCGGCCTGCTTGCTTTCGCGCAGCACGTCCAGCCCCGAGGCTCCCGGGAGTTTCAGGTCGGAGAGCACCAGGAGGTAGCGCCGCCCGCGCACCTTCTGGATCGCCGTCGCGCCGTCGGCGGCTTCCTCCACGCGGTATCCCGCGCGCTCCAGCGCCGTGCGGAGCATGGCGCGGAGTTCGCTCTTATCTTCTACAAGGAGCAATGGTTCCATGGGTTTTGTTTCTTCCAAAAACGCGGGTTCCTGCCCGTCTTGCGCGCCGATGCGCGGCGATGCGCCTGTCGTGCGGACCTCCCCCGGGCCGCTTAGCGCAATTACCGCCGTGCGTTTTTTCTTTAGCGCGCCCAGGACGGGTTGCCGCCCGCCTTGCGCAATTCGTCTTCCAAGTCCGCGATGGCCTGCCGGAGCTTCGCGATTTCCTTTTTCTTTTCCTCGATCTGGGTGGTCTTTTCGTTGATTTCCTTGCGCTCGAACTGCTCTTTCATGGCCTGATTCGGGTCGGAATAATTCTGCAGGCTGGCCTTGCCCACCTCGCGCTGCAGGATGTCCAGTTCCTTCTCCGCCCGCTCCAGGTTTTCACGCGCTCCCCTGAATCGCTCGCGCCATTTCTGTTCCTGGTTGTCATCTTCCTTCTTATCCGCTTCTCCGCCGCCCTTGCCGGCTTCCTTGCCAGTTTCCTTGCCGGCGGCCTCGCTCGCTGCCGCGGTTTCCTGTTTTTCTGCGCCCACCGTGGAAATCGCCGCCGGCTCGCCCTCTCCCGCGGCTTTGGCCTTGGCCAGTTCCTCTTCCGTAAAAACACGCACCGGTTTTGCCGGAGTTTTCTTCTGCGCGCGCGCCTTCCGCGCCGCTTCCGCCACGGACTCCTGCGGCGCAGCCTGAGCCCGCGCAGGCGCGGAGGCCATCGCTGCCGCGGCCAGCATGACCACCGTACTGAATCCTGTAAGTAGTCGCATGTCGATTTCCTCCCCGCCGGGCCTTCCGGCGGTTCTCCCTGCTTAGATGCGCGCTTGCTTTGATTCTATCGCTTCCGCGGCGGCCCGGAATACCGGTAGCGTAACAATAAACTCCGCTCCGCCCTCCGGCCGGTTGCGCGCCTGCACCGTGCCGCCGTGCTGCACGATGATTTTCTGCACTACCGCCAATCCCAGTCCGGTGCCACCCGCCTTCGTCGTGAAAAAAGGAACAAAGATCTTGCCCAGCGCCTCGGCGGGAATTCCCGGCCCGTTGTCGCGCACGATGATTTGCTGCGCCGGGCCTTCCGCCCCCGCGCTCACCCGCCCTTCGATGGCCACCTGCCCGCCTCCGGAGGCCTCTGCGGCAGCTTCCGCCGCGTTCCGGGCCAGGTTCAACAGGGCCTGCCGCAGAAAACCTTCCTCGCCGGTCACTTGTTCGAAGCTTCCCTCCGCGGCAATGCGCACTCCTGGCAGGGATTCCTGCAGTTCGGCCACGATGCGCTCGATCACCGCATCCAGGGCCACCGGCTCCTGGGGAATCTCAATTGGCCGGGCGTATTTCAGAAATTCGCTGACCACGTGCGTGATGTTGCGCGTTTGCTCCAGTATCAGCCCCGCGTATTCCGCCGCTTCTCCTTCCGTCTTTTCCCCGCGAATCATCTGCGCGTAGCCGGAAATCGTCGCCAGGGCGTTCTTGAATTCGTGCGCGATTCCGGCGGAGAGCTCCCCCAGCGCCGCCAGGTTCTCCCGCAATTGCATCTGGTGCTGCAGGGAAGCCAGTTCCGTGAGGTCGCTCAGCAGGCAGATGGCCCCGGTGATTTTTTCGTTGCGCCGGGTGAAGGAGATGGTCACTCCCAGCGTCCGCGTTTCTCCCTGCGGCGTCACGTGCTGCACCTGTTCCCGCCTGTGGATGGTGCCTTTGTTCAGGCATTCCCCGATCAGTTGCGTCAGCGCCGATTCCTCTCCCAGCGCTTCGCTGTACCGCCGGAAAGCCAGCCCGCGCATTCCCAGCACCTGCTCCGCCGCCGGATTCACGCTGGAAATAATCCCCATGGCGTTTACCAGCAGCAGCCCCGCCGGCATGTTCCGCGTAACCTCTTCGCTCAGCCTCTCGGTCTGCTCCGCGCGTTCCTTCTCCGCCTTGTGCAGCCGCTCCAGTTCTTTTTCCTGCTCGCGCAGCTTTTGAATGACGCCCTGCATGGACGCCGTAAGAAATGCCGGCGAATCATTGGTGGCCGGTCCCGAACGCTGCGGCGCGTTCTGCGCCTCCCGCCCCGCGCGAAAGACCCGCCGCATGACCATCACCGCCCCCAGCAGCAGGCCCAGTAACACGAAGAAATAGATCAATGCCGTGGGCCAGACCCGTTCCGGTATTGCCGTCTGCTGCGTTAGCAGTGCTAAGGCCAGCATTTCTGCAAAAACCTCCGGCTTCTCAGTGCCTTCCCGCAATCCACAGCGTTTCCAGATAGGGCATCAGGTAGAGCACGGCCAGCGCGCCCACTCCCAGATACGTCCCCAGCGGAATCCAGTATCGCCGCGCCAGCGTCCAGCGCAGCCGGTTCAGCGCGCCCAGTCCCCGCCGGACGGCTCGTTCGGCCACGTCGCGCTTATACCCCCCGGCGTAGAGCGCCGCGATCATCCAAATTCCCCCGATGCTCCCCAGCAGCGTCCCCAGCAGCATGACCGTAAGCGTGTCCCGCAATCCGACGAAGGCTCCCACCATGGCCATCATCTTCACGTCGCCCATGCCCATGCCTTCGCGGCCCTTCCACGCCCGGTAGGCTCGCCCCGTTCCCCATAGGAACAGCGTTGCGAACCCCGCGCCAAGCAGTCCGTCCGCCAATCCCACCAGCGGCGCGGGCAGGGCTCTCTGCGTGAAGCGCTCCAGGAGCAGGAACGCCACGCCGTTCCGCGGCGGCACCGCCGCGCTGAACACCAGTCCCATCCCCAGCCCCGGCAGCGTCACCGCGTCCGGCAGCAGCCGCGTGCGCAGGTCGGTCACGCTCAGCACGATAATCAGCGCGGTGTAAAACAGCCATTTGCCCAGCGCCACGCTCAGCCCAAACTGCAGAAAACAAAGCACGAAGAAAATCCCCGTCAGCAACTCAATCGCCGGGTACATCACCGAAATAGGCTCGCGGCAGTTCCGGCATTTTCCCCGCAGCAGCAGCCAGCTCAGCACCGGTATATTGTCCAGAGGGTGGATCGGCGTATTGCAGCGCGGGCAGCGCGACCCCGGCAGCACAATGGAAAGCTCCTCCGGAATGCGCGTAATGCACACGTTCAGGAAGCTGCCGATGATCAGCCCAAAGAGAAAAACAAATACGATGGTCACAACCTCACTTTGCCACACTCCCCCACACCGCTCAACAAACCCGCCCGCCCTGGTGTCCCATTCCTAACCCGGATTTCCCACAAAACTTCTCTAGCCGCCCTCTTCAGAGGGCGGGCCTTTCCCTCCGCACACTCCCTCTTTCCCCCGTTTGCGTCCCGCGCCCCGCTCCGCTATATTTTCTATCCGCCTGCGTCTCTCCGGGCCCCTATGTATCTGTGGCACAGCCATTCCTGGCTGTGCGCTTCTCTCTCCCCCAGCGCCAACCCATCCGCCGCCCACGGTTTTCACCATTCACGAATCACCAGTCACAAGTCACGAGCATTTGCTCCCCCTGCCCCGCCTCCGCTATATTTAAATTCTGCCCGTGCTGCTCCGGGCCCCTATGCACTGGCTCGAACAACGCATCCGCCGCTACGAACATCGCCGCTGGACCACCGATGACAATCGCATGGTCCGCCCCTTCTCCTGGGGCCTCGAACACATCGGCGGCCGCGCCGACGAGCCCGACCCCCGCTCCTTCCTCCAAAAATGGGTCCCCGCCACCATCGCCTCCAGCCGCGAATGGTTCGCCGCCGGAGCCGCCTCCGACTACCGCCTGGCCGACAACGTCCTCACCTTCACCAGCGCCGTCGTCTCCGACTGGCCCGCCAACAATCTCGTCCACGCGCAGTTTTTCCCAGCCCGCCGCAGCGGCCCCGCCGTCGTCCTCCTGCCCAACTGGAACGCCAAATGGCACGGCATGGGCGCCCTCTGCCGCTGGCTGCAATTCCTGGGCATCTCCGTCCTGCGCATGAGCCTCCCCTACCACGACCGCCGCATGGCCCCCGGCCACGAACGCGCCGACCAGCTCGTCGGCTCCAATATCGGCCTCACCCTGCAAGCCAATCGCCAGGCCGTCACCGACACCCGCCAGTGCCTCCGCTGGCTCGAACTCCAGGGCTATAACCGCCTCGGCATCGTCGGCACCAGCATCGGCTCCTCCGTCGGCTATATCACCCTCGTCCACGACCCCGCCGTCCGCGCCGGCGGCTTCCTCCACGTCTCCACCTACTTCGCCGACGTCGTCAAGCACGGCATGACCACCAATCACGTATGGGAGGGCCTCCGCAACCAAGTCACCGTCGACGAACTCCGCCACTTCTGGTCCCCCATCAGCCCCATGCCCTACGTCGAACGCCACATGGGCGCCGGAAAAAACTGCCTCATGGTCTACGGCAAATACGACCCCACCTTCCTCCCCGAACTCACTGCCGAAATGCTAGCCTCCCAGCGCGCCCACGGCAGCGACCCCCAAACCCTCGAACTCCACTGCGGACACTATTCCCTCGAGCTTCCGCCCTTCAGCTACATGGCCGCCTACAAGCTGGGCACGTTCCTGCGCGACTCGCTGGGGTGACGGAATACCCCTCATCAACATTGTCATTCCGACCGGAGGGACGGCGCTTCTTGCCGTCCCGGAGTGGAGGAATCAGCCGCCCCATCGCTCGTGCTTTTTATGAACGATGAATTTCGCTTCAACTTCGGAATTCAGGTCAACGCGGGATCAAGCTCCGAGCGCGGCATGGTGCCGTAAAAAACCAGAAGAACCGCAATGTGCACTATGTCTCTAATCTCCAACTGTCTAAATCGAGTATGGGGAATGACCGACTTCCTGTTATATTTAGAATCCGTCCTCCTAAAGGAGCCTTTCAATGTCGAGTGTAAAAGCCTCGGTCCAAGCTGCACTTTTCCACGACATAGGGCTAACCAAGACTCCGCCTGATGGCGATTCAGTTAGAAATCCTGAAAAAAAGGAGGAAGCAGTCGAACAAGAGCGGCAACTTTCCTTCATCGGAAAACTTGATTCACGGTTGACTGACCAGTTCGGGGGCAAACTGCTAGTTCATAAGTCCCTCACTCGCCAGTTGGTAAGTTTCCAAGCAAATAAGCAGCGTCCGGCAGTTCGATGGTACAAATACAAGGAAGCATTTTCTGCTGCCCTTATTGACTTTCTTCTTTCTCGCTACGATGTTCGCAAGGGAAGCATTCTTGATCCATTTGCAGGGGCTGGAACTGCCCTTTTTGTTGCAGCGGATGCCGGGCTCGACGCTGATGGCATAGAACTGCTGCCCATCGGGCAGGAAATCATCAAAACCCGACAACTTATTCGAGCCTTGAGCCCTACAAACTTCCAACGTATACGGCAGTGGGTGGACGCATCCGTTTGGAAGAAACACCGAGGATTAAGAAAGTTCTTGGAATTGCGAATTACGGCAGGGGCATACCCGCCGCGTACCATTGCACTTATCGAGAAATACTTGTACGCGCTTGATAGTGAACCACCAAAAGTAAGGAGTGTGCTTCGCTTTGCCTTGCTGTGCGTACTCGAAAATATCAGTTATACGCGAAAAGACGGGCAATATTTGAGATGGGATTATCGGTCCGGTCGACGCCAAGGCGCTAAGCGATTTGACAAGGGTAAGATACTTGATTTTGAGTCAGCTATCTCTGCAAAAATCACAGAGATCGTTAACGATATTTCATCCGGAAGTTTTTCGATAGACCTGTTCGTTAAGGTCCGCACACAGGGAAACGTAAACCTTATGCCCGGTTCGTGCTTGCAGGTCCTTCCGAAATTACGGTCAAACCGTTACAGCGCTGTAGTGACTTCGCCGCCCTATTGCAATAGGTATGATTATACGAGGACATATGCCCTCGAACTTGCCCTGCTTGGCGTCAATGAAGCAGGCGTATCCTCTCTTCGCCAACAGATGTTGAGCTGTACAGTTGAAAATCGCGCAAAAGACCTTCTCTCAATAAATTCTAAATGGAAGAAACCTATCGAGGAAGTAGATCGTCAAGAATTGCTTCAGGCCATACTTGCGTACCTCGATTGGTGCCGTGATGCTAACATGTTGAACAATAATGGCATAGCTAGGATGGTGCGCGGTTATTTTTATGAGATGGCATGCGTAATCGCTGAATGTGGGCGTGTTCTAAAGCCCGGTGCTCCCTTAATTATGGTAAACGACAACGTTCGGTATGCCGGGGCCAGCATCTCAGTCGACCTCATTCTATCCGCACTTGCGGAAAGACTGGGATTCACAGTGGACAATATTTTGGTTTTACCGAGTGGCAAAGGTAATAGTAGTCAGCAAATGGGGGAGCATGGACGAGATGCGCTTCGCAAGTGCGTTTACGTATGGAGGAAAAATCCTTGTCTTACCGTCGGCATCTGAAGTCTGCACGAGATCTCGTAACATCCTATGAACAGGTTCGTGCTGGTTTTGTTGCTCTTGCTCTCGAAAGGAATCGCCGTGCGACGCCGTTCGTCGAAGAGGCCCGGGCATTGAAAATTGCCGCATTAAAGGCGAACAAGCCAAGAGACTTATTAAAGATTGCTTCTATAAAGTCGGCCTTGGTCACTGCAGCGGGTGTGTCTGACAAGGCCGCCGGGCATATGCTGGCCAAGGACAAGCAAGATGCGATCGATGGTCTAATCGCAAAATTTTTGGAACCTGCAGGAACAGCGTTTGTTGAGGAATTGGTTTTTAGGTTTCTTCTTACCCGCGGCGATACACTCGGAGGCTCCATGCGCAATGTCGGAGGAGCTCTCGCGCAGAGAAAACTAACCAGGTCTCTCATATCCACACTGACTCTCAATAAAGTCCCGTATCGCTGGATGCATGGAGCAAATGGCACTTGGACGAAGATGTCCGAGAATGATGCGGATATTGAAATTTACTTGCGTGGCCTTGCTTGGGTCATCGAAGGCAAGCAGCGCACCTTAGTTTACAATGTGAACGTCCCGCTGGTCCGAAATAACATTGATCTCATCCTCTTAGGCTGCTCGCCTGAGCAGTTTTCCACCGCTTACAGAACCCCCAAAAATTATATCGCGCTTGGTGAATTAAAGGGAGGCATTGATCCAGCTGGCGCGGACGAACACTGGAAAACGGGGAAAACTGCTCTAGATCGCATACGTACGGCCTTTGCTGCAAAAAGTTTGAAGCCAAAGTTATTTTTTGTTGCCGCCGCTGTAGCTAACAAAATGGCAGCAGAGATATGGAGCCAATTGCTACATGGAAGGCTGGCGAACGCTGGAAATCTGACAAATCAGGACCACACCGCCTCGATGTGTGCGTGGATTACGGAACTTTAGATATTGCCTGTTGCTGCTGGTCGGCCTATCTTCCTGAAATTAGCTTGATGATTCCAGCATACATCCAGGCTATCCGCCCGTGGACTCGTGGCCGAGGACGATGCTGTTTACTAGACACTAGGAATAAACCGCTAGTTCCGGCTTGGCAGCCTCCTATAAGTATCCCGTAATTTTTTCTTGAACTTGTCCTTCTGATCCATTATGCTAGCAGTTGAGTAAACTTGTCTTAACAGCACTACCCGTTTACCAAAACTCTAATCCCAGCCAAGCATCCATTTAATTTTTGTATTTTCAATAGCTTGCAGGCTCTTCGGCCCCACGGAGCGCCAATAACCATCTTGTTTTCTATATCTTCCGCACTCTTTTCCATTCGACGGAGGGGGTACAGCGGGCAGTGCATCTTTGGCCAAAACGCACTTTTCCCATTCCTTGATTTACAATAACTTACGCACTCTTTTGCTCTTCCAAAAACAGGAGCGCGCCGCAACCCTTATGCCATCCGCACTTTACGCACTCTTTGCAAAAACACCGGGGGTGTCACGTTTTAAAACGGTCCACTGCCAACGGTCAACCGCTAACTCCTTTATATTCTGCAGATCCAAAAAACACGTCCGCAACCCATGTAGAATCTGCAGTTCCAAAACAAAGGACTTAAAAGCCCGCAGAATCAATACTTACAGAAAACACCGGGGGGTGGGGGTCATATTGTTAACTTGCCCCGATCCAATCGGGACCAGATACCCGAAGAAGGGTATCTGTCCTGCCTGCTCCGGCCTTGTCGGAGAGCGACCATCGGGAGCGAAGGATCTCTCTTGCCCATCCGACCAAGCAGCGATTCGCCTAGCCGCAGCGTAGGGCACAGTGGCACAGGCTTCAGCCTGTGCGGGTTTGGTTTTCCTGTCAGTGGAAAATCGCACAGACTGAAGTCTGTGCCACAAAATCATCGGACCAGCGCAGCAAGGTCCCCGCTGGCCACCAGCCCCGCCACGGCCTCCATCTCCGGCGCCTGCGGACGGTCCTCAATCAGCTTGAGCGACTTCCCCCGCACGGCGGCGAACGCTTTTCCTGCCAGAGTGCCGGTGGTGAGCGGCGCCAGCAGGTCAATCCCCTGGCAGGCGCAGAGCAACTCGATGGCGAGGATGTAGCGCAGATTCGCCAGCATGCGCTCGAGCCGCCGTGCCGCGCTCATGCCCATCGAAACGTAATCTTCTTGGTTGCCGGACGTGGAAACCGAATCCACCGAATGCGGCGCGGCCAGCGCGCGGTTCTCGCTCACCAGCGCCGCCGCGGTTACCTGCACGATCATCAGCCCGGAATTCAGCCCCGGCTCGGGCGTCAAAAACGCGGGTAGCAGGCTGGTGAGCGGATTGGTCATCTGCTCGATGCGCCGCTCGGAAATGCCCCCGAGCGTGGCAATCGCCACGGCAATCTGGTCGGCGGCCATGGCCAGCGGCTGGCCATGAAAATTTCCGCCGCTGATGATATCACCTGCCCCGATCGGATCGGGGCCGTCCCCCGGCTTTCCTTCGTGGACAAACACCAGCGGATTGTCCGTCGCGCTGTTGAGTTCCACCAGCGCCGTGGCTCGCGCCTGCGCCAGCGCATCGCGTACCGCTCCATGCACCTGCGGCGTGCAGCGCACGCTGTACGGGTCCTGCACGCGCGGATCTTTTTCCGCTCCGCGATGCGAATCTCGGATCTGGCTGCCTTCATTGAGCCGCACCAGATTGCGAGCGGTCTGCGCTGCGCCCGGATACGCCCGCGCCTCCATGATGCGCGGATCAAACGCGTTAGGACTGCCGCGCAGCGCGTCCATCGAAAGCGACGCGGCCACGTCCGCCGTATCCGCCAGCACGTCCGCCTGATGCAGCGCCAGGCTGATCAGCGCGAGCATCCCCTGCGTACCGTTCAGCAGCGAAAGCCCTTCTTTCGCTTCCAGCGCCAGCGGAGCAATGCCCGCCAGCTTCAGCGCCACGCCGCCGGGCAGCGTTTCGCCGCGATAGCGAGAAAAGCCTTCGCCGATGGCCACCTGCGCCAGATGCGCCAGCGGCGCCAAATCGCCCGAAGCGCCGACGGAGCCCTGCGAGGGAATCACCGGGTGCACCCCGGCGTTGAGCATGGCGCACAGCGTCTCCACCACCACGGGACGCACGCCGCTGAGTCCCTTGGCGAGCGCATTGGCTCGCAGCAAAATCATTGCCCGCGTTTCCGCTTCGCTGAGCGGTTCGCCCACGCCGCAGCAATGCGAGCGCACCAGATTCACCTGTAGCTGGCGCACCTGATCCGCGGAAATGCGCACCGAAGCCAATTTTCCAAAGCCGGTGTTGATTCCGTAAGCCGTTTTTCCCGCCTGCACCAGCCGCTCCACCACGGCGCGCGAGGCGTTCATCCGCGCCACCGCCGCTGGCGCGAGCGCCACCTTCGCTCCGCGCACGGTCACTTCGTAAAATTCCTCGAACGTCAGGCTGGTTCCGGAAATGTTCACGCTCATGCTTCTTTCCCCTTTGCGGCGGGACCGTCCGAAGCCACCAGCACCGCGCGGTATTTCGCCGGCAGCGCCTTGGGCTTGCCGCTTTTGCCGCAGACCACGTGCTTGGTGAAACCCGTGGCCAGTAGTTGCTCATCCTCGGCGCGCGCGATTTCGTAGGCGAACTTGATGATGCGGCTGCCCGCCTCCGCGATCCACGAACGGATGCGCAGAACTTCATCGTAGCGCGCCGGAGCCAGATAGCGGCAATGCGCCTCGGCCACAAAAATGTAGCAGTCGTCCTGGCTCTCCATCTGTTTGTAGGAAATGCCCATCGAGCGCATCAGCTCGACGCGCCCGATCTCGAACCAAATCAAATGATTCGAATGATAGACCACGCCCATCTGGTCGGTTTCGGCATAGCGCACGCGCACGGTGGTATCGTGATAGCTCATGATTCTCCGGGTTACTCCTCGCCGCGCCAGACCGGCTTGCGTTTTTCGAGGAAGGAAGCGAGTCCCTCGCGGAAGTCGGCGGTCGCGCGAATGCGAGCGTTTTCGGCGATGGCGCGTTCCAGTTCGGCGTCCACTTGCGCTGCTGCCGCGGCTACCAAAAGTTTCTTAGTCCGCGTCAGGCTCGTGGGACTGGCCGCAAGCAGCGTTTCCGCCAGGCGTTGCGTTCGCGCCGAAAGCTGATCCGCGGGAACAACCTCGTTCACCAGTCCGAGCGCTTTGGCTTCCGCAGCGTCGAAGATGCGCCCGGTCAGCAGCAGGTCGCGCGCCTGCTTCTCGCCAATCTGCCGCGTGAGGAATACCGAAACGATGGCGGGCAAGAATCCGATTTTTACTTCGGTGTAGCCAAACTTCGCTTCCGGCACAGCCAGCGTGAAGTCGCACATTGTGGCGATGCCGGTGCCGCCGGCGATGGCCGCTCCATTCACCGCGGCGATCAATATCTTCGGGAAACTCCAGATGCGCCGGAACATTCCCGCCATGCGCCGCGAATCGGCCAGATTCTGCTCCGGCGACTGCTGCGCGATGGCCGCAAGCAGCTCCAGGTCCATGCCGGAGCAGAACGCGTTGCCGTTCCCGGTGATGACCGCGATTCGCGCCGGACTTTTTTCCACCGCATCGAGCGCGGCGAGCAACTTCTCGATCATCGCCGTGGAAATGGCATTGCGCTTCTCCGCTCGGTCCAGCGTGATGGTGGCGATGTCGTTCGTGGTTGTAAGCTTAAGCGTCGTATACATAAGTTCTCGTCCTTAGCTCGGCAGCGGCGCGTTCGCGTACTTTGTGCGAATCTCGTTGGTCATTTGCAGGATTGTTGCCAGCCGGGAAGGATCAATTCCGGGATCTCCGCCGGCGCTGCGCAGCGCCGCCAGCACCGACGTCGTATCCAGATTGCCCACCAGATGATCTCCGGCAAAGGGGCAGCCGCCCAGTCCGGTCAGCGCACTGTCGAATCTTCTGCATCCCGCCGCGTACGCAGTGAGCACCTTGGCTTCCATGTCTTCGGGCCGGCTGTGCAAGTGAACACCCAATTCGATCCCGGCAACAAAATCCTTCACCCGGGCGAAGACCGAGCCCACCAGTTCCGGCGCGGCATTCCCCGCCGTATCCGCCAGCGAAACGGTCTTAACGCGAATATTCTTCAGCCACTCGAGCGTCTCTTCGATCAGCTCCGGCCCCCACGGCTCTTCGTATGGGTTTCCAAATGCCATCGAAATATAAATCACGAGGTCGCGCCCCGCCGCGGCCGTCTCCTTACGCAGCGTCTCCACGAGCGCGCGCGATTCCGAGCGCGACATATTCGCATTGGCCCGTCGAAAGTGCGCCGAAATCGAGTAGGGATAGCCGATGGTGGTGACACCCGGCGCGGCCAGTGCCCGCTCCAATCCCTTCTCGTTCACGACGATGCCGATAATCTCCGGCGCCTGCGTACCCGCGGGAAGGGAAGCGTTCAGCAGTTTCATCACCTCTTCGCTGTCCGCCATCTGCTTTACGTGTTTGGGCGAAACGAAACTCACGGCGTCAATATGTTTGAAACCGGCCAACACCAGTTCCTTCAGGTATTCGGCCTTGAATTCCGTGGGAATCATTTCCGGCAAGCCCTGCCAGGCGTCGCGCGGGCATTCGATGAGCTTTACTGGTTCCATTGGGCCTCAAAAGAGATTTTCACGCTTTGAAAAATGCACTGGAATTAGGTCTGTAATACCCCGGTTTTGAATTCACGGATTTCCGGATTAAGCGCTGCCGCCTCCAGCGCCCAAACGAGTGCTTCACGCGTGTGCGCGGGGTCAATAATTGCGTCCACCCAAAGTCGGGCGGCGGCGTAGCGTGGATCGGTTTGATGCTCGTATGTCGCTTTCACTGCTTCGTACATTTCCTTGCGGACTTTTTCATCCACCTTCTTGCCTTCGCGTTCTAGCTGCTTCAGCTTGATTTCCGCCAGCGTCCCCGCCGCCGCGTCACCGCTCATCACCGCGTAGCGCGCCGTGGGCCAGGCGAAGACGAAGCGCGGGTCATACGCCTTGCCGCACATGGGATAATGCCCCGGGCCGAAGCTGCCGCCGCAGATGACGGTAATCTTGTAGATCACGCCGCCGAATTCGATCATCTTCTGGTCGGTGCCGCGCGCGTGCGTCTGAATGTGTTTTTTCTGGTTGGCCACGATGCCCACGGCCCAGCCGCCGATGCGCGCGTAGCCGCACAGCAGCGTTTCGCCGTATTCCGCGCGGTACTCCTCGAATTCGCCGGCGTCCACGATGCGCGCGATAATTTCGCGCATGTCGTACTGCTTTGCCGGGTCGCTCGAAAAAATGTTATAGATTTCACTCGCGGAATAGAGCGGCTCGCGCGCTTTCTCGTGGCTGAAGGGCGAACGGTCCCCCGCGCCCATCTTGTCCACGAGCGAGCGGATGCGCTTGAGGCAGGTCTCGTCGTCGGGTTCTCGGAAGTCCACCGTGCCGCTGATCTGCGCGTGCATTTTCGCTCCGCCCAGTTCCTCGGCGGAATATTTCTGTCCGATGGCCGCCTGCACCAGCGCCGGCCCGGCCAGGAAGAGTCCCGAGCCTTCGGTCATCAGGATGTGGTCGCACATCACCGGCAGATACGCGCCTCCGGCGACGCACATGCCCATGATGGCGGTGATCTGCGGAATGCCCTGCGCGCTCATCACCGCGTTATTGCGGAAGACCCGCCCGAAATCGTCGGTGTCCGGAAAGACGTCCTCCTGCAAGGGAAGGAAAACGCCGGCGGAGTCCACCAGATAAATCGTGGGAATGCGGTTTTCGATGGCGATATTCTGCGCGCGAATCACTTTCTTCGCGGTCATCGGGAAAAACGCTCCCGCCTTCACCGTGGCGTCGTTGGCAATCAGCATGAAGAGCCGCCCGCAGATGCGCGCGAGTCCGGTTACCGTTCCCGCCGAGGGCGCTCCGCCCCATTCCTCGTACATTTCGTGCGCAGCGTAGAGGCCCACTTCAAAGAACGGCGTCTTGGGGTCAATCAGTTTGGCGATGCGCTCGCGCGCGGTCAGGCGGTTTTTCTTGTGCTGCGCTTCGATGGCCTTGGCGCCGCCGCCCTGGCGGATCTGCTCTTCTTCGTTCTTCATTTGCGTGAGCAAGTCCACGACGCGGCGGGCGTTCTTCTCCGCCTCGGGCGAGTGCAGATTCACATTGGTCTTCCAGACAGAACCGGTCACGCGGGAACCTCGCGCTGGAATTTGGCCGCGAACAATGGCCCGCGGAGGCGCAACTCAGCGGGCAAGGCGACAGTATAAGCGTTCAGCGAACTTTGTGCGAGGGCGGGCCGGCGGAGGGCCGGTGCATCCCGGTCGTACGTCCCGGCAGGATTTTGAGTTGAGATTCTTCGTCCCGGTAAAAACCACCGGGACTCAGAATGACAATTTGGTTTGTCTGGGAGGTGTCAGGAGAAGTAGTACAGGCTGAGGCGCGGGAGGCGGTATTCCTCAAGCAGGCGCTTGTGAATGAACTGGCGCTCGATCTGCGCGAGTTGCGGGCCTTTCATATTGCCGCGGTAGGCGGCCAGTTGATGGTCCAGATCGCGGCGGATGCGCAGCAGCAGGTCTTCAGGGGCCAGGCTGGCGAGAGCGGCCTGGAGTTTTTCGTCGAGGACGGTGAGGTGGCGTTCGATGTCTTCGAGGTCAAGCGCGCCGGGGGCATCGAGTAAAACGAATTTATCCTCGAGCGCCTGGGCGGATTCGCTGAAGCGCGCGGCCATCTCCGGCGCAGTGGGCGAAACCCGTTCGGCGGCGCCGCGCAGCTGCGCCACGTTGCGCTGGAAATAGGCCCGCAGAGCCTCGCGCGAAAAAGTTTCCGGCAAGGGAACGGCGTTTGCGGAGGGTGCCGCGCCCGCAGCGGCCGCCTTCTCCTCTTCCGCGGCTTCCAGCACGGCGTCGGTGCAGTAGGCCAGGCTTTTCAGCGCGCGGCCCGCGCCGCGCCGGGAGCGCTGGTAGCTTTCGAAAGCGCGGTCAATCCCCTTGCAGACGGCGGAAAGCGGCACGCCGGCCTGCTGCCAGGACTCCATGATGGCCCAGTCGATGGGAGAAACCAGCAGATGCGCGCCGCGCTTCTTCCAGAAATATTCCTCGATTTCGCTGTAATAACTGAAGTAGTTCCAGCCGTCCATGCCGGGGCTCAGCGCGGCGATTTCTTCGCGGCGGCGGGCCGCGCGGAAGCAGTGGAGGGAGGAAGGCCCTTGCGCTCGGCCGGCTGGTTTTTCTCCCAAATAATCCGCAAGCCCTCGAGCGTAAGAAATTCGTCGGTGTGCTGGATATGCCGCGAGCCCGCGGCCACGAGCCGCGCCTGTCCTCCGGTAGCCACCACTTTGGCATCCGGGCCCAGTTCCTGCTTCATGCGCTCGAGTATCCCGTCCACGAGGCCCACCGCGCCGTAGAACAGGCCCGACTGCATCGAGCCGACGGTGTTGCTGCCGATGACTTTTCCCGGGTCCTTGATCTCGACGCGCGGCAATCGCGCCGCGCGCGAAAACAGTGCCTCCGAGGAGATACCCAGGCCGGGCGAGATCACTCCGCCCAGATATTCGCCCTTGGCGGAAACCGCGTCGAAGGTGATGGCCGTGCCAAAGTCCACGATGATGCACGGCCCGCCGTACTTGCCGAAGGCGGCCACGCCGTTGACGATGCGGTCCGCGCCCACTTCCTGCGGATTGTCGTATTGCACGGGCATGCCGGTCTTGATCCCCGGCTCGACGAAGAGCGCCTGCAAACCAAAATAGCGCCGCGCCGTTTCCGCCAGCGTGGCGTTCACCGGGGGAACCACCGAGCTGATAATGATGCCGGTGATGGCGTCCCGGTCCAGATCGGCCAGGGTGAAAAGATTGCGCGTGAGGATGCCGTATTCGTCCACGGTCTGGTGCCGCGCCGTGGTCAGCCGCCAGTGGGCGATGAGTTCCTCGCCGCGATAGACGCCCAGCACCGAATTGGTGTTGCCCACATCAATGACCATGAGCATCTAGACCGCCTCCGTCACATCGCCGGAAAGGACCGCCACGGTCCTCCCGTCTTCCCGCCGCACGAGCAACAGTCCTTCCGCGCTCAGCCCCGCGGTCGTTCCCGTATATTCTTCGCGGCCGTCGCTGACGCGTACGTGCTTGCCTCGCGCGAAGCTGGATACGGCCTGGAACGCTTCCACGACCCAGGCCGGGCCTTCCCGCAGGAAACGATTGTAGTCGCTCTCGAATTGGCGCAGCAAGCGCATCAGCAGTTCGAGGCGCGAATGCGTCCGCCCGGTGGCCGCGCGCAGGGAAGTGGCGATCGTAGCCAGCTCGTCGGGAAATTTTGCCTGGTTGACGTTCAACCCGATTCCGATGATCACAAAGCGGATGGCTCCCGGTTCGGCATGCATCTCCGTCAGGATGCCGCCCATCTTGCGCCCGCCCAGCAGAAGATCGTTGGGCCATTTCAGGTCCGGCGCGACGCCCGCCTGATGGCGACGGCTCTCCTTCCCATCGCGGTGCTCTGGGCGCTCTGGACGCCGCAGCTCTTTGCCGTGGTCAAGGGCCTTTGCCTGGCCTGGACCCGCGGCATGGCCTTCGGCCAGCTCAACCCGGAGTTCGCCGCCCTGTATCGCAAGCGCTATGCCAGGCGAACGGGCCTCTACCTGGCGCTCCCCTACCTGGCGACGCTCGTGGCGTATGGGTTGAGCGGCCGGGCGGGAGCGCCGGCAGCGCTCGCTGAGGAACCGGGCTACGGCGGTGGGGTCCAGATTGAAGGTCTGCGGGCAAATATCGGCAAACGCCACCTCGGCGCCGCAGTGCACGATGACGTTGGCCGTGGCGGCAAAGGTGAATGGAGAGGTCAGCACGGCATCGCCGGGTCCGATATCGAGGGCCCGCAGAGCCAAATGCAGGGCGGCCGTGCAAGAACTGGTGGCCACGGCTTCGGTGGCGCCGACATACACTTGAAAAGCCTGCTCGAAGCGGCGCGTCCGGGGACCGGCCGTCAGCCATCCGGAACGGACCGCAGCCAACAGCTCGTGAATCTCTTCTTCGCCGACCCAGGGCGCCGAGAAAGGCAGGAACTGGGTGGGGCACTCCCCCTTGTGGAAAATTTCGTTAACCACCGCTGATTTCATGGGGAAGGGGAAACCTCCGGCCTCTCGGTTACAGGATCCCCTGCGCCGCATCCGCATGCAGGCCACTGACCGGGGACCCCGCTGGCCGGCTTTATTATCTCTT
>JAIQGC010000042.1 GCA_020072805.1 Terriglobia bacterium
GTTCCGCGGTTCGCCGCCGCGGGGAAACGCACTTCGCGCTCCGGCAAGTTTCGCCTTGGGCTGCTCCGCGAATTCCCCTCGGATCGCGTCTCCCCGGACATTCTTTCCGTTTTCGAAAACGCTCTCGCTTCCCTGCGCAAGCAGGGCGTAACCATGAAGAACATTTCCGTGCCGCTCTGGAAGGAGTCCGAGGACGCGGGAAACGAAATCGCCTGGCCCGAGGCCACGTTCTATCATCAGCAGTCTGGCTGGTTTCCCGCGCGCGCCGCGGATTACGGCGAGGACGTTCGCACGCGCCTGGAAATGGGCACGCGCGTCCCGGCGACCGTTTATCTGAAGGCATTGGAGACGCGGGAGAAATTTATCCAGCAACTGCACCTGGCGCTCGAGGACGGGAAGCTCGACGCCATCGTCGTTCCCACCACGCCCATCGCCGCTCCGCTCATCGACGAAGATACCACGCGCATCGGCGAAAAAGATCTCCCCACGCGGGCCCTTCTGCTGGGCCCCAATCGCCCCGCTAATCTCGCCGGCGTCCCGGCCATCTCGGTTCCCTGCGGCTTTACCTCTTCCGGATTGCCCGCCGGGCTGCAATTCATCGGCGCCGCGGGCGATGAAGCGCTCCTTCTGCGCATCGCCGCCCTCGTCGAACGCGCCCATCCCGCCACCCGCCGCCCGTCTATTTAGAAATCTGCTGAAAAGGACTGAAGACTGGTTTAGGTGATGTCTTGGAGCAGGTGAAGGATTGAAGACAAGGGCCGGGCTTAAGCCCGGCCTCTACAAAATCACGAGAACGAAAAGTTTTTTCGCACGCTGGTAGACTTTCAACTGTTAATTTTTAACTTCCCCCGCCGCCACGGCTCCGTCTCGGTTCATCAGCTTTCCGCCCAGCCAGTAGCCGATGGTTCCCGTGGTGATCCCGCCGAAACTATCCACCATGTAGTGATAGCGCCCGTACACGGTGGAGATGCACATGAAGAAAACCATCGGCAGAAACACCCAGAACACGCGCCGCCGGTGCGCCCATGCGCCCCACACCGCCGCCACCGCTCCGCAGACGTGCTGCGAGGGAAACGCGGCTCCGCGCACGCGCCCGTAATGCTCGATGAAATTGATCAGCGCCGTGATGGGACCGCCATCGAGCGCCGCCGTGGGCCATTGCCCGGCCAGTTGAAACCACGGGCTCTGGATCGGGAAGCACGCCGCGATCACATAGCCGATCTGGTAGCCCACCATCGAATAGGTCATCACCGACCAGTAGCCCTTCCAGTCCTTTCGAAAATAGAGGATGCCGCCCAGGATCAGCAGGTAGGTGAAATACGAGGTGTAGATGAACTGCATGAATTCGTTCAGCGGAGGATTGGTGAAGCGCTGAATCCACAGCACCGGGTTGACCCCGGTGATCCACATGTCCGCGGCGATCAGTCTGGCGTCAAACCATCCCGGAAAGACCATGTGCACCAGGCGGGCCATCTCCTCGAAGCAGAAGAGAAAGAAAAGATGCGGATACCAGTGGCGCCAGAAATGCCAGAAGCGGAACATAAAGAAGCTTCCGTTGGCTCCGGCGCGCATTTCCGCCCGCGCATAAATCCCGCACAGCAGCAGAATGCCGGCGGCCAGCGCAAACTGCGTGGCCACCAGCCGCCCCGGATGTGCCAGATTCCTGGAAAAAACCGTGATCAGGACCGAGGACAGCGCTAGATAGTGGAACGCCGCCCATTCGAACGCCCCGCAGGCCTTCCACGCCGCCGTCAACTCGCCTTTTGCCGCCGCCATGAGTATGTCTTTCCGTGGCGCCTCGCGCTCCCGCGGCGCCCCTATGGGCCACGGCCGCGCCGCGGCCCGTTCGGATAAGTGCAGTCCTCCTAGTTTACTCATGGCTTTCGCTCCCCGCCGGAATTTGCAAATACGCTTTCCAGGGCTGCACGGCGCGCCTTTTCGGTTTTACGCCCGGCTTCCTCCCGGCCCCACTGCAGCACCGGCCATCCCGCGCGCGCCGCCAGTTGCGCCAGGGTTGCGTCCGGATTTACCGCCGCGGGCCTCCCCACCGCGCCGAGCATGCATAAATCTCCCGCGCTGTTTCCCGAGGCGAAACTCAGCTCCAGGTCAAAACCCTCCTCGGCCGCGATCCGCCGTACTGCTTCCGCTTTGGCCTCGCCGTTCATCAGCCCTTGCGGCATGCGCCCGCTCCAGCACCCTTCGGTCTCCTCGAGCCGCGTGGCGCACACCCGCAGGGGTGTAACACAACCACGTCGAGCCAACTCGGCTTCCAGCGCGCGTCCCGCCAGTTGCGCCAGCGGCTCGAGCGTCCCGCTCACCAGCACCAGGCGGTGCCCCTGTGCCGCGTGCCAGCGCAGACGGAGCAACCCCTCCGCAAAAAATTCCCAGCGCGCCGGACGGAAACTCCGCGCCGCTTCCACGGTGACTCCGCGCAGGTACATCTTGTTTCCCTCGCGCGCCGCGGAGATGCCCCGCCGCGCGAGGCGTAGCGTCTCCGCCACCCAGCCAAAATATTGCTCCATGCCGAGCAGCCGGCGCTCACGCAAGTGCCGGAAAAAATGCCATTCGAGTGACGGCTCGCCCAGCAGCGTCCCGTCCAGATCGAAAAACGCGGCAATTCGCGCGTTGCGATTTTGCGCAGAAAAGCTCATGCCGCCTCCGGATGCTCCGTTCCGTGCACCGCCGGTCGCGCCATTGGCGTCACGGCCTCGCGCCGGGCCCCGGCAAAATATCCCCATCCTTCCAGCAGCACCGGCACGCCCCGCACCACGCAGAATGCCGCCGTCGCCCAGGTGAGCGCCAGCGCCCCCGCGCGGATCATCTCGCGCATTTCCGCCGCCGGACTGCCCAGCAAAGCGATGGGCCCGTGCGCCAGGGCCAGCTCCAGCCCCAGATAGCAGAAGCACACGCACTTCATCGCCGCATACAATCCCCGGCTCCAGCGCGAACTCACCAGCGCCCGCGCCCATCCGCTTTGCAGCATCGCGTTCGCTCCCCATCCCGCGCGCCCTTGCTTGACCGCCAGGCCGCGCAGAAAATCCGTGGCCGTCCCGCGCGCAAAAAACAGCACCGGCACCCACACCGACACCATGCCGATCACCGCGAAATAGGTGAAGTACACGTTCTCGATCATGCGGTCGCCCAGGATATCGATCTGCGCTCCCTCGGGCGTGGCCATGTTCTTCCGCCGCGCCACGTACCCGTCCAGCGCATCCAGCGCAATCGCCGCCACCGTCAGCAGCACTCCCGCCAGATTCGCCCAGGTCCCGTGCCCAAACAGCCCCACGGCAACGAACCCTACCCCCACCCGCAGCACCGAGATCTTGTTCGGCGTCCAGTTCATGGCAGCGCACCTCCGCCCTTGGAAGAAGCAGGAGGCCTGCCATTCGCGTGCTTCGTAATCTATTGATAGTAACGATGTTACGCTTGCATCCGAACTCCTCCACCGCCGGGCAAATCGGACACTGTCAGCTATCCTGTGCAGCCTTGCGGCATCCCGAGGCGGCTCCGCTCGTTCGGAATGATGGGTGACACTCGGTCTTCTTTTACTTTGCGGACAATCAGATGGAATGCGCTTCAAAGGCCGTGTTTATGCGAAAATGATCCTTCACCGGCATTTACCGACGCGCCCGGCCTTGGCCGGAGCCAGGAGCACAGCGAACCATGACCGACGTTTCCTTCGCAGGAGCATTTCTCGCCGGGCTGATTTCGTTTCTTTCGCCGTGCGTTTTGCCGCTCGTGCCCGGCTATATTTCCATGCTCTCGGGTATCGGCCTGGAACAATTGCGCCAGGGAGAATCGCCGCGCGGCGGCCTCTTCGCTTCCTCGCTGGCCTTCGTCGGAGGCTTCTCCGCGGTGTTCATCGCCTTCGGCGCATCGGCCAGCGCCGTCGGAAAATTTCTCAGCCAGAACCGCGGCCTGCTCGCTCCCATCGCCGGCGTGCTCATCATCCTCTTCGGGCTGCACCTGCTCGGATGGTTGGCGAGACTCACAGTGCGCGTTGGTTTAGCTCTGGGAATTGTCCTGGCGCTCGTCGCCGTCGCCGCGCAGCTCCGCGGCCGCCCGCTCTTCGCCGGACTCGGCGCCGCGCACTTCGCTTCGCTCGCGCTCATCGGCTTTCTCGGCCCCGTGATGGCCCGCTGGCTCAACCGCGACGTTCATCTGCGCCAGGGCGCCGCGCAGCCCGGCATCGGCAGCGGCTTCCTGATGGGCTTCGCCTTCGCCTTCGGCTGGACTCCCTGCATCGGTCCCATCCTGGCCACGGTGCTCACGCTCGCAGCCGCCAGCGACACCATCGCCCGCGGTGTTCTCCTTCTCGCCGTCTATTCCGCCGGCCTCGCCGTTCCCTTTTTGCTTACCACGCTCGGCCTCGCCCAGTTTCTGCGCTTCTACCAGCGTTTCCGCAAGCATCTCCACGCCGTCGAGCTTGTCAGCGGCGCCCTGCTGCTCTTCATCGGCGCCCTCATTTTTCTTAACCGGCTCACCTGGCTTTCCGCTAAGCTGGATTTTCTCAATCGCTTCTCGCGCTGAGCGCTAAAATGAATTTTTCTATTTTTTCTATCCGGGAGAACGCATGAAAAAGACCGCCGTCATCCTGCTCACCGTCGCCGCGCTCCTCGTCGCCGTCTTCCTCGCCGACCGCGCCACCCGCCTGGACTCCAAAGCGGGAAAATCCTCCGCTTCTGATGGCTCCTCGGGCCCCGCTCCCGATTTCTCCCTGCGCACCCTGGAGGACTCCAACGCCACGCTCAGCCAGTACAAAGGCAAGGTCGTCCTCATCAATTTCTGGGCCACCTGGTGCGATCCCTGCCGCGAAGAAATTCCCTGGCTCATCGAATTCCAGGAAAAATACGGCCCCCGCGGCTTCGTCGTTCTGGGCATCGCCATGGATGACGAAGGCAAATCCGTCGTCGCTCCTTACATCGCCAAGGAGCGCTTCTCCGTCGCCGGAAAGTCCGTGCCCATCAATTACCCCATCCTCCTCGGCAACGAAGATACTGCCCAGAAATACGGCGGCCTCATCGGCTTCCCCACCAGCTTCCTCATCGGGCGCGACGGCCGCATCTCCAAACGCATCATCGGCCAGCTCCATTACGAAGACATCGATCAATCCATCCAATCCATTCTCTAACCGGGACACTTCCTGAAACCACGAAGGTGAAAAAGCACATGCCGCCAAAATTCTCCATCGTTCACAGACTTTTCCGGCCGCGCGGAATCCTCGTGGCCTTGCTGCTCGCCTTTGCCGCCGCCTCCGCTCCCGCCCAGGAACTCGCCGGAGCGCGCCAGGTCTTCGACGGGAAAATGTTTCCAGCCGTCGAGGTGGCCACTTTCTCCCATAGCGACACGCTCTTCCCCGTCAATATAGTGCTGCGCAAAGGCCCGGTTCGCTCGTTGCCGCCCGCCGCCGCAAAACTCCCCGAAATTCATTTCGCATCCGACGGCAAGACCTACGACCTCTTCGACTATCTCGCCTACAATCGGGTCGCCGGCCTGCTCATCCTCAAGGACGGCCAAGTTGTTCTGGAAGACTACGAACTCGGTACCGGACCGCAAACCCGCTGGCCGTCCTTCTCCATCGCGAAATCCGTTTCCTCGACGCTTGTCGGCGCGGCCTTGCAGCAGGGCCTCATCTCCAGCCTCGACGACCCCCTCACACGCTACGTCCCCCAGCTCAAGGGCGGCGCCTACGAAGGCGTCAGCGTTCGCAACATTCTGCAAATGGCTTCCGGCGTTCAGTGGGACGAAACCTACACGGATCCCAAGTCCGACCGCAGAAAACTTCTCGAAATTCAGTTGGCGCAAAAGCCCGGCTCCATCGTTCCCTTCATGTGCGCTCTGCCCCGCGCCGCCGCTCCCGGCTCCCTCTGGCATTACAGCACTGGCGAATCCTTCCTCTTGGGCGCTTTGCTCGAAGGAGCCACGCACAAGCCGCTGGCCACTTTTCTTTCCGAAACGCTCTGGTCGCGCCTGGGCATGGAGCAGGACGCCACCTGGTGGGTCGAAGCTCCCGGTGCCATGGGACTCGCCGGCAGCGGCCTCGGCGCCACCTTGCGCGACTACGCCCGCCTCGGCCTCTTCGTCCAGCAGGACGGCGTCCTCGATGGCCAGCGCATCGTTCCCCAGGGCTGGTTCCGCGAAGCCGGCGCCGCGCACGTCATCGGCGGCAAGTTCGTGGACTACGGCTATCTTTGGTGGCCCCTCCCCGCGGGCGACCCCATTCATCAGGGCGCTTTCCAGGCCGAGGGCATCTTCGGCCAGTTTCTCTACATCAATCCCAGCGAAAAACTCGTTATCGTGGTTCTCAGCGCCCGCCCCAAGCCAAACTCTCCCGACCACATCCTCAACGACGCCTCCTTCTTTGCCGCCGTCGCCCGCTCTCTTCACTAGCCGCGGGCAGCGCCCACACCATCGGGTGTCGCATCCCTTCGCGTCTTTCGTGAAGGGTGCGGTCTTTTCTTCTTCCCGTAATGCACAGATCCTTCCGCTGACGCCTCATTTCTCTTCTCCGCTCTGCCTTACACCAGTGGTATCCTCTCTCCGCATGCTTCCGCCAAGAGAAAATCACAGCAACCAAATCGTGGACTACCGCAGGGAAAGGAGCGAAGGAATGATTCGAGGGGATAGACGAACAAAAGCAAGAAAAACAAAAGACCGACGCGACCGTCCGAGAACCCCCGGACGCCTTAAGCATGTCGTCGACGCCGTCTACAAGACCGAACGCCAGCACAAGGAAAAGAAGTCCCACTGAACCGCGGCGCTTCGCTCCGCGAAAATCCGGCCATTCCAGGAGAATGGCCTTACTGCAAACTGCTGACTGTCAACTGCTCACTTTCCATTACGCCGCGGCGCCAGCCCCCCGGCTCAATTCCACTCGATCTCGATCCCCTTCTTGGATAGGCTCACCTTCGGCGGTTTGTGCTCCGTCAGAATCCGTATCGCGCTGAACCCTCCGCCCAGCGTCAGCGCCGCTCCGCTGGCGATCAGCAGCCCCAGCTTGCTCGTGGGGTCCGGGTCCAGAATCGCCAGCACAATGGTCGTGGCCCCAAACACGGAAATTCCCACGGCAATCACCACCGCAATCCATTCCTTGCGCGTAAGCCCCGCCTTCAATCCCATCCCCAGCAGCGACTGGCTGCCGGGATCGATTCCCACATTGGCGTCGTCCATCACCACGATCCGCTCTTGATTGCGATACGCCCTGGCCAGTTGCGCCAGCCACCCGCGCTCCGAAGTCTTGATCGTCAGCTCCGCCGCCGAAGCGTCCTTCCCATTCGCTATCATTGCCGCATCATTCGTTTCCATCTTCGCCGCCCTTCTTCCGTCTCTCATTGCCGCTTCGCGTCAATCTCGCATCCTCCAGTCTACTACACCCCCTCTCCACGGGCCGCACCCCCTCTCCACGCCAAATACTCATGTGGACTCTTTCCTTATATCTGGTACAAAATCTCGGGCAGACCACTGCCACGCTGCTCTTCGCTCATGAGCAGGGGAGCGCGTTAGCACACTGAGTCGCTGGCAGGGCACAATCCGAGCGTTTTTATGACTCACCAAGGATATCCGCAAATGAAATCTCTCTTCCGGATCGCTGTGCTGACGCTGATGATTCTGGCGCAAACGGCCCAAATCTGTTCCCCGCAGGGCAAGCCCGCAGCTGATCTGATCATTCTTGACGCCAAGGTATGGACTGTCGACAAAGCGCGGCCAAACGCGCAGGCTGTGGCGGTACTTGGGGATCGCATTGCCGCGGTGGGTCTGAATGCCGATGTGGAATCGTGGCGCGGGCCCAACACAAGGGTGATTGCTGCGGGGGGCAAGCTTCTTGTGCCGGGCTTCAACGATTCCCATGTCCATTTTGTCTCAGGAGGAATTCAACTCGATAGCGTGGACTTGAAGAATGCCCGCAGTCCTCAGGAATTCGCCCGGCTAATCGGCGAACGCGCCAGGACACACGAGAAAAGCGAATGGATCGTCGGCGGAAATTGGGACGAAACCAAGTGGGACCCACCGAGCATTCCCTCCAAGGAATTGATCGATGCCCTTACCCCGGAGACTCCCGTATTCGTCACGCGCTATGACGGGCACATGGGAATCGCGAATTCCGTCACTCTGCGGCTGGCGGGAATCACCGCAAAAACGCCTGACCCGCCGGGCGGAACCATCGTGCGCGATGACCAGGGCAATCCCACCGGCGCACTTAAAGATGCGGCCACGATCCTCGTTTACAGGATCATGCCTCCGCTGACCCACGACCAGCGCCTCAAGGTCATCCAGCGCGCGATGGCCCATGCCGCTTCGCTCGGCGTGACCAGCGTGCAGCACATGGGCGCCGACGCGGAAGATATCTCCGCCTATGCGGAACTCCTCCAGCGCGGTGAACTGACCGTTCGCATTTATGCCGTCCCATCGATTTCTGACGTTCAAGACCAGGTCAAAGTCGGCGTGCGCCACGCCTTCGGCGGGCCGTTCTTGCGCCTGGGCGGGCTGAAGGGATTTGCCGATGGCTCGCTGGGATCGGGCACCGCCTACTTCTACGACCCATTCCTCAATCAGGGCGAAAACCGCGGATTACTTTCAAATGAGATGCAGCCTCTTTCCCTGATGCGCGACCGCATGATGAGGGCGGATGCAGCCGGCCTGCAGCTTTGCACGCACGCGATCGGCGACCACGGAATATCGATCATTCTGGATCTTTATTCGGAAATTGTGAAAGCCCACGGTGCGGTGGACCGCCGCTTCCGCATCGAACATGCGCAGCACATGGCCGCAAAGGATTTTGACCGCTTCGCGCAATTGCAGGTGATCGCCTCCGTGCAGCCCTATCATGCCATAGACGATGGGCGATTCGCGGAAGCGCACATCGGCCATGATCGCGCCAGCCGCACCTACGCCTTCCGCACCTTCCTTGATCATGGCGTTCGTCTGGCCTTGGGCACGGATTGGGAAGTGGCCCCATTGGACCCCATGCAAACGGTCTACGCAGCCGTGACCCGGGCAACCCTGGACGGCAAAAATCCCGGCGGCTGGTTCCCCGAACAAAAGCTCTCGTTGCCGGAAACGATTGAGGCCTACACCCTCGGTTCGGCCTATGCGGAATTCCAGGAAAACGAGAAAGGCTCTATCACGCCAGGTAAGCTCGCGGACGTCGTGCTGCTGAGCGACGATATCTTCAACATCGCGCCCGAGAAGATTCGGAACGTGCATGTGCTCACGACGATCGTCGGCGGCAAGGTCGTTTTTGATTCCGACCCGGCAGCTCCACACAAGCCCAACGCACCATAACCTGGCAATAGCCGGACCCCGCTTCCCCCCGCACGCCAACTTCGTGTACGCTGAACTCATGCTGGATGAACAGACATTTCAGAAAAAATGCGACGCGGCGCTCGAAGAGCTGCGCCGGCGCGCGCTGCCCGCCGCCGATGCGCACGGCTTCGACGTCGAAGGCGGGTCGGGCAAGCTGGAAATCATTTTCGAGGAGCCCGAGCCGGGCAAATTCGTGATTTCGCCGAACGCTCCCGTGCGCGAGATCTGGGTTTCCGCGCTCTCCACCAGTTTCAAGCTGGCCTGGTCGGAATCGCAGGACGCTTTCGTGCTGGAAAAGACCGGGGAAACTCTCGTGCAGGTCATCGGCCGGGTGATCTCGCAGTTTCTGGGCGAAACGGTGACGCTATGAACTTCGCCAGAAGTTTTTTTCATTTAATCGCAGGCGCTTGCGCGGTTTTCTGTTTGCTGTGCGGAGCGCCGCGCGGCGCAGCGCAGACGGCCCTGCCGCACGCGCGTGACGTGGTCGCTCCGGCGGCCTATGCTTCGCTCGAGGCCGTGCCGCGCGGCCGCACCTTCGAACTCGCCGTGGTGCTCACCATCCGACGCGGCTTCCACATCAACGCTCATGAGGTGCTGGATTCCTACCTCATCGCCACGGAGTTGAAGCCCGCGCTGCCCGCCGGTTTTCAGGCCGGAACGATTCTCTATCCCGCGGGCACGCAGCGGAAATTCGCCTTCTCCGCGGACAAGCCCATGAACGTCTACCAGCAGACCGCCGTCATCCGCCTGCCGCTCACCGAGCTGGGCAACGCTCCGCTCGGCGAACAAAAGATTCCGCTCAAGATTCGCTACCAGGCGTGCAGCGAAGACACCTGCCTGCCTCCAGTCACGCTGGATTTCCAGGCGGTCGTCACCGTCGCCGCCGCGGGAACAAAGCCGCGGCCCGCACAGGCGCACGCGGAATTTTTTAAGAAGTAAAAAACGCGCGCTGGGAAAAGGCAGCGCGCGGGAATTACGCTTTGCAGGATTCTTCCACCGCGGGAATCGCGGCGCGCAACCGGCGCACCACACGCTCGCGGCCCAGCGCCAGGAAGGTTTCAAACAGCGGCGGGGCCACGGCCTGGCCCACAATGGCCACGCGCGTGGCGTTGATCAGCACGCCGGCCTTCACTCCGGCGGCTTCGGCGATGGCGCGCAGGGCGTGCTCGCAGGCGTCGTGATTCCAGTCCGGCAGAGCGGCCATCGCATCGGCAATCTGCGCGATGAACTGCGGCAGGCGCGGCTCTTTCTTCCAGAATTTGTCCCGCGCGGCCTGCTCGTATTCGAATTCGTCGCTGAAAAACGCGCGCGACCACGAGGAAAAATCCGGCAGCAGGCGGATGCGCGGGCGCAGCAGATCCACCGTCTTCGAAAACCATTCGTGGCCCGCGGGGGCCGCCCATTCTTCCTTCCACAGCTTGCTGCGTTTCAGTTCGTTCTCCACCGCGGGGAGAAGATCCTCGATGGGCAGCTTTTGCAAATACTGCGTGTTGAACCATTCGAGCTTGGGGCGGTCGAAAACTCCATTGGTGCGGCTGACGCCGGCGAGCGTGAATTTTTCCAGCAGTTCGCTGGTGCGTAGAAATTCCTGATCGCCTCCGGCGGACCAGCCCAGCAGGGCCAGGAAATTTCGAAAAGCCTCGGGGAGAAAACCTTCGTCGCGGTATGAGGTGACGCTGGTGGCGCCGTGGCGCTTGGAAAGACGGGTGCGGTCGGCTCCGAGAATCAGCGGGAGATGGGCGAAGAGGGGCAGTTCGGCGCCGAGGGCGCGGTAGAGCAAGGCCTGTTTGGGAGTGTTGGAAATGTGGTCGGCGCCGCGGATGACGTGGGTGATGCGCATGTCGATGTCGTCCACGACCGCGCCAAGCTGGTAGGAAGGCAGGCCGTGGGTTTCCTCGCCGCGCGAGGAGCGCATCAGGAGAAAATCCTCGATGTCCTCGTTGGCAAATTCGCGTTCGCCGAAGACGGCGTCCTGAAAGCGCGTGGTGCCGCCGAGAGGAACCTTGAAGCGCACGGCGGGCTTGGTGCCGGGGACGGAGGGATTTCCGTCGCGGCAGGAGCAGCGCGAGATGCGGCGAACGTTGCCGGTTTCCTGGCCTTCTTCGGCGTGATCTCCGCCGACGTAGCGTTCCGCGGGGCAATAGCACAGAAAGGCGCTGCCGTTTTCGAGGCATTTCTGCGCGGCCTGGGCATAGAGTTCCAGGCGCTGCGACTGATAGAAAGGACCCTCGTCCCAGTCGATGCCCAGCCAGCGCAGGCCGTCGAGAATGCCCTCGACGAGTTCGGGCTTGTTGCGCTCGGCGTCGGTGTCCTCGATGCGCAGGATCATGACGCCGCCCGCGTGCCGCGCAAAGAGCCAGTTGAAGAGCGCGGTGCGCGCGCCGCCGACATGCAGATATCCCGTGGGGGAAGGAGCGAAACGGACGCGCGGAGCGGAACTCCCGGAAGGCATTGCGGCGGAATCGTTTTTCATGGAAGCAGTCATAATCCTGTGCGCGCGGAACGGTGGGCGCGAATGTTTAAGTTTATCCGAAGGGGAGCGCTGCATACAACCCGAGCCAGCGTTTAGCGAAGATTCTGCTTCCCAGGACTGCGTGATCGAGATGCTGGGCAACTTCTTGCGCTGCTATCTCTTACGCAACCTGTACGCATGGCCACTTGATTGGTGGAAATTTGCTGGTCTATAGTCGTAAGTGTCCTATTTTTTAGGATTTGAACGCCATTGGCAAGGCCTTCTTTGAGGCTGGGCGGACGGTTTTGGGGTGTGTAGATTTGGCTGAGGTTCGCGAAGGAGAACTACCGGCGCGGGGCTTGCGGGCGGGCTATTAGGCCAGCGTCAGGATTCGGGCAGACCTTGTGACACACACAAGCCTCATCGCGCTCGGGCTGTTTCTCGCCACGTCCCTCGTGGCGGGTTTTTTTGCGTATGTCTATTCCCTGAAAAGGCAAGCGTATCAGCTGCTGTGGATGGTGGCGTGGTGTCTGTATGCGTTCCACTATTTGCTGCATTCGCTGCGGGCGGCTTCGGGGCAGGGGCCGGTCTTATCGGTGTTCGCGGAATGGTTTCTGGCGCTGGCGGGACTTTTCTTTTTTGTGGGAGCGCGGCTGCTGGCGCAGCGTTCGGCGCTGATTGGGCGGGTGGCGCTGGCGGGGCTGGCCGTGCTGCTGTGGAGTTACTGGCATGAGCAGGGGCGCTTCCCGGTTTCTTCGGGAGTGGCCTGCGCGCTGATTTTCTTCGCGACGTCGGTGGTGTTTTTCCAGGAAAGCCGCAGGCAGGAGACGCTGGCGGAAAAGCTGCTGGGGGTAACCTTCGGCGGCTGGGCCATCCTGCATCTGACGCTGATCCTGGGGCAGCAGCGCGGGGAGTTACTGGAGACGGGAGTGTGGGCGCTCTCGGCGATCCCGGCGGGGCTGGTGGCCATCATCATGATGATGGCGCTGTATGAGGAAGAGAAGAGGCGCGTCGAGCGCAACATGCTGGCGCTCTCCAGCCTGAACCTGGCGACATCGACGTTCGTGGGCGGAGAGATCCAGCGCATGCTGGCGCAGGCGCTGGACCGGGTGCTGGGCGTGATCCGGCTGCCCTCGGGCGCGCTGTTTCTGCACCACGGAGATCCCAGCGGGCCGGCGTCGGTGGTGGCGGTGGGATTGGGAGATAATTTCTGCGCGGTGGCGCAGGAGGAAAGAATCGACGACCATCTGGTGCAACTGGTCTCGCGGCTGGGCGGGCTGGTGGTGTTCCGGGAACTGTCGAAGGATGCGGCGTGGGCCAGTCTGGAGAAGGAAGAGGCGTTCCGGCACTTCCGGCGGCTGGCGATGGAGCAGGGGCTGCGCACGGTGGTGTGCATCAGTTTGCAGGCGAAGGGCCAGGGATTCGGAGTGCTGCTGCTGGGGACGCCGGACAACCGGCGGTTCACGGCGGGCGAGCTGCGGCTGCTGATGGCGCTGGGACACCAGATCGGGATGGCGGTGGAGAACAGCTACCTGATCCAACAGACCTCGAGAAAGACGGAAGAGCTGCACGTGCTGAACGAAATCGGCCGGGCGCTGAGTTCGACCTTGCAGAAGGAGGAGCTGCTGCCGAAGATCAGCGAGGAGCTGCGGCGGCTGTTCGACGTGGATAATTTTTTCATCGCCACGATGACGCCGCACCTGGACGAGGTTTCTTTCGAACTGGAGATTGTGGACGGGGTAAAGCTGGCCAAGCGCAAGCGGCGTGCGGGAAATCACCTGATCGAATATATCCAGCGCACGAGGCAGCCGGTGCTGGTCCGGGAGAACTATGCGGCATCGGTGCGCAACCTGGGCGTGGAGCCGCTGCGCCAGGCGGGATGCCTTTGCGGGGTGCCGCTGGTGGCGTACGACCGGGTGGTCGGCGTGATGGTGGTGCATCACGATCAGGAGCGGCTGTTCGACGAAGGGCATCTGGAACTGCTGCGGGTACTGGCCAGCGAAGCCAGTATTGCCATCGAAAATGCGCGGCTGTTCCACGAAGAGCGGACCAAGGCGCGGCATCTGACGCTGCTGAACGCGATTTCGCGGCACGCCATCGCCACGCTGAATCCCGCGGAGATGCTGGCGAAGATCGCCGAGGAGCTGGAGCAGGGGCTGCTGTACGACCACGTGGGCATCGGCATGCTGGAATATTCCACGAGGGAAGTGGTGGTGGAGGCGGAAGCGGGGAAGCGCCGCGGGGCGCTGGGAATGCGGATTCCCCTGGGGTCGAGCCTGGCCGGGCACGTGGCGCGCACGGGGCAGATGGCGTTTTATCGCGCGGGCAATTCGCCGGAGACCGCGCTGAAGCCGCTGCTGGCGGACACGGCGGTAGCGGTGGCGCTGCCGGTTTCCTATGCGGATCACCTGCACGGGATCCTCTACGTGGAGGTTTCCGAAGACACGGACTTTTCGGAGGAAGAGATCCTGCTGCTGCGAACGCTGGCGGACCTGATTGCCAGCGCGATGCACAATGCGCTGGCTTTCCAGAAGGCGCAGGAGCAGGCCATCACGGACGGGCTGACGGGAGTGAAGACGCACCGCTTCTTCATGGAAGCGCTTTCCGGAGAATGGAAGAGAGCGACGCGGGCGGCGCGGGCGTTTTCCCTGGTGCTGATGGACCTGGACCGGTTCAAATTCGTGAATGATTTTTACGGGCATTTGGAGGGAGACCTGGCGCTGCAGCGCGTGGGGCACATCCTGGAGGAAAACAGCCGGCGCTCAGACGTGGTGGCGCGCTACGGGGGAGACGAGTTCGTGATCCTGATGCCGGAAACGTCGATGGAGCAGGCGCGGCAGATGGCCTTGAAGCTGCGCGGATGGATCTGCGCGGATGCGCTGCTGCGGGAAAAGAACGTGACGGCCAGCTTCGGGATCGCCTGCTATCCGCTGCACGGGTCGAGTCCGCAGGAATTGATTCAGGTGGCGGACGCTTCGATGTACCTTTCGAAACATCAGGGAGGCAATACGGTCTCCACGGCGGACCACGTGGATCCGGGGGAAGCCAAGAAGTGGAAGCGGGACGTGCTGGAAGCGTACCTGGGAGTGACGCTGAAGCGCATGTTCGCGACGGGGCCGGAAGCCTTCGAGGAAATTTACCAGCGGCTGAAGCAATTCACGGAATCGCTGACGCCCGGAGAAGAGGAAAGCAGCGCGCCGGCGCCGGAGGGGCGGCCCATGGCGCTGCCGCAGCCGGTACTGGACACGGTGACGTCGCTGGCCTTCGCCATTGACGCCAAGGATCACTACACGCAGGGCCATTCGCAGAAGGTATCGGCGTACGCGGCGCTGATCGCCGAGGCCATGGGGATGAGCGCAATGGAAGTGGAAGAGATCCGTCTGGCCGGGATTCTGCATGACATCGGCAAGGTGGCCATCCCGGAGAGCATCTTGAACAAGAGCGGACCGCTGAATCCCGAGGAATGGGAAACGATGAAGTCGCATGTGACCTTCGGGGCGAAGATTCTGGAGCCGCTGACGCCGCTGGGGCGGATTCGCGAGATGGTGCGGCACCACCATGAATATTTTGACGGGTCGGGATATCCGAACGCGCTGATCGGGGAAAAGATACCGCTGGGAGCGCGGATCATCGCGGTGGCCGATTCCTACGATACGATCACGAGCGAGCGGTCGTACAAGAAACCGCGGACAGCGCAAGAAGGGCTGGCGGAGCTGGAACGGTGCGCGAATGCGCAGTTCGACGCGGCCATCGTGACGCTGTTCGTGCAGGCCATGCGGCAGCTGCCCAATCCTCTGATCGAGCCGGCCTCGCTGTTCACCACGCGGGATATCTAGACACAGCTAAAAACAAAAGGATGCGGCCGGCTTGGGAATTTTCCCCGAGGGCCGCCGTGCTGCTACTCTTCGAAGTGGAAGAGGAGGCCGCTATGCAAACGGCAACGGTGAAGTGGGTCGGGGAGCAGAAATTTCTGGGAAGCACGCCTTCGAACCATGCGGTGGCGCTGGATTCGGACCGGGAGTCCAATCAGGCGCCGGGGCCGATGGAGCTGGTGCTGATCGCGCTGGGGGCGTGCACAGCGACGGACATTGTGAGCATTCTGGCGAAGAAGAGGCAGAAGCTGGAGTCGCTCGAGGTGGTGGTGCGGGGAGAGCGCGCGGCGGAGCCGCCGACGGTGTGGACGCGGCTGGAGATTGTGTACCGGGTGAAGGGAGCGGTGGAGGAGGGCGCGCTGAAGCACGCGATCGAGCTGAGCCAGGAGAAATACTGTTCGGTGGAGGCCATGTTGAAGAAGACGGCGGAGGTGAGCTGGAGTTATGAGATGGGCGGGGAGTAGAAGTTATCTTAACGCTGCTGAGATACCAAGAAAAAAGCGGATTCCTCGTCGCCTGCGGCTCCTCGGAATGACAGCGATTTTTGGGTGCGGTTGGAATCAGGAGATAGGTTCCTGCGAAAGGCAGGGTCAGCCGAGATTGCGGTGGCACCATTCGTTGAGGACGTAGAGGGACCAGGGGCGGGACCAGGAGGTGCGGCCGGCGAGAAAGTCCTGCCAGACGGCGAGGACGCCCGGGGCTTTCAGGTGCGGGAGGAGTGCGGGGGCCAGTTCGGCCAGGCTGGTTTCGATGGTGGAGCGGAGAGGGCCGCGCAGCCAGTCTTCCCAGGGAAGAGTGAAGGTGCGCTTGGGCTGATTGGAAAGCGTATCCGGGAGAATGCCGGCCAGGGCTTCGGTGAGCAGGGATTTTTGCGAGCCGGGACGCCAGCGGGCGCGGTCAGGCAGAGTGGCGACGAATTCCACCAGGGGAGTATCGAGAAGAGGGACGCGGACTTCGAGCGAGCGGCTCATGCTGACGGAATCGGTGTCGCGCAGGAGCGTGCTGGCCATATAGCAGCGCAATTCCAGCCAGGAGATGCCCGCGACAGTTTCCATCGAGTGGGCCTCGCCGGAGGTGCGCTCGAGCCAGCCCATCCAGGTGGGGAGCAGAGTGGTGCCGTCCTCGGCGACGGCGCTGGGACGGTAACGGGTGATGGCGACGCGATCCGCTTCAAAGGGAGGGAAGAGAGCGCGAGCCAGGAAGTAGGCGTCCGGAAAGGGGCGGAGGCCGCGCCAGGCGCCCGCGGCTTTGCGAGCGGCATCGGGAGAAAGTTTCCAGGAAGCGATTTTTTCGGCGAGGGGAGCGGTAGCGGCGCGGAGAAATCCGGGGAGCAGACCGGCCGCCTGGGCCAGGAAGCGAAGGCGCGGGACGCTGTGGAAGGTGGGATAGCCGGCGAAGAGTTCATCGCCGCCGAGGCCGGAAAGAGCGACTTTGAGGCCGGTCTGACGAGCGGCCCAGGAGACCAGATAGGAGTTGATGCCGTCCATAGTGGGCTGATCGAGAGAGGCCATCGCTTCCTCGAGATGGCGGGGAATGTCCGAGCCGTCGAGGGGAATTTCCGAGTGCGAAGTGCCGCAGGACTCGGCAATGCGGCGAGCGAGGGGAGCTTCGTCATAGGAAGTGCCGGGGAAGGAGAGTGTGAAGCTGTGGATGCCGGGCTGCTCGCGCGCCGCCAGGGCGGCGATGGCGGTGGAATCGAGACCACTGGATAGAAAGAGACCGACGGGCACGTCGGCGATGAGGTGGGCGCGGACGGCGTCTTCGAGGAGCGGACGCAGAGCGCGGGCGGCGGCGGCGTGATCGCGCGGGCGGCGGGGGTCTTTGGCGGCGGGAGAGCGGCGCAGATTCCACCAGGGGCGCGGGCGGGGAGCGCGGCGGCGGTCGGGCACGAGCAGGAGCATGGAATGACCGGGGGGAAGCGAAAAAACATTTTCGACGAGGGTGACGGGTTCGCTGACCGAGCCGAAGACGAGATAAGAGGTGAGGGCGTCGGGCGAAAGAGCGCGGGGCACGCCGGCGGCGAGGAGCGCGCGGACTTCGGAGGCGAAGAGGATGCCGCCGGGAGTTTGCGCGTAGTAGAGGGGTTTGATGCCGAGGGGATCGCGGGCGAGGAAGAGCTGCGGGGAGAGCACCTGGCCGCGCATATCGAGAACGGCAAAGGCGAACATGCCGCGGAGTTCGGCGAGGCAGTCCTCGCTCCATTCCTCCCAGGCGTGGACAAGGACTTCAGTGTCGGATTGGGTGGAGAAATGGTGGCCGGCGAGAGTCAGGCGCTCGCGGAGATCGCGGTAATTATAAATTTCGCCGTTGAGGACAGCGGCGACATCGTGGGTTTCGTTCCAAACGGGCTGATGGCCGCCGGCAAGATCAATGATGCTGAGCCGGCGCATGCCCAGAGCCACGCCGGGGGCGCGGGGATCTCCGGCGAGGAAGCCCTGGTCATCCGGGCCGCGGTGAAGAAGAGCGGCGGTCATGGAGCGGACGAGGGTCTCGGCGGTTTCGGGATGGAGAGGAGCGATGACCCCGCAGATTCCGCACACGAAATTATCGAGTCTCCGGCCTCGAAAAGAGAGCGTGGCCGGCAAGGAAGAGCAGGTGGCGCAGATGAAGCCGGGGCACGTGCAGGCGGCAGTCGGCATACCAGCCCAGGAGGATACGCAGGGCCAGCAGGAAGACCACGGCGAAAATGGAAAGGAGCAGCATGGCAAAGGATTCGCGTTCCAGGATCAGGCTCCAGTCTATCAGTTCATCCCAGCGAGGGGAGATGAAATCCAGGATGCGGCGCAGGTTCTGGCCGAGCAGGGGGAGGCGGCCGAGACGGACGTGAGCAAAGCTTTCGTAAGTGTATTCGGACGGATATCCGGGGACGACCGAGGTAGCCTGGCGCCAGATGTTGGGATCCTTCATTTGCTGCCGGGTGAGAAGCTGGCCCGAGGCGTCGCGGAAAAGAGTGTGGTAGGCGGGGTCCGCGATAACCCAGCGGCCGTCGATCAGGACTTCGGCGACGACATGCTTGGCGCTGCGGTTGGGAGACAGCAAGAGCAGGCGGCGTGACTTGAGATCCGAGCTCCTCGCGAGATTCAGAAATGCATTGGTGGCTGTCCCGCAGATCCTGAGCAGTTCCTGGTAATTTAGAGTCACCTCCGGATTGCGCTGGGAGAATCCTCCCGGGGAGGGTAAGGCCGAGTGCACCGGTCCGGACTTCATCCAAGCCAGGATGTAATCCACTTTTTGTTCGGCAGGAGCGTCGTCCGGAACAATGGCGTCGGAAAATCCGTCCAAGTAGCTGCGCACGGAAAACTCCCAGAGGGAGGTGCACAGGAGGGCCGCCACCGCGCAAAGGAGCAGCAGGTTGACGAGCCACCATACAGGGGAAAACAATTTATGATTACGTTGCATTCAACATGGTCCCAAGCCAGTTGCCCCAGTTAACCAGAGATTTCGCCCGCCACGCGCGCGTAAAGCCGTTCCATCTCTCGGGAAGGTTCTTCCCATCCCAATCGTGCGGCCAGTGCCGCTCCGGCCGCGAGCATTTTCTCACGCAGCGCTGCGTCCTGTAAAACAGTCTGGATGGCCACCGCCATCGCCCGTTCCTCATGGGGCACCACAAGTCCTGCGCCGGGCGCCAGAAGTTCGGCAACTCCACAAACATCGGTGACGACTACCGGAGTACCCGCGGCGGCGGCCTCCGCCGCGGTATTGCCAAAATTTTCGTTACGCGAGGGAAGCACAAAAACATCCGCATCGCGGTAAGCAGCCCATTTTTCCTCATCATAAAGAGGCCCGGCAAAATGCACACACACGCTTATGTTCAAAAGACGTGCCTCACTGGTAAGGCGTTTCATCCAATTTTCATCATCGGGCCCGGCAAAGACGAGGTGAGCGCGGTTGTCCGGGGGGCCGGGGGCCAGCCGAGCGAAGGCATGCAGGAGCAAATCCGGACTTTTCTTGGTGGAGAGGCGCCCGAGGAAGAGGACCACTTGCGCGGCGGGCGGAATCCCCAGTTTGCGGCGCAAGCCGCCGCGCGGAGGAAATTCCGCGGGTATTTCGACGCCATTGCGGCGCAGCACCACCTGCCCGGGCGCGATGCCGCCGGCTAGCAGTTCGCCCGCTTCCTGCTGAGATGTGGCGATGACGGCGTGCGCGCCGCGGATCATTTTATTGCCGAGCAAGGCATGGTAGACGCGCTTGAGCCAGAGATTGCGGACGAGCGGGACGAACATACCGATGGGCTCCAGAACGTAAGGCAAGCGCGCGGCGCGGCAGGCCTTGGCCACCGTGGGGCCCAGCAGATCATAGAGTCCGTAGATGTGGACGACATCGAAGTCGCGCAGGCCATCGCGCAGGAACGCGGGGAGCGCGGGAGTCCATGCGGTGGTGCGGTAGCGCAGGCGCGGGCGGAGATAAATGGATTCGACGCCGTGGTGCATGCGGCGGAAGCCGTAGGGTGAGCGCTCCCCTCCGCCGCGCGCAGGGAGACCCCAATCGGTGGTGAGCACGGTGACTGCATGACCGAGCCGAACCAGTCCCTCAGCCAGGGCGCGGACCTTGACGGGAGGACCGCCGAATTCCAGAAAGGGCGAATAGGTCGCGGAGATTTTCAGGATTCGCATTGCTCTTGCAGAATGGCACGGAAAGATTTGGAGAAGGAGGAAAAACGAAAATCGCGTTGCACCAGGGCGCGGCCGGCAAAGCCCATCTCGCGGGCCAGATCGGGATTGCTCAGGAGGGTGTCCACGGCGGCGACAATCTGCGCGACATCGCCCTGGGGCACCACGTAGCCGGTGACGCCGTCTTCAATGACTTCCGGGGCGCCGCCGTGAGCGCCGCCGATCACCGGCTTGCCGCTGGCCATGGCTTCCAGATAGACAATGCCGAAACCTTCGCCGCTGCTGGGCAAAGCGAACAAATCGCAGCGGGCGTAGCAGGCCGCCAGCCCGGCGGGAGAAACGCCGGAGAGAAAGTGAACGTGCCAGCGCACGCCATGTTCGGTGGCAAGATTCTGCAGGCGGGGGCGGTCGTCGCCATCGCCCACGACGGCGAGGTGCAGATTGGGCCAGCGGGTGAGCAGACGGGGCATGGCGGCGATGAGGTGATCCACGCCCTTGTAGCGCTCCCTGGAACTGAGGCGGCCAACGGCCAGGATAACGCGGCCGGTGGGAAAGCTGAGGGGCAAAGACCCCGGGCGAGCGGCGCCGAGCAACTCTTCGAACTGCGGGTCGAGGGCCCAGGGAAGAACGCGAATGCGATCGCGGGGCACCCCCTGGCGGACGACGAGGTGGTTAGCGGTGTCCTGGCTGGGAGCGAGGACGAGATCGGCATGGAGCAGGCTGCGGCGGCGCCAGACGGGCAGGCGATCCCAAACCTCGATGCCGTGAGAGCAGACGATCATCCGTGCATGAGGAGCGAGGAGCTTCATCATCCAGGCCACGGGAGCGAGATTGGGGTGCACGGCGAGAATCAATTTAACGCCGCGCAGGGCGGTGCGCAGAGCGGTAGCGGCGAAGCGGGCCTTATTGTGCTGGCAGCCGGTGAAGACAAATTCCTGGCCGCCCGCGGAGAGGCGCTGCAATTCCGGAGGGTCGTTGAGGCTGAGAAAGCGATACTCCATGCCGCGGGACGCGGCAAATTCGGCAAGGACCGCGGCGAGATGCTGCCCGGCTTTTTGAATTCCACCGGGGGAGTTGAGTTCAGGGAAGAGGCCTGCCAGCACGGGGTGAGTCTGCCAAGAGGAGCGCGGGAACGCAAGGCGGTTTTGGGAAACGGTTGCCCCGGCTACACGAGCGGACGGGCGCGGGGCGTACGTATTTCGCGCAAGAGCCTCTGAGGAAAGTGCTAGGATTTCAGGCGGGATGGATTCGCTGCACACAGGAGGAAGAACGATGACCATGCACGGATTAGAAAAGAAGAGGATGATTTCCGGTGGCGCGAGATTGGTTTTCGCGGCCGCTTTGCTGCTGGCCCTTTCGATTTCTGCCGCGGCGCAAAGCTCCGCCAAGCCCGCGCCGCAGGAGGGCCCGTACAAGATCGAATACTCGTACAAAATCAAATGGGGCTATGCGGACGAGTGGCTGGGCCTGTTCCAGAAGAATCATCTTCCGCTGCTGCGGGCGCTGCAGGAGGAGGGCAGAATTCTTTCGGTGAGCTTCGACAAGCCCCGCTACCACGCGAGCGAACAGGCGCGGTGGGACTTCCGGGTGACGATCACCTGGGAGAATATTTCGGCTTCGATGGATCCGGGAACCGAGCAGGCGCTGATCCGCAAGCTTTTTCCGGACCAGGCGGCGTTCAAGCGCGAGGAGCAGCGGCGCTTCGAGCTCTTACTGGAACACACGGACGTTCCGCTCGCGCCGTTCAGTTTCGAATAGCGCGACAAGACGCAGGGCGGTTCGATTTCAGAGATTAAGGAGTGAGAAAAGACTACTGGACGCGGGTGGCCTGGCGTTCGCTGCCGACGAGGGTATCGAAAATGGCCAGCACGTCACGGCGGTAATCGATCATGCGCACGAAAAGGTCGCGCAATTCGGGCTGGCGTTCGGCTTCGCGGCGCCATTTGGCCATGACCACCGGGGGAACGGCAATATCGCGGCGCAACTCTTCGGGGGAATGGCCGCGGAGGAAGAGGCCGTAGAAAAAAGCGGCTTCGCGCTGGGGCAGCTCGAAATCAGTGAAGAGCGCCGGGGGAACGATTTGTGTCTGCGTGGCCATAAAGAAATGGCAGTTTACCGCAAAGTTTTCGCCGGTCAAGTAGTACGGCGAAATAGTAGCGGCCAGAAAGGCACCTGCACCGAGGGTCAGGAAAATCGAGAGGAAGAATTCCGAAATAGGGCGGAGAGAAGTGCGCAATAAGGACGAATTAGGGCTAGCCGGTTGTACTCCACAGCGCGGCGCAAAGGCGACAAGCGAGCGGTTTGCTCGCGATCATGCCTTGCGGAGCAGGCGGCGGCCGCCGTACAGTAGTCGGGGAATGCAACGCTGCCGGGAGAAAAACCGGGCAGCCGGGAGGTGGGGGCGATGCGCGTGATTCGGACGCTTCTGAGTAGCGTGGTTTTGCTGGGGATGGCGATCGGAATGTTCGTCCTGCCCGGGCGGTCCGCGCCGGGAGCGGCGCAGGCCAAAGGCGAGGAAGCGGTGCCGGCATACCACCGGCAAGCGCCCACGGGGCTGCTGCCCACGACGCTGAGCCCCACGCTGTTCACGGACCCGGTGGTGAAGAATTCGTACGCGGCGGCGGCGCGGATCAAGAAAACGCTGTACCAGCTGCCGTGCTATTGCCACTGCGACCGGAGCGCGGGACACGGCAGCCTGCTGGATTGCTACGTCTCGCAGCACGCCTCGGGGTGCGACATCTGCATGAAGGAAACATTTTACGCCTCGGAAAAACTGCGCAAGGGCAAGACGGCGGAGCAAATCCGCGAGGCCATCATCCAGGGTGAATGGGAACAGCAGGATCTCACCCGCTACCAGCAGTATCCGCCGGCCCGGTAAACGCGCCGGCGAAGGCGACGGTCCGGCTTGCTCCTCTCATGATCCGATCCGCAGAAAAAAAGTGCCGCCCCTACCGCAGCGCCGCGGGGGCGCTGCTGTTATTGCTGTGCGCGGGAGGAACCCGCGGGCAGCAGCGGGCGCCGCTGGTGACGCCCGGGGGCGAGATTGCGATCGAGGCGGAAACGCAGCGCAAGGATGGGGACGTTTACAGCGCCAGCGGGAACGTGGACCTGCGCTACCAGAATATAAGGCTGCGCGCGGATCAGGTCGAGGGCAACGGGGTGACGGGAGAGGCCCGCGCGCGCGGGCACGTGCAATTTGATTACGGCACGCAGCATATCGAAGGAGAAGAGGCGCAGTTCAATCTGTACACGGGGCGGGGAAAATTTCTGCGGGTGCACGGATCGGTAAGCATGCCGCGGCGGGCCAATCCCAGCGTGCTGCTCTCCTCGAATCCGCTGTACTTCGAAGCGCAGGAAATCATCCGCGAGGATGAAAAGACCTACAAGCTCCGGGGCGCGTGGATGACCATCTGCCTGCCGGAACGTCCCACATGGAAATTTTACGCGCCAAACGCGACGCTCAAACTGGAGAGGCGCATCGCCCTGGTGAATGCCAATTTCCGTGTCTATCGCGTTCCCCTGTTCTATTTTCCCTACGCCAGTCTGCCGGCCGGGGGCAGGGTGCGGCAGTCCGGATTTCTGCTTCCGGAGATCTCGCATACCAACAGCAAGGGGTGGCAGGTGGGAGATGCCTACTACTGGGCGCCCACGGAATGGATGGATGTGGAAGCGGGGGCGCAGTATTACAGCGAGCGGGGATGGGGCCAGAGCGGGCTGCTGCGGCTGGCGCCGGCGGAAAATACACGCGCGGAGTTGCGCTATTTCGGGGTGATGGACCGGCAGAACCAGGGCGGACATGTGGCCCGCTTTTTTCTGGATTCCAAGCTGCCCGGAGGGTGGCACGCCGCAGCGGATCTGAACAATCTGAGTTCGCTGACGTTCCGGCTGGCCTTTTCGACGACGTTCGACGAAGCCACGGTTTCCGAAGTACACAGCAGCGCTTTCCTGACCAACAACTTTCGCGGTTTCAGCCTGAATTTTTTCTCGAGCGACTACAAGGACTTTCTCAGCGCGGTGCCCCCGGCGTCCATCACCCTGCGGCGCACCCCCGGGGCGCGAATCAGTTCGGTGGAGCAGGCGCCGTGGCGCCGCCTGCCGTTCTATTTCGGTTTTCATGCGCTGGCCGACGGGGCGTATCGGCAGGATCCGAATCTGACGACTGCCGCGATCGTGCAGCGCAGCGAAATCGCGCCGCGAGTGACCATCCCGCTGCACTGGGGACCATGGCTGGGGGTGACGCCGACTTTTCTGGTGCGCACGACGCGCTACGGAGCGCAAATGCAAGGCGGGCTGCCGGTGGGCGGCGCGCTGGTGCGCAACACGGGAGAGATTACGGTGGACCTGCGCCTGCCGGAGCTGGCGGGGATATGGGAGGCGGGAGGAGCGAAATGGAAGCATACCATCGAGCCGGCGGCGGTTTACCGCTACGTGAACGGAGTGCAGAGCTATGACCGGATTATCCGCTTCAACGAAACCGACACGCTTACGGACACCAACGAAGCGGAATATTCGCTGACGCAGCGGCTCTACCGGCGGGAGGGAAAGGGGCCGGTGAAGGAACTGCTGAGCTGGCGCGTGGCGCAGAAATATTATTTCGATCCCACGTTTGGGGGAGCGCTGGTGCCCGGTCAGCGCAACGTTTTTCAGGCGCTGAATTCGATCACGCCCTTTGCCTTTGCAGACGACTACCGGCGGTTTTCGCCGCTGGTGAGCGATTTCCATGTGGACCCCGGGGGACGTTTCGACGTGGATTTCCAGACGAATTACGATCCCGTGCGCGCCCGGGTGACGGCGTACGGCACACTGGCCACCATGCACCCGTACGGCGAGTCTTTCCTCACGCTGGCGCACTACC
>JAIQGC010000043.1 GCA_020072805.1 Terriglobia bacterium
AAAAAACGCCTTCGCTTATGTAATCGGCGGAGGAGGAGACTACCGGCTGAATCCGCTGCTTTCCTTCCGCATCCAGGCGGACCTGGTGGGAACGGCCTTTTTTGGGCAGCACCAGCGGCACTATCAGGCCACCACCGGACTGGTGCTGAACTTCTAACCCGCATTTCTCACAAGGCTCACGCAGTAGGGGCGAAGCTTGCCTGCCCCGGACAGCAGTCGGGGCTCCGCCCGCTGCGCCATCAGCACGATTGCCTGCTCGGGCGCAACCGCCACAATGTAGTCTCATTGCCCGGCGAAAAATTCCTCCGAACTTCTGTAGCCGCCCTCTTTAGTCGCGAGACTCCGGGCAGCAGCCGGAGAGGGCGGGCTTTTTTACTCTGCTCGCACAAACTTACTCCTGCTCGTGAAAATGCCCGTTAGAATCCAGACGAAAAAAAAGCCCGGCTCCCATCGAGCCGGGCTTTTTTATTTACCTCGGGCCGCAGCCAACGCGGTTTACAGCTGTATGGTCACGGTCTTCACTTCGGTGTAGTTGGCCAATCCGTACTCGCCCAACTCGCGCCCGATTCCGGATTGTTTGAAGCCGCCGAAGGGCGCTCCTGCGTCGAACACGTCGAAGCAGTTCACCCATACCGTGCCCGCGCGCAAGCTGTTGGCAATCGCGTGCGCCTTGGTGATGTCCTTGGTCCATACGCCGGCCGCCAGTCCGTAGATGGACTTGTTGCCGCGCTCGATTACTTCGTTCAGGTCCTTGAACTTCAGGATGGTCATGACCGGCCCGAAGATCTCTTCCTGGGCGATCTTCATGTTGTCTTGAACATCGGAGAAAACGGTGGGTTCGATGAAGTAGCCCTTGTCTCCGACGCGGTTTCCGCCGGTCATCAACTTGGCCTTCTCCTGCTTCCCGCTCTCGATGTACCCCATGATCTTTTTGAACTGGTCGTTATCCACCTGCGGGCCCTGTTCCGTGCTCTTTTCGAACGGATCGCCCACGGTGCGCTTCTTGGCCCGGGCCACGCTCTTCTCCACGACCTCGTCGTAGCACTTTTCCTCGACGAAGAGCCGCGATCCCGCGCAGCACGCCTGCCCCTGGTTGAAAAACAGCGCCTGATGCGATCCTTCGATCGCCTTGTCCATGTCCGCGTCCGCGAAGATAATGTTGGGGCTCTTTCCGCCCAGCTCCAGCGTTACCCTCTTCAGGTTCGATTCCGCGGCGGCCTTCATGATCAGGTGACCCACTTCGGTCGAGCCCGTGAACGCCACCTTGTCCACGTCCATGTGCCGCGTGATCGCTCCCCCCGCTGTCGGGCCGTACCCCGGCAGAATATTGACCACTCCCGGCGGGAATCCCGCTTCCAGAATCAATTCGCCCACTCGCAGCGCCGTCAGCGGCGTCTGCTCCGCGGGCTTCAATACAACCGTGCATCCGGCGGCAAGCGCCGGTCCCAGTTTCCACGACTGCATCAGCAGCGGAAAGTTCCATGGGATAATCTGCCCGCAAACTCCCACCGGCTCGTGCTTGGTGTAGCTGAAATAAGGCCCATTGACCGGGATCGTTTTGCCCTGCGTCTTGTCCGCCCATCCCGCGTAGTACCGGTAACAGGCGATCGTCAGCGGCAGGTCCGCAACGGACGCGATGAAATAGGGCTTTCCGTTGTCCAGCGCTTCCAGTCGCGCCAACTCGTCGGCGTGCTTTTCCAGCAGGTCCGCCAGCTTGTACATCATCCTGCCGCGCTGCGAGCCGCTCATCTTCCGCCATGCCCCCGTCTCAAACGCCGCCCGCGCCGCGCGGACCGCCTTGTCCACGTCGGCCGCATCCGCCTCCGCTACCTGGCAGATCTCTTCGCCCGTGGTTGGATTGATCGTCGGAAACGTCTTTCCGCTGACGCTGTCCACCCATTCGTTGTTGATCAAGAGCTTTTTCGCCCGGACTTCCACGCCCGGCTTCAGTGTCGCTGCTGTGGCCATAAATGCCTCCTTCGTGGGATTCGCGTCCGGGGGCTGGGGGATGTAGGCCGGCGGGCGCGCCATGACTGTGGAAAACTTGCCCATAGTATACCCGCAGGCGGGGTCAGGCAAGGTGCTTGTGTCCGTAACTTGTTCTCCGCTGCCGCGGGTATTGCTCGCTTGTTGGTATGAATAGAGAGTAGCGAAAACGGCGGCCTAAATCTCCAGAATCACCGGCAGGATCATGGGCCGCTTGGACGTGTGCTTGTTGATGTATTTCTTCAAATCCACCCGGATCTTTTCCTTGATCACGCCCCAGTCCTTCTTTTCCTCGGAGTTCGACTGCTCCACCGTCCGCAGAACCATTTCCCGCGCGCCATTGACCAGTTCCTGGGTGTTTTCACTGGGCAGAAATCCTCGCGTGACGATCTCCGGCGTCGATTCCACCTTGCCCGTGTGCTTGTCGATGGCGATGATCGGCACCACCACGCCGTCCTCGGAGAGGTGCTTGCGGTCGCGGATCACGAACTCCTCGATGGCTTCCAGTGAACCAGAATCCACCAGGACCCGCCCCGCCGTTACCGGCTCGGTTCGATAGGCGCCCTCGGCCGTGAATTCAATCGGCTGGCCGTCCTCGATCAGCAGCACTTCGCCCGACACCACGCCCAGTTGGTGCGCCAGCGCGGCATGCCGGAACAGTTGCCGGTATTCCCCGTGCACCGGGATGAAGTACTTGGGCCGCACCAATTGCAGCACCAGTTTCTGCTCTTCCTGGCTGGCGTGTCCGGAAACGTGTATCGTTCCCGCGCTGTTGTCGTAATAGACCAGCGCCCGCCGCCGGAACATGTGATCCAGCATGCGGAATATGGCCTTGTCGTTGCCGGGAATGATCCGCGCGGAGAGAATGACCGAGTCGTTTTCATCCACGGTCACGAAGCGGTGACTGTCCACGGCAATCCGCGATAGGGAAGACATCGGCTCGGCCTGGCTTCCGCTGGCCAGCACGATCAGCTTCTTCGGGTCGAATGCGCGTATGTCCTGCGGCCGCACCACCATGCCGTCGGGAATTTTGATCAGGTCCATCGAGTGCGCGATCTCGACGTTGTCCACCATGCTGCGCCCGACAAACGCCACCTTGCGCCCCACCCGCTGCGCAATCTCGATCACCTGCTGGATGCGGTGAATGGAGGACGCGAAGCAGGACAGCACCACCTTTCGCGGCGCCATCCGGCACAGCTCTTCCAGCCGCGGCACCACCACCCGCTCCGACGGCGTGAATCCCGGCCGCTCCACGTTGGTGCTGTCGCTGAATAGCGCCAGCACTCCTTCGTTTCCGTAGCGCGCGAACGCGTGCAGGTCAAAGGGCGCTCCGTCCACCGGCGTCTGATCAATCTTGAAATCTCCCGTGTGTATCACCACGCCGATGGGCGTGCGGATGGCCAGCGCCACGCAGTCCACCGTGCTGTGCGTCACGGCGATGAATTCGATCTCGAACGGCCCGATCTCCGCTTTCCGCGTCGGCAGCACTTCGCGCAGCTTGACCTTGTCCAGCAGGCCCGCTTCTTCCAGCCGCTTCTTCGCCAGCGCCAGCGTGAACCGCGTGCCGTACACCGGCACGTTCACGTCCCGCAGGATGTAGCTCAGCGCTCCGATGTGGTCTTCGTGGCCGTGCGTCAGGATAATCGCGCGTACTTTCTCGCGGTTCTGTTTCAGGTAGGTGATGTCCGGGATGACCAGGTCCACTCCCAGCAGCTCGGATTCCGGGAACATCATGCCGCAGTCGATCACGATGATGTCGTCGCCGTAGCGCAGCACCATCATGTTCATCCCGAATTCACCGAGACCGCCCAGGGGTATGGCTAGAAGGGAACTCTTATTCTTGCTTAGGTGCTTGCTCAAGGCAGGTTTATCTCCATGCAGTAAGCCACCATCGTATCACAGCGGGCCTTTCCGCGTACGATTTCGCCCTGCGGCTCTTTTCCATCTCCGCTATTTTTGCTGGTGCCCGCCAAACATCCGCGCAATCGACACCAATATCACCGCCCCCAGCGTCGCCGCGGCCAGCGAATAAAAAAATCCCCCGCCCCAGAATTCCAGCTTCACGAATATCCATCCGCCCAGCACCGCTCCCACCAGCCCCAGAATCACGTTCGCGAAACACCCATACCCCCGCCCTCGCGATAGCGTCCCCGCCAGCCACCCCGCCAGCAGCCCGATCGCCAGCCACCCGATCAGCCCCCGCGGCGCCCCGCCCATCAAGACCATCCATATGCTCGCGTAGTTCATCATGAATTTGCGCCCCCCTGCGCGAGAATTCTTCCTATCCCGCCGCGGGCTGCTGCTGCGTCAGGCAATGCAGCGTCCCCAGCCCCAGCACCAGATCGCGGCAGTTGATCCCCGCCACCCGCCTGCCCGGAAAGAGCTTGGCCAGCGTATTCAGTGCCACACGGTCGTTCGGATCGTTGAACGTTGGCACGATCACCACTCCGTTGGCGATGTAAAAGTTCGCGTAGCTGGCCGGCAGCCGCTGCCCGTCAAAATAGATCGGCGCCGGCATCGGCAGCGTTTCCACGCGCAGCCGCCGCCCTTCCTGGTCCCGCGCTGCCCGCAGATGTGCCAGGTTCTCCTGCAGCGCCGCGTAGTTGATGTCCGCGCGGTCCTCTTCCACCGCCGTGACCACCGTCGTCGCGTTCACAAACCGCGTCAGGTCGTCCACGTGTCCGTGCGTGTCGTCCCCCGCGATTCCGCGCTTCAGCCAGATTACGTGCGCCCCGCCCAGATAGTCCCGCAAAATCTGTTCCAACTCTCCCCGCGAAACGCCAGGGTTCCTCGCCTGCACCGGGCTCAGCAGGCATTCCTCCGTCGTCAGCAGCGTCCCGCGCCCGTTCACCTCGATGCTTCCGCCCTCCAGCACCACCCGCCGCCCCTGATGCGCCGGCTGCCATACCCTCTTGCGCAGCCGCTTATTCACCTGCGTCACGGCCGCCGCATCCTTCTTGTAATTGTTGTATTTCGCCCATGCATTGAAGGCCCAGTGCGTGAACGCCACTTCGCCCGCCGCGTTCTTCACGCAGATCGGCCCCGAATCCCGCATCCATCCGCGGTCCGTGGGCACGCGGAAAAACACCACGTTCCCCATCTTCACTCCCGACTTCTTCAGCACCTCCCGCGCCTGCGCCTCCTCTGCGCGGTTCTGCACCAGCAGATATACATGCTCCTCGCCCGCCAGGTGCCGCACGATCTCCGCGTACACCCACGGAATCGGCGCAAATTTTCCCGGCCAGTCCGTCTTCTCGTGCGGCCAGCCCAGCCACGTTGCTTCGTGACGCTCCCATTCCGCCGGCATCCAGAATCCCTGCTCGGCGGGTGTCGGCTGCATAACCGCGGGCACTGCCATCTTCTTTGTCATGCGTCAAGCATCCTCATTCCGCAGGTCTCACCTGCGTTCCTTCCGTGCGGGATTGGCAATCGTAAATTCGAACAGAAGGCTCAAAAAGTAAAATCTGTCATTCTGAGTCCCGGCGCTCTTGCCGGGACTCAGAATCTCAACTCTCTGTGTCCGCAGGGAACCCTCGTGGCGTCTCTTACTTTCCATTCCACCGGTTCAAGATCGGCTGGTAAGCGTCGATTCGCCGGTCGCGCAGAAACGGCCAGTTCCGCCGCGTCTCTTCCACGCGTCCCGGGTCGCATTCCACCACGAGGATCTCTTCCTTGTCGCTCGAGGCCTGCGCCACCACCTGCCCGAACGGGTCCGCCACGAACGAATTTCCCCAGAACTCCAGCCCGCTTTCCTTGGTTCCCTCGTATCCCACGCGATTCACCGCCGCCACGTACACCCCGTTGGCAATCGCATGCCCGCGCTGAATCGTCCGCCAGGCGTCCAGTTGTGCCGCTCCGTGCTCCGCCTTCTCCGCCGGATGCCACCCGATCGCCGTCGGGTAAAATAAAATATTCGCCCCGCCCAGCGCCGCCAGCCGCGCCGCTTCCGGATACCACTGGTCCCAGCAGATCAGCACGCCGATGCGCCCGCTGGCCGTATCGAAATTCAAAAATCCCAGATCGCCCGGCGTGAAATAATATTTCTCGTAATAAAGCGGGTCGTCCGGAATGTGCATCTTCCGGTATTTTCCCAGCAGCGCCCCGTCGCTGTTTAGCACCACCGCCGTGTTGTGATACACCCCCGCCGCCCGCCGCTCAAAGAGCGACCCGACGATTGCCACGCCCATCTCCTTCGCGATTTTCCCCAGCGCCTCGCTCGTGGGCCCGGGGATCTCCTCCGCCAGGTTGAACAACTCCGCGTTTTCCTCGCGGCAGAAATATTGCGAACGAAACAGCTCTTGCAGGCAGATCACCCGCGCGCCCATCCGCGCCGCTTCCCGGATCTTCCCCAGCGTCTTGGCGAGATTGGCGGCCGGCTCGGGGCCGCAGCTCATCTGAATCAGTCCAATGGTGAATTTTTCCGACATGCCCGAATGATACAACATCTTTTCCCGCCGGTAACCCGTTTCCCTCCGCTTGCCTGGAAAATTCGTTTTCCCTCGTTTTCCGCTTTCTTTGTCCGCTCGTTTGTAATATCAATCGTATGTTGCAATACTCTGAATTCTGCAATTTGCGCCGCGCCGCTCCATCCGCGCGGCGGTCACCTTGGGAGGCGAGAAAAGGGAATGGTCAAAACCAATAAAACTGTTACCGGACGCGTGCTCCACGATCCCGTGAAGGACAAGCTGCGCCCCATCTTTCCGATCGATCTTTCCAAATGCCGCACCATCGATGAACTCGTCCGCGCCATGGGCGACACTGCCTTCACCGGCCGCCAGATCGGCGACGCCGCCGACGTACTCGAAGCCATGGCCCGTGACAAGGACTGCTTCGTCGTCATGACTCTTTCCGGCGCTCTCACCGTCGGCAAGATGGGCCTCATCTTCTGCGACCTCATCGAATCCGGCGTCGTCAACGCCATCGTCTCCACCGGCGCTCTCATGGCCCATGGCCTCGTCGAAGCCACCGGCCACTCCCACTTCCGCTACAACGAAAAAATGGACGACAAGGCCCTCTTCCACGCCGGCTACAATCGCGTTTATGACTCCCTCGAACCCGAAGTCAACCTCGACCACGTCGAGGAAGTCATGGATCACATCCTGGACAGTTGGAACGCCAACGAGGTGGTGTGCAGCCACAAGATTCACCGCAAAATCGGCGAATTTCTCATCAAACATTCCAAGGGCCGCGGCATCCTCAAATCCGCCTACGAACACAACGTCCCGGTCTTTGTCCCCGCCTTCACCGATTCCGAACTGGGCATCGATTTCGCCCTGCACAAGATCGTCCGCCAGAAGCAGAAGCGGCCCCTCCTGCGCTTCGACCCCTTCGAGGATTTCGAAAAGTTCGCCGACACCATGCTGGCCACCAAGCGCATGGGCATCTTCACCGTCGGCGGCGGCGTTCCCCGCAACTGGTCCCAGCAGTTTGGCGTTTACGCCGAATTGCTCGCCCGCCGCGGCTACAAGAATCTCCCCCTCAAGCGCTATAACTACGGCCTGCGCATCTGCCCCGAACCTGTCTTCTGGGGCGGCCTCTCCGGCAGCACCTATACTGAAGCCGTTTCCTGGGGCAAGTTCGTTCCCCCGGAGGAAGGCGGCCGCTTCGCCGAAGTCTTCGATGACGCCACCGTGGCCCTCCCGCTCATCGTCGGCTCCGTCCTCGAACGCATCGGCCACTTCAAGAAGAAAAAATAGCCGGGCAGGGAACTCCCCAGCCAAAACAAAAAGGCCGCCCTTCATCGGGCGGCCTTTTTGTTATCGAACTTCGACTTTCGAATTTCGTCTTTTGTCTTTCTTACTTCTTCAGTCGTCTTCTCCAATCAGAATCGCAGCTCCCAGCACGGTCGTCCAGATTCCGCGCTTGTCTCCCACCGCCGACTGCGTCACGTTCAGCGTGCGCACGATCTTATTCGATATCCGGTACACTTCCTTCTTCTCGTCCCACGACAGGTCCGGGTCGAACTCCACGTTCAGCGTCGTCGCCAGCATTTCCGCCGCCAGCTCTTCCGCGTATTCGCCCGCCACTTCCTCGGTTTCCCCGAAGGAGTGATGCTCGGACAGGTACCCGTACATGGATTTGTCCGCCGGCAGCGCCAGCCCGATGCTCGCGGCGATCAGCCGGTGCGCTTCCTTCGTGGAATTCTCGCTGATCACCGTGAACGCCACCTGGCCCGGCTTGATGTGTTTCAGCCCTTCGCTGCGCGAGATCAGTTTGCAGTTGGGCGGAAAGATGGATGAAACGCGCACGATGTTGCATGCGGCGATGCCCGCATTGCGCAGAGCCAGCTCGAAACTTGACAGCCTCTCGCGATGTTTTCCGACGCCTTTGGTGAGGAAAATCTTCTTTGCGACGAACGCCATGGGTAATACCGGCTTGCGGTGCCTCCCTCGTTGGAGTCGGACAAAATTTCTGAAGCTTTGAAAAAATAACAGGAAGCTCCCGCCACTGTCAACGCAATTCGCTCCGTTTTTACGCCGTTCGCCCGCTACACCGGAAAATGCTGAATCAGTTTTCCCAGCGCCTGGCTCAGCGCCACCACCTTGTTCACGTCCGCCTGCGTGAAGTCCGGCCCCGCATTCCTTGTATTGGGCGCTTTGCGGCTCACCTGAATCACTCCCACCGCCTTGCCCCCCGCCTGAATTGGCGCGCTGATGATTTTCTGAATCATGTCCCCCGTGCTTCTCCCCTCCAGCCGTACTCCCTCGAAAACGTACGCATGCCGCACCGTCGTGAAATTATTCACCATTTCCGCGCGCCCTTCCCTCATCGTCCGCGCGGCCAGCGACGTCGTGCTCGAGAGCGGCAGCGCTCCCACCTTGGTCAGTTTCTCCGGAAATAGAAAATGCAATTGCCGCGAACTCGAGGACAGCGCCAGGATGGCCACCTCGTCCGGCTGTACCGCGAGGCTCTTCGCTATCTTCTCCGCGATCGTCGTCATCGAGATCTCCGGCGCTCCGCTTTCATGCGCCGCGAGGACATCCGCCAGTCGTTCCAGTTCTGCGGCTAAAGTTGTGCTCATCGCTTCGCTTCACCTGTCCCTGGATTCTCCGGGTTCCATCTTTACTTTTCGCATTTCCTCGCCGTTCTCAGTTTAATCGGCCCTCGCGGTCCTCCGCGCAATTTTTCCCCTTCGTTTGCGGTGAAAGATAATCCCCTGTCTTCATTTTTTTGCATTGCCGCCTTGCAAGAACGCCGCGAACTCCCTATACTCTTTTTGTCGCGCAGATTGAAAGCGTTCCGTGCTTTCCGCGGCGGAGAGGGCATGTCCAAAGGATTCCGGCCTGACCTGAGTTACCTCCTGAGAAAGCTTCATTCGCTCTCCGGCATCGTCCCCGTCGGGGCGTTCCTCGCCGAACATTTCTGGTCCAACAGCTCCGCCCTGGTCAGCGCCGACAGGTATAACGCTGTCTCCCACGAACTCCAGACCATTCCTTTCCGCCCCTTCGTCGAAGCCTTCGCCATCTGGCTCCCCATCCTTTATCACGGCTGCTACGGCGTCTACATCTGGCTGCGCGGCAAGTCCAACGTCTCCGATTACCCCTGGGTCGGCAATTGGCTCTACACCCTCCAGCGCTTCACCGGCCTCATCGCCTTCGCCTACATCGGCTGGCACGTCTATAGCGAGCGCTTCCTCACCCAAGGCAAGTCCAATTATGAGGGCGTCGCGCACACCTTGCAGAACCCCTATGCTTTGGCTTTCATGGCCGTGGGCATCGTCGCCTCTTCTTTCCACCTCGGCATCGGCATCTGGAATTTCCTCTGTAAATGGGGTCTGGCCGCCACCGTCCCCGCCCAGCGCGCCGCCGGCCGCCTGGGACTTCTCGTCGGCGTTTCCTTCAGCGTTGTCGGCATTCTGATCCTGGCCAGCTTCCGTTTGAACTGGCATCCCTTCGAGTTCTACATAAAATGAGACAGCCTAAAATCATCATCGTGGGTGGTGGACTGGCCGGGCTGATGGCCTCGATTCGCGTGGCCGAAGCCGGCGTCCCCGTCGATCTCTTCTCCATCGTTCCCGTCAAGCGCTCGCACTCCGTCTGCGCCCAGGGCGGCATCAACGCCGCCAAGAACCAGAAGGGCGAGGGCGACACCACCGACAAGCACTTCGACGACTCCATCTACGGCGGCGATTTCCTCGCCAACCAGCCCCTCGTCAAGCGCATGTGCGAAGCCGCTCCCGGCATCATCGACCTCCTCGACCGCATGGGCGTGATGTTCAACCGCACCCCCGAGGGCCTTCTCGACTACCGCCGCTTTGGCGGCACTCTCTATCACCGCACCGCCTTTGCCGGCGCAACCACCGGCCAGCAGCTTCTCTACGCCCTTGACGAGCAGGTCCGCCGCCACGAATCCGAGGGCCGCGTCCGCAAGTACGAAGGCTGGACCTTCCTCTCCGCCGTGCTCGATGATTCCGGCGTCTGCCGCGGCATCTGCGCCATGGACCTCCGCTCCATGGAAGTCCGCACCTTCGCCGCCGACGCCGTCATCTTCTGTACCGGCGGCAACGGCGCCATCTTCGGCCGTTCCACCAATTCCGTCGTCTGCACCGGTTCCGCGCAATCCGCTCTGTTCCAGCAGGGCGTCGACTACGCCAACGGCGAATTCATTCAGGTTCACCCCACCGCCATCCCCGGCGAGGACAAGCTCCGACTCATGAGCGAATCCGCCCGCGGCGAAGGCGGACGCGTCTGGGTTCCCAAAAAGCCCGGCGACACCCGCGCCGCCAAAAGCATCCCCGAATCCGAGCGCTTCTATTTCCTCGAGCAGTGGTATCCCAAGTACGGCAACCTCGTCCCGCGCGATATCGCCACCCGCGCCATTCACAAGATCGTCTTCCAGGAAAAGCTCGGCCTCGCCGGACAGCAGGCCGTCTATCTCGACCTCACCCACATCCCCCGCGAAACCCTCGACCGCAAGCTCGAAGGCATCCTCGAAATCTACGAAAAATTCATCGGCGTGGACCCCCGCGTCGAGCCCATGAAAGTTTTCCCCGGCATGCATTACACCATGGGCGGCATCTGGGTGGACAACGAAAATCAGGCCACCAGCGTTCCCGGCATCTACGCCGCCGGCGAATGCGAATACCAGTATCACGGCGCCAATCGTCTCGGCGCCAATTCTCTCGTTTCCTGCATCTTTGGCGGCGGCATTGCCGGCCCCGCCGCTGTGAAATACGCGAAGAACCTCGAAAAGGGCAGCGAGAGCACCGACGCTTCCGTTTTCGAACGCGAGAAAAAGCGCCAGCAGGCCATGAACGACGCTTTGATCAAGCAGGACGGCTCCGAAAATCCCGTCACCATCTGGCGCGAACTCGGCGATCTCATGACCGAGCACGTCACCGTCACCCGCTACAACAAGAATCTCGAAATCGCCGACCGCAAAATTCAGGACCTCATCGCCCGCTTCAAAAAGGTCAATCTTTCCGACCGCACCCAATGGTCCAATCAGACCCTGAATTTCACCCGCGAACTCGGCAACATGCTCGTCCTCGCACGCGTCATCACCCTCGGCGCTCTGGCCCGCAACGAATCCCGCGGCGCCCACTACAAACCGGACTTCCCCGAGCGCGACGACGCCAACTGGCTCAAGACCACCCGCGCCAAATGGGTCAATAACGATATCCAGCTCACGTACGAGCCGGTGGACACTTCCTTGATTAAACCGCGGCCGCGCCGGTACGACGCCGCATCCTGACGAAACGTCTTCGCACCGGAGAGAGCTCCATGTCGGATAAAAAGTCGGACAAAAAGAAAGTCATCCTCAGGATCAAGCGCCAGGCCGGACCGAGCGACTCGGCCCACTGGGAGGAGTTTTCTCTCGACTGGCGCCCCTCCATGAACGTCATCATCGCCCTGCGCGATATCGCCGAAAATCCCGTCACCCGTGACGGCAAGAAAACCACTCCCCTCAGCTACGACTCCAATTGCCTCGAGGAAATTTGCGGCTCCTGCGCCATGCTCATCAACGGCAAGGCCCGCATGGCCTGCTCCGCCCTCATCGATGATCTCGAACAGCCCATCCGCATCGAGCCTCTCTCCAAGTTTCCCGTTGTCCGCGATCTCGCCGTCGACCGCCAGTTCATGTTCGAAAGCCTCAAGCGCGTCAAAGCCTGGATTCCCATCGACGGCACCTACGACCTCGGCGAGGGACCGCGCGTCTCTCCCGAAATTCAGGAAAAGGGCTATCCGCTTTCCAATTGCATCACCTGCGGCAGTTGCCTCGAGGTCTGCCCTCAGGTGAACGAACACAGCAAATTCGTCGGCGCCGCCATCATCAGCCAGGTCCGCCTCTTCAACATGCACCCCACAGGGGCCATGCACGCCAATGAGCGCCTCGAAGCCCTCATGGGCCCCGGCGGCATCGCCGACTGTGCCAACGCCCAGAATTGCGTCGAAGCCTGCCCCAAGGGCATCCCCCTCACCGAATCCATCGCCCAAGTCAACCGCGAAGCCTGGAAACACGCCCTCCTCGGCTGGCTCTGGGGCTAAACCGTAAACCGCATTTCCCACTACCACCCGTTGTCATTCCGAGGCGCCGCAGGCGCCGAGGAATCCGTTTTTCTCTCAGCCTCCTACTGTCCCGCCGGCAGCAAAGCGCCGCCTCCGCATTCCGTTGTCATGCCGTTCCTGACCCAGACGATGACCCGGCGCACACGAGCACAAGCTTGCCGGTCACGCCTCCCTGCCCGAGCAACTCGTGCGCTTGTCTTGCCTCGGCTAGAGGAAATCGCCCCGCGATCAGTGGCTTGATCTTTTGCTGTTGAAGGAGTTCAAGCAGGCCGGTCAAATCTTGTCGAAAGAATGCCGGCCTCAGCCGTTTGAGCCATTGGATGCTGTAGGGCACCACCCGCCTCCGGCTCGGCAGTATCCAGCCGCCGGCAATGTACAACCCGAAAATGGGGATTCCATGAAAGCGATGACGGCGGCCGGAAGCCAATCGTCCCCCGCTGAGCGAGGAAGTCAGCCCATACACCACTACCGTCCCGCCAGGACGGAGCGCCTTGCGCGAACGCCATATATGCGTGCCACCAATGCCGTCAAAGACAGCGTCTGCACCCTCGCCCGTGAGGCGGTGAATTTCCCTTACGAAGTCCTGATTCTGGTAATCAATCGGGACGCCGCCCAGTTCGGAAACGGCCGATGCACCTCGCGAGGAACAGGTGCCGTACATCTCCAGCCCCGCGAGGCGCCCAAGTTGCAAACGCGCCGTGCCCACCCCGCCTGCCGCTCCATGGATCAGCACGCGCTGGCCCGCTCGAACCTTGGCGGAACGATGCATCATCTGGTACGCCGTGATGTAGTTCAGCACGAGGCTGACCGCCTCGCCGGCATCCAACCCAGGCGGCACCGGAACCACTTCACTTTGCGGCAGGCAGACGAACTCCGCGTACGCACCGCTGATCGGTAGCGCGGCAACGATCTGTCCCGGTTCGATTCCAGAGACACCGGGGCCGAGCTGCTCCACCGCGCCAACCAGATCCCATCCGGGCGTGAAAGGCAGCCGGGGCGTCTCGGGATGAACACCCTCGCGCATCATCACGTCGGGCAGGGAAACACCCGCGGCCAGCACTCTCACCCGCACTTCACCAACTTTCGGCTCGGGGCACTCTTCTTCAACCACCCGAAGTTCTTCGGGCCCGCCGTAGTGCGTGACGATGATGCGCGTGTGTCTCATGGTCCTCTTCCTCCCTTGGCGGCGCTCGAGTGGCCTGACCGAGCTTTTGTACCAGCTTTACTGAGAGAGTCTACATTAGGCGGATGGCTTGGGGTTTCCAATGGCCGATCGGATGACGGCGTCGGCGAGTCGCGCAGATGTGGATCGCCAAGGAGTTTTGTCATGTTATTTGGTACAGTATGAGCATGCAGCGCGCAGGATTTAAGGGGACAGAGCAGTTCCTGAGAATCGAGTGTTGTTGAGAATCTGTGACTAAACCGGATTTTACGCGTCAATTATCTCTGGAGGTCTCATGCGCCGTACCGTTCTGCTCTCTGCTTTTCTAGTCCTCTCCGTTGCTTTCCTGCTCGCCCCGGCCTCCGCCGACGATCTCGCCGACCGCGCAAGAAAACTCCACTTCTCTTCCATCGTCGTGGACACTCACGACGACACCACCCAGCGCCTCCTCGTTCCCGGCTACGACATCGCGGCAAAAAATCCCGACGGCCATATTGACATCCCCCGCATGCACCGGCCCCGAAGCCGCCCGCCAGGCCCTCGATCAGATTGACGCCGTCCGCGAAGCCGTCCGCCGTCATCCCGCCGACCTCGCTCTCGCCACCACCGCCGCCGAAGTCCGCGAAGCCCGCAAGCAGGGCAAAATCGCCGCCCTCCTCGCCCTCGAAGGCGGCCACATGATCGCCAACGACCTCTCCGTCCTCCGCTCCTTCGCCGCTCTCGGCGTTCGCTACATGACCCTCACCCACAGCGTGAACGACGAATGGGCCGACTCCTCCGGCGACAAACCCGTCCACAACGGCCTCACCGACTTCGGCAAGGACGTCGTCCGCGAAATGAACCGCCTCGGAGTCATCATGGACATCTCTCACGTCTCCGACAAGACCTTCTACGACGCCCTCGAAACCAGCAAGGCCCCCATGATCGCCTCGCACTCCTCCTGCCGCGCCCTTTGCGATCATCCCCGCAACATGACCGATGACATGATCAAGGCCCTCGCCGCCAAGGGCGGCGTCATCCAGATCAACTACTACATTGCCTTCCTCAGCCAGGAGTTCCGAAACGCCACGCAGGCCCATCCGGAAATCCAGCGCCAGATTGACGAAGAAGTGAAAAAACTCTGCGAAGGCAAGGGCAAGGGAGAAGCCTGCCAATTGATTGAAGGCAACCGCCTGGTCCGTGAAGCGGTGGCCCAGGGCAAGCTTCCCCGCGTCGGCTGGGAAAAAATCATCGAACACATTGACCACGCCGTGAAACTGGTCGGCGCCGATCACGTCGGCCTCGGCTCCGATTTCGACGGTTCCGATGTGCCTTACGGCATGGACGATGTCACGCACCTCCCCCAGATCACCGAAGCGCTTTTGCGCAAGGGCTATTCGGAAAGCGATATTCGAAAGATTCTCGGCGAAAATACCCTGCGCGTCATGGCCGAAGTCGAACGCGTCAGCCGCGAACTCAACGCCGCCAAGGCCAACTGACCGTCAAATCAGGGAAAGGGAACTGGCGATGAAACGAAAACTCTTTTTGCTGTGCGGCGCTTTCGGTTTTCTCTTTTCGCTGGCGGCCTCTGCACAGACCCCGCCACTGGCGAAAAAACAGCTTGTGAAATTATCCTCGGCCCAAAAATCCGCCGTGGTCCCTCTTCCGTTTGACCGCGCTCTCCTGCGCCCCGCCCTGCTGAAAGAGAAAGCTCCCGAGGTCTTCGACGTCAAATTCACCACCACGCGCGGCGATTTCACTCTGCGCGTCACCCGCGCCTGGGCTCCTCTTGGCGCCGACCGCTTCTATAATCTTGTAAAACACCATTTCTACGACGGCGCCGTTTTCTTCCGCGTCGTGGATGGTTTTGTCGCCCAGTTCGGCATCAGCCCCTACCCGCGCGTCTCCGCCGCCTGGAAGCACGCCGTCATCAAGGACGATCCGGTGAAGCAGAGCAACCTTCCCGGTTATGTCACGTTTGCCACCGACGGGCCGAATACGAGAACCACGCAGCTTTTCATCAGTTTGAAGAATAATTCCCATCTGGACCACATGGGATTTTCCCCCTTCGGAAAAGTGACCGAGGGAACGATGGCCGTTGTGAAGCTCTATGGCGGCTACGGCGATTCGCCGGATCGCGGCGGGGATGGTCCCGACCAGGACAAAATCGAAAAGCTTGGCAATCCATATCTGGAAAAGGGCCTGAAAGGCGGAAAAGGCTGGCCCAAGCTCGACCGCATCAAGTCCGCCGCCATCGTGAACCCGTCTGCACCCGCTTCCTCGCCCAAGTAATCGGCGTTTTCCCGCGGGCCGCCATACTCCCATCGGTTCTGCGCTCGGCTTCTATCTCTTTTTTGGTTGCTTGTGGGTATTGACAGAGCTTTCTATCTCCCGTATTCTCGCCACCTCATGAAAGTAGCCTGCCAGAGGATGTGTTGTCTGTCTGCATGCAACGCTGCGTGTTGTATGCCCTCCATCTCTGGCCGGGTGAAGCTCCGAACTTAGCATTTCTTTATTCAATAAGTTCCGAAGCCCGCGTGCCAGAGCATCTGGTAACGCGGGCTTTTTTGTTTTTACAGACGAGGGGGACCAGGATTCATGGCCAGTGCAACGGAAACCAAGGTGAAGCGCGTCGAGCGCCTCAAACGCGAAAAGAACGCCTGGGAGCATATCGAGGAGATTCGCTCCTTTGCCCGCCAGGGGCATGCTTCCATTCCTCCCGAATGGCTGGGCACTTACTTCCGCGCCTGGGGAGTTTACACTCAGGGCGACGGTGCGGGCGTGATTGGCGGACAGGGCGGGGAAGGCAAGGCCGTTCCGTATTTTATGGTGCGCATCCGCGTTCCCAATGGTTTCCTGCGCAGTGATCAGGTTCGCGTGATCGCCTCTCTGGCGGAGCGGCATGCCCGAGGTGTCGCCGATATCACCGTGCGCCAGAACATTCAGCTGCACTGGGTCGCCATCGAGTCCTTGCCCGGCGTGCTGGAAGAGCTTTGGAACGCGGGTTTGACCACCACCGGGGCTTGCGGCGATGTCGCCCGCAATGTCACCGGCTGCCCGCTGGCCGGCATCGATGCCCGCGAAATTGTCGACGCTTCTCCCCTGGCATTGGCCATCGACCGCGCCCTCGCAGGCAATCCGGCGTTTTACAATCTGCCCCGCAAATTCAAAATCTCCATCACGGGTTGCCGCTCCTGGTGCTCCTATCCGGAGATCAACGATGTCGGTTTGACTGCCACCACGCGTAAGCGTGCCGGAGATATCGAAACTGGATTTACCCTGCGCATTGGCGGCGGCCTCTCCACTGATCCGCATCTGGCTGTCCGCCTCGATGCCTTCATCCAGTGGGAGCAAGTCGTTCCCGTAGTCACCGCCGTCGCCGAACTCTTTCGCGAAAGCGGCATCCTCCGCCTGAGCAGGGAACAGGCCCGCTTGAAGTTTCTTTTCCTCAAGCACGGTTGGACCGCGGATGCGTTCTTGCAGGCTTTGCAGCAGCGCCTTCCTTTTTCCCTGGACCCCGCCGAGATCGAAGACGTCCCCGTGGACATTCACCGCGACCATGTCGGCGTCCACCCCCAGAAGCAGCAAGGACTGGTTTACGTGGGCGCCTCCGTTCTCCGCGGCCGCATCACTCCCCGGCAGCTCCGCGTGGCCGCTGGCCTGGCCGATCGTTTTGCCGATGGACGGATTCGCACTACCACCCTGCAGAATCTGCTGATCGTCAACGTGAAGCAGGAAGATTCCGCGCGCGTCGCCGACGAACTCACCCTCGCCGGACTTCCCGTCGCTGCTTCCGCCTTTGCCCGCGGTACCGTCGCCTGCACTGGCTCGGAATTCTGCAAATTGTCACTGACGGAAACGAAATCATTCGCCCGTTGGCTTACCTCCGAACTGGAAGAACGTTTGCCTGGTTTCCAGGAACAAGTGAAATTGCACATCACGGGCTGCCCCAACAGTTGCGGCCAGCACTGGATCGCCGATATCGGCATCGAGGGCAAGAAAATCAAGGAAAATGGCCTCCTGGTGGACGCTTACTATTTCTGCGTGGGCGGCAGCGTCGGCCAGTTCTCCTCCATCGCGCGCCCCGTCGGCTATCGTTGTGCGGCCACGGACGTGCCCGCGGCCATCGAACGCCTGCTGCATGGATTTCACGCGCGCCGCGAGCCTGACGAAACCCTGCGCTCCTTCTTCGCGCGCCTTCGCAATGAGGAGATTCGCTTTCTATTGGCGGGCGGCGACGTCCCGGAGGTCCCTCGCGACCTCGCCGCAGCCGCCACGCCGCACGGAATCGAGGGCTGAGCCATGAGCCTTTTTCCCCTCTTCGTGAAGCTGCACGGCCGGCTGGTCGTGGTCATTGGCGGCGGAAACATCGCCCAGGCAAAAATTCCCGGCCTTCTCGCTGCCGGTGCCCGCGTGCGCGTCATCGCCCCCGATGTGCTGGAAGAAATTTCCTCCGCGGCGCTTCAAGGCTCGCTCGAGTGGCGGCCCAAGCTCTTTGCTGTGGACGATCTCGATGGCGCTCATCTCGTCATCGCCGCCACATCCTCTTCGGAAGTCAACAAATCCGTTTTCCGCGCATCCGAAAGTCGCGGCCTCTGGTGCAACGCCGTGGACGATCCCCAACACTGCCATTTCTATTACGGTGCGGTCGTGCAGCGCGGTGATCTGCAAATCGCCATCTCCACCAACGGCAAGAGTCCTGCGCTGGCCCAGCGTCTGCGCCAGGAACTCGAATCGCAGTTCGGCCCGGACTATGCTCCCTGGCTTGAATGGCTGGGCGTGACCCGCGACCTTTTGCGCGCGGAGAATGGCGATGCGCATTCCGGCAAAGCGCTTCTTCACCACCTGGCCAGCCGCCCGCAATTCGAAAATTTTCTTCGCGGCACCCGCCGTGCATCGGAACAAGGAGCCGCCTGATGGGAAAAGTCTATCTGGTGGGAGCCGGCCCGGGCGATCCGGAACTCCTGACGCGCAAAGCGGATCGTCTTCTGGCGAGTGCCGGCGTTGTCCTTCATGATTCCCTGGTCAGCGCGGAAATTCTCGGGCGGGTGGCGTCGGACGCACGGATTATAAACGTCGGCAAACGCGCCCGGCGCAAACTGCTGACGCAGGACGAGATCAACGCGCTGCTGGTCTCCTGCGCGCAATCGTATGCCGTAGTCGTGCGGCTCAAGGGCGGCGATCCGATGCTCTTCGGTCGCGCCGCCGAAGAGATCGAAGCCTTGCGCTTGGCCGGTGTTGTTTACGAAGTGGTGCCGGGCATCACAGCGGCTTTGGGCGCCGCCGCTGCCGCGGGCATTTCGCTGACCGACCGCCGCCGCGCCTCGCAGGTGCTTTTCACGACATTCTCCCGCGACACGGATGGCAATGCCATGGACTGGGGCGCGGTGACCAGCGCAACTACGCTGGCGATTTACATGCCGGGGCTGTACTACGGCGAGGTCGCCCAGCGTCTTCTGGATGGAGGGCTGCCATCGGATACTCCCTGCGTGATCGTTTCCGCGGCCTCGCGCAGCCAGCAGGAAATTCGCTGGAGCAATCTCACGCGTTTGTGCGCGGAGGAAACATTGCCGGCGCCTGCGGTGCTGATCGTTGGCCGCGTGGCAGGGCGCGCCTTTCAGGAATTCAGCGCGCCCTTCTTTGGCGTTTTCGGAGGAATTACAGCCCGAGAACCGTCACCAGTTCTTTTACGGACGCGGCAGACTTCTGCAGCGAGGCGTTTTCTTCGGCGCTCAGTTTGATCTGGATGATTTCCTCGGCGCCTTTGGCTCCGAGTTTTACCGGGACGCCGACGAAGAGGCCCTTGATGCCGTATTCTCCGTCGAGATAGACGGCGCAGGGCAGAATCTTTTTCTTGTCCTTCAGAATGGATTCCACCATTTCCACGACGGCGGCGGAGGGGGCGTAGTAGGCCGAGCCGGTCTTGAGCAGGTTGACGATTTCCGCTCCGCCCTTGCGGGTGCGGTCGACGATCGAGTCAATGCGCTCCTTGGGGAGCAGATCGGGGAGCGGAATTCCGGCGACGGTGGAATAGCGCGGCAGGGGCACCATGTCGTCGCCGTGGCCGCCGAGGACGAAGGAATGCACGTTTTCGACGCTGACCTTGCATTCCATGGCAACGAACGCGCTCATGCGGGCGGAATCGAGCACGCCGGCCATTCCCAGCACGCGCTGCTTGGGGAAGCCGCTGACCTTGAAGGCGGCCTGGGCCATGGCGTCGAGGGGATTGGAAACGACGATGATGATGCAGTTGGGGGAATGCTTGACGATCTGTTCGACCACGCTGCTGACGATGCCGTAGTTGGTCTTGAGCAGATCGTCGCGGCTCATGCCCGGCTTGCGCGGCAGGCCCGCGGTGATGACCACGATGTCCGAGCCGGCCGTGGCGCTGTAGTCTCCTGTGTTGGTGGAGATTCCCGTGGCGTGCGAGTCGGTGCGCGTGATGGGCGCGGACTCCATCATGTCCAGAGCCTTGCCCGCGGGGGCGCCTTCGAGGATGTCCGTGATGACCACGTCGGCCAGTTCCATATCCACGATGCGCTGCGCCGTTGTCGAGCCCACAAATCCAGAACCAACTACCGTTACTTTCTTCCGCATGATGGCCTCTCTTGTGTGATGGAAACTCGAATCACGAGTTTCGTCCTTGCATTTCTACCGCCTACATATTCTCGATAATGGCCGATGCGAACGCCGCAGTCCCCAGCTTGGTCGCTCCGGGCATCAGGCGTTCCAGGTCGTAAGTTACTTTTTTCTGCTGAATGGTTTTGGCGATGCCGTCCTCGATCAGCTTGGCGGCTTCCTTCCATCCCAGGAACTCGAACATCATGGCGCCGCTGAGCATTACCGAGCTGGGGTTGATGACGTCCTTGTCCGCGTACTTAGGGGCGGTGCCGTGGGTGGCTTCGAAGACGCCGTAGCCATCGCCGATATTGGAGCCGGGGGCCATGCCCAGGCCGCCGACCTGCGCCGCGCAGGCGTCGGAGAGATAATCACCGTTGAGATTGGAGGTGGCCAGGACGCTGTATTCATCCGGGCGAGTAAGTACCTGCTGGAAGACGCTGTCGGCGATGCGGTCGTTGATCATCAGCTTCTTTTTCCACTGTCCCTTGCCATGCGTGGCGTAGATGGCGTCGAGGGTCTTCTTGACCTCGGCATAGATGGTTTTCTTGAAGTCTTCGGTGGCCTGTTCGAGACCGGGCTCGACCATGGCGGCGTTTTGCTCGATGGTCAGCTGGGGATTCTTGTCGAGGTTGTCCACGATCCAGCTTTCGCGTTCGGTGATGGTTTCCGCGCGGAACTCTTCCTTGGCCAGTTCGTAGCCCCAGTCGCGGAAGGCGCCTTCGGTGAATTTCTGGATGTTGCCCTTGTGGACCAGCGTGACGCTCTTGCGCCCGTTCAGGAGCGCGTATTTGATGGCGCGGCGCACCAGGCGCTTGGTGCCGGTGGGAGAGATGGGCTTGATGCCCACGCCGGAATCCCAGCGGATCTGTTTTTTGCCGTCCTTGAGCATTTCGTTGTTGAGGAACTCGAGGACTTTTTTGGCTTCGGGCGTGCCGGACTTCCATTCAATGCCGATGTAAACGTCCTCGGTGTTTTCCCGGAAGATGAAGACGTCCATCTTTTCCGGCTGGCGCACGGGGGAGGGAACGCCGGGAAAATATTTTACAGGGCGCTCGCAGGAATAGAGGTCCAGAAGCTGGCGCAGAGCCACGTTGAGGGAGCGAATGCCGCCGCCCACGGGGGTCGTCAGAGGCCCCTTGAGGGCAATCCGGAAGTCGCGGATGGCATCCACGGTGTCGGTGGGCAGCCACTCCTTGAAGGTGTTGAAAGCCTTTTCGCCCGCAAAAACTTCGAACCAGGCCACGGAGCGCTTTCCGCCGTAGGCTTTGGTAACGGCGGCGTCAAAGACGCGGCGCGAGGCCTTCCAGATGTCCCGGCCGGTGCCATCGCCTTCGATGAAGGGGATGATGGGGTTATCCGGCACCTGCAATTCGCCGCCGCTGTATCCGATCGCCTTGCCGTTTGCTGGTACCGCTTGTCCGTTATAGGACTGTTTCATCTGAGGTTCCTCTTGCGGAGTGTGATTTGTGCTGCGTAAAAACCTGGAGGGCGGGAGTCATACAGATGTATGAGGAGGTCTCACCCGGAACAATAAAGATAGCACATTGCGGGGAAGGACTGAAATGGCGGGGCGTGACTCGTGGTTCGTGACTTGTGACTCGTGGTAGGGAAGAAGAAGGCGCATGGATCGAGTCGTGACGATGGGAGAGGGCGGAAGTGGACCATTTTGGGAAGAGATGGGGTACACCGCGGCTGTTTTCGTATGAGTGGCAAATAAAGGGGGTTACAGCGCGCGATTGTGTATGAGTGGCAAACACAGGGGGTTGAAGTGATTTGTTTTGATATTGATGTGGAGTGCTTGTAAGAGTAGCAAAGAAAGGGGTTAGGGGAGGAAGTAATGAGGTAAAGAAGTAGAGAGGTAAGGAGAGGGGGCGGAGGGGGTAAGGGTCGAAGTTCACTAAAAATGATAGCATCAAAAGTACTGTTTGTCAATTGGATAATGGTAAGTGGTAGGTGGGGCGGGGGATAGGTGGGGGGGAGGCGGTGGTGGCGAGGGCAGTCTCATGGATGAGGTTGGCGGAGGGGTGTATGGAGTTAGCGTCATGACGCTTACAGGTAAGGGCAAAGGAAAGATGCCAGGCTGAAGCCTGGCGCTACATAAGCAAGGGCTGAGAAAGAGCCGGGCTGAACTGTTGAGGTGCGGGTGAGAGAGAAGAAATAAAAGCCCGCACCCTTTCAAAAATCGAAAGGGTGCGGCACCCCCCCTCCCACGCGGTGGCAGGAGTTGTGCGGCTAGTGGGCGAGGGCGGATTGGACGGCGGCGGAGAGAGAAGTTTCGAAGTCGTCGTTGCCTTCGCCTTCGGTGCGGAAGGAGATTTTTCCCTGGCGATCGAGGACGATGACGGTGGGGAAGGAGTTGACGGCGAGCAGGGAGTCGAGGCCATCGGCGAAGACGGCGGTTAGACGGGATTTTTCGTGGTCGAGGTAGGGGGCGACCAGGGTTTCGTCTTCGTCGGCGTTTACGGTGAGGAAGAGGACATTGGCGTTGGAGAGGAATTGGGCGGCTACGCGGGCGTAGTGGGGCTCGAGTTCGCGGCAGGGGCCGCACCAGGTGGCCCAGAAATTCATAACGATGACTTTGCCGCGGGTGGTGGAAAGGTCCAGCGGGGGGCCTTCGGCTACGCGGCGGAGTTTGAAGTCGTAGGGATCGTGGGCGTCGGGATTGCGTTTTTCGGGGGCGGGGCGATTGGCCGCGGAGAGGGCGTCGTAGGTGTTCAGAAGAAAAGCGCCGAGGCCGTCTTCGGAGCCGTGGGCCTGCTTCCAGACGTTGCCGAGTTTGCGGCGGATGGCGAGGCGGTCGGCGGAATCGTCTTCCTCGGCGGCGAGGAGAAAGGCGCGGGCGTAGTGTTCGATGGCGGCGGGGAGGTCCTTATCGAGTTCGGCGAGTTCGCCTAGTTTTTCTGCGGCGCCGCGGTTGGGTTCGGCGAGGTAGCTGGACTGGAAATCGGCGCGGGCGGCGGGGCGGTCGTTCAAGCGAAAATTCAGGCGGCCGCGGAGGAAGAGGAGGGTCATGCGCAGGCGGCGGTGTTCTTCTTCCCACTCGCGGGGAGAGACGCGGGGGGATTTGTCGGCGATGTTGTCGCGGGCGGTCTGGTCCAGCAGGCGGGTGGCGTAGGAGGTGGCGCGCTTGAGGGCCGCGAGGTCGCCGCCGCGCTCGACCAATTGGATGGCCAGCAGGGTCATGGACATGTCATCGGGGGAAAGGGCCAGGATACGTTCGGCGTAGCCAGCGGCGGCGGAGTTGTCGCGGAGCTGGAGTTCGGCTTCGACCAGGGCGCGGTAGATTTGCGGGCGGCGGGGGCTATCGGGATATTGCTGGAGGTAGGCTTCCAGATTGCGGACGAGGGCGGCGCTGTCATTGCCGGCGGATTGAATGGCGCGCTGGAGGTCTTCTTCGGCGGAATTGGGGCTGGCGGATGATTTGGACTTTGCGGGTTTTTCCGCGCGCTCGGGAAGAGTCTCTTTTGTTTCCTGTGCGTGCGCCGGGAAGTAAGCGGATGCGGCGAGAACGAGGAGCAGGGCGAGGGGGCTGTTTGTTGCTGAAAACCCAAGAAAAAAGCGGATTCCTCGTCGCCTGCGGCTCCTCGGAATGACAGCAATGGGATTTTTCAGCAACCTGATGGGGAAGAAGGCGGTGCGAGGCTGTTGGGGGCGGAGCTGTTGGGGGTTGGGCATGACTACTGTTGGTCTCGATGGATGGCTTCGTTGAGAGAGCCTTGGCGGTAGCCTTCGAGGTCGATGGTGACGTAGGAGAAACCCAGGGCTTTGAGGCGGGCGGCGATGGTGGCGCTCATCTCCGGAGTGAAGGCACGGGGCATTTCGTCAGGAGAAATTTCGACGCGGGCCATGGTGTCGTGGAGGCGGACGCGGAATTGGCGGAAGCCGAGCTGGCGCAGGACGGCTTCGCCTTGTTCGACGAGGGAAAGTTTTTCGCGGGTTACTTTAGTGCCGTAGGGAAGGCGGGAAGCCAGGCAGGCGGAGGCGGGGCGGTCCCAGGTGGGGAGGTTTGCAAGGCGGGAAAGGAGGCGAATGTCCGCTTTGCGCAAACCGGCATCGAGGAGGGGGGCGAGGACGCGATGTTCGGCGGCGGCGCGGTGGCCGGGGCGGAAGTCGAGAGTGTCGTCGGCGTTGACGCCGTAGGCCACGGCGGCAAAGCCGCGGGAGGCGGCGAGCGAGTCCATGGCGGAAAAAAGTTCGTCCTTGCAGTGGTAGCAGCGGTCGGGCTGATTGGCCTGGTAGGCGGGATTATCGAGTTCCTGCGTTTCGATGAATTCGTGGGCTATCGGAACGGTTTGGAGAAACTCCTCGACGCGTTCGCGGTCGTAGGCCGAATAGCTTGCGGAGAGGGCGGTGATTGCAAGGCAGCGGTTGCCGACGGCGCGGTGGGCGGCCCACGCGAGATAGGCGGAATCGGCGCCGCCGGAGAGAGCGATGAGCAGCGAACCTGATTGCGCGAGGCGGTCGAGAAGGAGGCATTCCTTTTCTTGCGCGGAGGAGGCGCTGGGGGCGGCGGAGGTTTCCGGCGTCTGAATGCGGATGTAGGAACTCATCGCGGGCCAGTATAGCGCAATGTGCTGGGGAAGAAACGCCGGCGGGGGTGCATCTGCGCGCGGGGATTATTTGAAGTCGAGCATGACGGTGATGGTTTTGTTTTCGGGATGGCATTCGAGCCAGTGGCCGACCTGGTCGAAGTTTACGGGCATGTTTCCGAAGATGGCGCGGCTGTGACTTTGCAGTTGTCCGAGGAAGAGATCGTATTTGGTTTTGTCGAAGATTTCGCCGGGGGGAATGGGCCAGGCGGCGCGGACCTTGGCTTCGCCATTGACGGAGAGGCCGGTGAGGAGCAGATCGCCGTGGCGATACTGGTTTTCTTCTTCGATGGCGACATGAAAGGAGACCGTGGAGGAGGAATCGTCGTAATGGGCCTGCGGGGAGAGCTTGGCGTTGACGTAGCCGTGGCGGCCGTATTCATCGAGGATGCGTTCCCAGGCGAGGTCGATGGCCTGGCCGTCGGCCACGGCGCCGGTGGTCATGCCGAGGCGTTCATTGAGGAGCGTGGAGGACAGCGCTGCGTTGCCGGACCATTCGGCGGCTTGCCAACGGTAGGCGATTCCGGGAGTGATGGGAATAAAGACGGGAAGGGAATCGGGAAGGCGAGCAGCGGGCGGGCCGGCGAGGCGAATTTGCGGAGTGGCGAAATGCACGCGGAGGAAACCGTGCTGGAGATAGAGCGGGCGAACTTTTTCGGCGAGGAAGAGCTGGATGGCCAGGCGGGAGTAGGGTTTGCCGAGGAGGGCGGATAAGTCGGCGGGCAATTTGGGCGAGGTGGAGGCGAGCGCGTCGGAAAACTCCACGCTGGCGATGCGGGAGTCGGCGCCGATGGCGCGAAACTGCTGCAGGGCGCCATCGCCCAGGGGATTGGGGACGAGCTGATGCTCGATGGCGGCGTTGATATTGCGCGATTGCAGAAATTGGCGCAGGGAACTGGCGATCGCGTCGAGGGCGCTGCCGGTTTCCGGCGCGGTGCCGTCGAAGTAGGGAAGATCGGCGTGGAGGGCGGTGTTGATTTCGGAGTCGTCGAGCGTGGGCATGTTGTCGAAGAGGACGGGGACGCGGGGGGCTTCCTCGGCGTGAAAGGTGACGGAAAGGCCGTCGGCGAAGGTGCGATATTCGTAGGTGACGCGGGAGAAGAGGCCGAGCTGCAGGAGACGGTCTGCGGCGGCTTGCAGGTCGTCCTTGGCGGCGTTGGCGCCGGGCGGGAGCGCGGCGACGAGGAGGAAAGGTTCGGGAGGAAGGGTGCGCAAACCGGTGATGGAGACGCGGGCGATGCGGGTGGTGGGCTGAGGGGATTGGGCGCGGGGAGCGGGGGAGGGAAGCAGGAGGAAAAAGAGAAGAGCGAATTTTGCGGCGCGAAGCATGGCGGGATGATTCTACGAAAGAAGCGGCGCGAGCGTAATCGTTTATTTTTGCCGCTGCAGAATGGATGCCGGCGGCGGGAGGCGGGATGCCCGGAGCGGGCGGTTATTCGACGGTGACGGATTTGGCGAGGTTGCGCGGCTGGTCCACGTCGCAGCCGCGGCGGACGGCGATGTGATAGGCGAGCAATTGGAGGGGAATGATTTCGAGAAGGGGGACGAGGAGCTCGGGGGCGGAGGGAAGCTCGATCAGATGATCGGCGGCGGCGCGGGCGAGCTTGTCGCCGGCGGTGACGATGGCGATGACCTTGCCGTCGCGGGCTTTGACTTCCTGCATGTTGGAGACGCTTTTTTCGTAGAGAGTGACGGAAGCGGGGTCGGAGTCGTCGCGAGTGGCCAGGATGACGACGGGGAGATTTTCGTCAATGAGGGCGTTGGGGCCGTGCTTCATTTCGCCGGCGGGATAGCCTTCGGCGTGGATGTAGGAAATTTCCTTGAGCTTGAGGGCGCCTTCGAGGGCGATGGGGTAATGAATGCCGCGGCCGAGATAGAGGAAATCGGTGTGGCGAAAAAATAGGCGGGCGAGGGATTCGTATAATCCGGTTTCGTCCTTTTGCAGGATCAATTCCATTTTTTGCGGGATGCGGGTGAATTCCTGAAGGAGGAGTTTGGCGGAAGCGTCGGAAAGAGCGCCGCGGAGTTCGCCGAGATGGATGGCGAGGAGGAGGAGAGCGGTGAGCTGGGCGGTGAAGGCTTTCGTGGAGGCGACGCCGATTTCGGGGCCGGCGTGAGTGAGGATGCTGCCGGCGGCTTCGCGGGTGATCATGGAGCCCATGACATTGCAGATGGCCAGTGTGGGGGAGCCTTTCTGCTTGGCTTCGCGCTGGGCGGCGATGGTGTCGGCGGTTTCGCCGGACTGGCTGATGCAGACGGTGAGGGTACGGGAATCGAGGATGGGGTCGCGGTAGCGGAATTCGCTGCCGTAATCGACTTCCACGGGGAGGCGGGCGAGGCGCTCGATCATGAATTTGCCGGCGAGGGCGGAATGCCAGCTGGTGCCGCAGGCCACGATGCGGACGTTTTGGAAGGCGCGGAAGTCTTTTTCGGTGATCTGCATTTCATCGAGGAAGATTTTTCCGGTGTCCTGGGAGATGCGGCCGAGGAGAGTATCGCGGACGGCGCGGGGCTGCTCGAAAATTTCCTTCTGCATGAAATGCTTGTAGCCGCCCTTTTCGGCGAGGATGGGATCCCAGGCGACGTGCTGGGTGGGGCGGGTGACGGGATTGCCGTCGTGGTCCATGACGCGGACGCCCTTTGCGGTGAGCACGGCGATGTCGCCGTCGGCCAGGAAGAAAATCTCGCGGGTGTGCTGGAGCAGGGCAGGGATGTCGCTGGCGACGAAGCATTCGTCCTTGCCGAGGCCCACGACGGAGGGCGGGCCCATGCGGGCGGCGACGATTTTCAGGGGGTCTTTGGCGGAGAGAAACACGAGGGCGTAGATGCCGCGCAATTCCTTGAGGGAGCGGCGCACGGCTTCTTCGAGGGGCACGCCCGCGGGCATATTTTTTTCGACGAGGTGGGCGACGACTTCGGTGTCCGTCTCGGTGACGAATTTGTGGCCTTCGGCCTGCAGTTTTTCTTTCAGCTCCAGGTAGTTTTCGATGATGCCGTTATGTACGACGACAAGATTGCCGGTGCAGTCGCGGTGGGGGTGGGCGTTTTCCTCGGTGGGGCGGCCGTGGGTGGCCCAGCGGGTATGGCCGATGCCGTAGATGCCTTCGATGGGGGACTTGGCGACGACTTCTTCGAGATTGTGGAGTTTGCCGGAGGCGCGGCGAATGTGCATTTTGCCGTCCGCGCCGACCACGGCGATACCGGCGGAGTCATAGCCGCGGTATTCCAGACGCTTGAGGCCTTCGAGAATAAGCGGCACCACTTTTTTGGGGCCGATATAGCCGACGATTCCGCACATGCGCGCGTTCTCCTCTGTCTTCCGATGCGCTACTCGACGATCTCGAAGCGGTATTCCTCGATAACCGGATTGGCCAGGACGTCGCGGGCAATGCGCTCGAGCTGCTTTTGCGCGTCGTCGCGAGTCATCCCCTCGAGATCGAGGACGAAGAATTTTCCCTGGCGGACGTTCTTAACCGCGGCGAAGCCGAGGGAAGAGAGGGCATGGTGAATCGTCTGCCCCTGGGGATCGAGCACGGTGGTTTTTGGCATGACCCAGACGTGTGCTTTCATGGGAGAAAGTATAGCAAACGGCGTGCGTCGTCGTCTTGGCGTTAAAATCGCCGGAGTCGCTGCGTTCCTGTTGGCGACACACGCCTCAAGGAGAATTCTTCCTCATCTTGCGGAGTCAGGAAGCCTGCGCCGCTCGTTGAATGTCGGGGACTATGGGAACTGGTGGATTACTTCCGATTCACCGACCATCCGCCCGGAATCTAACCATTCACTTCCCACAACGCCGTTTGTGGCCAGCGACATGCACTTGCCCTGTTATCCGACTTATCGGGACTTTGCTAGCGAGCAACTTGTACCAGTCCGCATAAACTAAGTAACGCGTGTGCCACGACAGATGATCGGTTCTTGGATATACTCCGAGCATGCTGATGGTAATCTTCGGCGCCGGCGCCTCTTACGATTCTGCTCCTGACTTCCCGCCGCCTCAGTCCCAAGCTGGCCAGCAGAATTTCGGTCCCCCTCCCACGCCGCCGAACCCGCGTGAAATCTGGCGTCCTCCCCTCACCCCGCAACTCTTTCTTGACTCCAACGGTGAATTCGGGGGCATCGTCCGAAATTATCCCAAGCTGCTTCCGATCCTTCCTCACCTGCGTCGGCCATCAAGCGGCAGAAGCGTCGAGGAGGAACTCGAGGCCTGGCAAGCTGAGGCCAGCGGGGACCCAGAACGAAACCGCCAACTGTTTTCCATCCGCTACTATCTTCACGATCTTCTCCTCAAGGTCTCTACCGAGTGGCTCAAACAAACAAGCAATGTCACCAACTACGTTATGCTCATCGATCAGATTCGACACCTCAATACGGTGAACGAGCCCGTCTGCCTTGTCACATTCAACTACGACCTCTTGCTCGACCGCGCTCTGCTTTCTTTTGCCTACCACCCGCAAACACTCGATCACCGCTACTTCGACGCTCACCCCACGCTAAAACTATTCAAACCCCATGGCTCCGTTGACTGGGCTAGGTTTGTCGACGTGCCTCCAAACACCAGACTTGGCGTCGACCAACTTATCGATCAGGCCGACACCATAAAAATCTCCGAGGACTATCTCATCGCCGACGCCAGTCACCCGTCCACAATCCACAGTTTCGGGAGGCCTGTAGTCCCAGCGATCGCTATTCCAGTACAGACGAAGACCGAGGATACCTTCGAATGGCCGCAGCGCCATCGCGCGTACCTCGATGAACTGCTCCCCTCTGTCACAAGAATCCTAATCATCGGCTGGCAGGCCAAAGAGGCGCACTTCCTGAAGCTACTTAGAGAAAAACTTCCGACAGGTGGACTCACACAAATCACACACCTGCAGGTAGTCGGGAGGGACACGGCGGAAGCCATGAACATTTCAAAACAATTCACTGCGGACATTGGCCGGACCGTCAAGAAATTCCATTCTGGTCCTACCCAAGGAGGCTTCAGTCACTTTGTCGCGCAAAAGTTGGTAGACTTTTTCTTTGACTACTAGAGCGTATTGCACAACCCAGCTAAGTTATTGATTCTAATGAGTCGAAATTGGGTTATGCAACAGCTTCTAAAAATCACAGCTCCAAAGCACTCATGTCAGTGCCCGATTAACGCGCTAACCGGACAAGTGCCCCCCTGGCTCCCCAGAAGTCCCGTTGTGGAAAGTTCCAAGTTCCGTTGGAGACTTGCCGCCAATTGCTGGCGGATGACAGGTTAACCGGAAGTTAGCAACGACTCCATTCTAGTTTCCGGATTGCCGACCATCAGCGAATGCAAAGCAGCCAGAACACTCCGCGAGAGCGGCCAACCTCGCATTTGTTGCGACCGGCGGTGCTTCACGCCGAAAAACTGGTGCTGAAGGGTTTCGCGCCGCTAATCCTCAATGGGCGGGGGGCCATCGAAGGCGTGTTCGAAACTCATGGCCAGGAGGCGGCGCAGTTCCTCTTCGCGAAGGCCCATCGCGCCGGCGGCGGCATATTCGCCGAGGAGGGAGGTGTGAAACATAGCGGGGTCGTCGCTGGAGAGGACGATGGGAAGGCCGCGGCGAAGGAGTGCGGGGAGAGGGTGATCGGTGATGGCGGCCGATTCGCGGACGAGCTGTTTGGCGAGGGCGGCGGTGCAGAGGTTGCTGGTGGGGCAGATTTCGAGGGGGATGCGGCGCTCGGCGAGGAGTTCCTGCAGCGCGGGGTCGTGCATGGCGGAGATGCCGTGGCCGATGCGTTCCGCGCCGAGGAGTTCGATGGCATCGCGAATTTCGCCGGGTCCGCCGATTTCGCCGGCGTGGACGAGGCGGTGCAGGCCGTGTTCGGCGGCGTAATCGTAAGCCTCGCGGAAGGCGGCGGCGGGGACAGAGAGTTCGTCGCCGCCCATGCCGAAGGCGACGACGCCTTCGCCGGCGTATTTGGCGGTGACTTCGGCGACGCGCAGGGCCGGTTCCGCGCCGAACTGGCGGGTGACATCGAAGATCCAACGCAGGCGCAGGCCCTGGCGGGAAAACTCTTCGGCGACGCGGAGCATGGCCTCGAAATTGGCTTCGGCGGATTGCTTTCTCCAGAGCATGACGCCGACGGAGAGGGTCAGTTCGGCATAGACGACATTTTGGGCGCGGAGGCGCTCGGCGAGGCGGCGGGTGATCAAGGCGAAATCTTCGGGACCGCGCAGATAGGCGGTGACCCATTTGAAGGCCTCGATGAAACCGGCAAAGTCAGTGTAAGAGTAGCGGGCGCGGGCTTCTTCCTCGGTAACGGTTTCCCCGTGGCGGGCGGCCAGTTCGCTCACGGTGGATGGTTCAATCGAGCCTTCGAGATGCAGATGCAGTTCGGCCTTGGGCAGGGCAAGGAAGTGCGGAGAGAGGGAGTGCGGGGCCATGCGCGGCGTCAGTGCTGCGGCAGGGCGGGTTTTCCTGCGTTGACCCAGGCGGTGTACCAGTAGGAGCCCACGTCGGTCGCGGAATCGGAGATCTGCCGGATGAGGATGGCCGCGGCCTGATTAAAGAAGCGGTCGTAGTATTCGTCAGTGTAGGAGGGAAGGCCGCGGCGGGAGTTGCGGTCGGCGAGGAGGATGGTTTCGAGCCAGCTGTGGGCGCTCAGGCAGGCTTCGAAGGCCTGCTCGGTGGGTTCGTTGACGAAGATGGCGTCATTGGGGCGCAGAGGAAAAAAGGAGGCGTAGCGTTCGATGAGATTGGTGCCAAAGCGCAGGCTGAGGCCGGCCTGGCCGCTGAGCTGGCCGTCCTGGTTGTCGGTGGTGTTGAAGGGGTCGTGGGCCGCGCCGACGTAATAGGCCAGCAGGGCAGCGTTTTCCCGGGCTTCGTCCCACTTGCCGGCGCGCATGGCATTGGTGAGTTTTTCGCTGTAGACGCCGATCTGCCAGGGGAGGAGGCCGTTGGCTTCCAGCTTGGCGCGGGAGAATTTGGCCACGGCGGCTTTGTAGCTGCGGGGGAGGGAGTCGAAGGGGAAGCGGCCGTAGCGTTCGAGAAAGAGAAACTGATTTTTTCGCTCGGCGGGGTTCTTGGCGACGGTTTCCTTCGGGCCGGTGACGTGCTGGAGGAGGAAATCGCGGTTGGCCTCGAAGAAGGGCCGCATTTCCTGGGGGAGCGTTCCCAAGGCGCTGCTGACGATGAGTTTGTTGCCCTTTTCGCCCCAGGCGGAGGCGCCCGCCGGGAGGAGCAGGCTCAGGAGCACGGCTGCGGCGAGCGCCGTAAGTTCCCAGGAAGCTCGGCGATCAGCAGGGCGAAGCATCCACTTCCTCCTGATAAGGCGTTAAGCGTTCAAGGTGCTGCGCTTGCGGCTATACACGAAATAGACTACCAGACCGATGGCGAGCCAGACAAAAAATCGGATCCAGTTCTCGACGGTCAGGCTGGCCATGAGCACCAGACAACTGAGGATGGCCAGAATGGGAAGCGCGGGCACGAAAGGCACGCGGAAGCTGCGGGGGCGGTCCGGCTGAGTCTTGCGCAGGATGAGCACGGCAATGGCCACCAGCAAAAAGGCGAAGAGCGTGCCGATATTGGAGAGGTCCGCCAGGGTTCCGATATCGAAGATTCCGGAGGGAATGCCGACGACGATGCCGGCGACCCAGGTGGCTACGTGGGGGGTGCGATATTTCGAATGCACCCGCGAAAAGGATTTGGGGAGCAAGCCGTCGCGGGACATGGCGAACCAAACGCGGGCCTGGCCCAATTGATAGACGAGCAGGGAGGAGATCATGCCCATGAGAGCGCCGACGGTGACCAAACGCTGGAGATTGTCCAGGCCGATATTGTGCAGAGCGGTGGCTACCGGAGCGGCATCGCCCTTGAAGATGGAAAAGGGCTGAATTCCGGTCAGGACCACGGCCACGCTGACATAGAGCGTGGCGCAGACGAAGAGCGAGGCCATGATGCCCAGGGGCAGATCGCGCTTGGGATTCTTGCATTCCTCGGCGGCGGTGGAAACCGAATCGAAGCCGATGTAGGTGAAGAAGACGATGGCGCCGCCGGTGAGAACGCCCTGCCAGCCGTTGGGCATGAAGGGATGCCAGTTGGTGGGGTGGATGTATTTGGAAGCGAAAATGATGAAAATGAAAATCACGATGAGCTTGATGCCCACGAGGATACTGTTGGCCCCGGCCGATTCGCGGATGCCGCGCACGAGAATCACCGTGAGGAACATGACGATGAGGAAGCCGACCAGATTGAAATGGGGCAGCCACCCGGTGGCGGGGGAATAGGCGGGCTGGCTCAGGGCATCCGGCAAATGAATGCCGAAGGAGGAGAGCAGGCTGTCAATGTAGGCGGAAAAACCGACGGCGACGGCCATGTTGGAGACCGCATATTCCAGGATGAGGTCCCAGCCGATAATCCAGGCGACGAGTTCGCCCAGCGTCGCGTAGGTGTAGGTGTAGGCGCTGCCGGCGATGGGAATCATGGAGGCCAGTTCGGCATAGCACAAGCCGGCAAAGCCGCAGACCACGGCGACGAGAAAAAACGAAAGGGCAATGGCCGGGCCAGCGCCGGGCCGTCCGGTGGCCCCAGTGGCGTGGGCGCCGTGCAAAATCACGTCGAGCAGCGGGGCTTTGAGCAGGGAGGGAACCAGGACTTCCTCGCCGGCGGCGGCCGTGCCGGTCAGGACGAAAATTCCGGTGCCGATGATGGCGCCGATGCCCAGAGCGGTGAGGCTGATCCAGCCCAGGGTGCGCTTGAGGCGCTTCTCCGGGTCTTCGGAGTCGGAGATAAGCTGGTCAATATTTTTAGTGCGGAAGAGTTGTGATCCCACCCGATCGCTCCATCGCTTCCGGCCCTGCCGGAGTTATGAATTTGCCGCACGACTGCCGATGCTGATTGCGCGGAGAAACTTTACCCCGTTGAAGCCGTGTGCGCAACCGTAAGGCGGCAAGTTCAGGCCGGCGTCAGCTGGGCATAGCGCTCGATCAGCTTTTTGGTTCCGCGGCCGGGGAAGGAGATGGAGAGGCGGCGGTCTTCCTCGTCGCCCTCGACGGCAATGATGGTGCCGACGCCAAAGCTGGGATGGCGCACTTTCTGTCCGATAAGGGGATTTTCGTTTTTGCGCCCTCCGCGGGAGGATCCTGTGCCGCGCTGCAGGGCGGGGCGTTCGAAGTCACCGTCGTAGCGGCGCTCGGGCGCGCCTCCGCGCGTCGCGGGAGGGCCGCTGCGCACGCGGCGCACGAACTCCTGCGGAGTGAAGGAGTATTCCGGGTCGCTCTCATAGCGGCGGGATTCGCCAAACTCGGCCAGCGAGCCGCGCACGGTTTCCACCAGTTCGCCGGGAATTTCCGCCAGGAAGCGGGACGGCAGAGAACCGCGCAGGCGCTGTTCCTCGCCGAACATGCGGCGGTAGACCGCTCGGGTGAGCGTCAGAGTGCTCTTGGCGCGGGTCATGCCCACGTAGCAGAGGCGGCGCTCCTCTTCGATGCCATCGGGGTCGTCGGTGGAGCGGCTGTGTGGAAAAATTCCTTCTTCGAGGCCGGCGAGGAAGACGTGATCGAATTCGAGACCCTTGGCGCTGTGCAGGGTCATGAGAATGACGCCGGGTTTTTCTTCGTAGGTGTCCGAATCGCTGACCAGCGCGGCGCGGTCCAGAAAGTCCGCGAAGGTTTCCCCGGCGTCGGTGCCTTCGGCCACGGCGCGGACCAGTTCCTCGAGGTTTTCCATGCGGGAGATGTCCTCGGGAGAATTGCGTTCGCGCAGCATGGCGAAGTAGCCGGTCTTGTCCAGCAGGGCATGCAGGAACTCGGCCGGGAGGCTGTGCGCCAGATCGTCCTGGAGCTGCGTGAGCAGTTCCTGAAAAGCGCGCAGGGGAACGACGGTGCGTCCGTTGGGCTGGGTTCCCGCGCCGTCCACGATTTTGCCGATGGCGGCCCACAGGCTCCCGCCGTCCTGCTGGGCCGTCTGACGGATGAGGTCCACGCTGGTCTTGCCGATGCCGCGCGGCGGGACGTTCAGGACGCGCAACAGGGAAATATCGTCATCGGCATGAAACGCCAGGCGGGCGTAGGCCAGGGCGTCCTTCACTTCGGCGCGGCTGTAAAAGCTGAAGCCGCCGACGAGGCGGTAGCGCACGCCCATGCGCCGGAAAACTTCCTCGAAGGCGCGGGACTGAAAATTGGTGCGGTAGAGGACGGCGCAGGTTTCGTCGCCCAGGTCGTTGAGGCGGCGGGAAACTTCTCCGGCGACGAATTCGGCTTCGGCCTGGGCGTCGCGGGCTTCGAGATAGCGCACTTTTCCGCCGGAACCCTGCTCGGAGGAAAGTGTTTTGCCCAGGCGCTTGGAGTTGTTGGCCACGACGGCTCCGGAAGCGTCCAGAATGGTTTGTGTGGAGCGGTAATTGCGTTCGAGGCGCACGACCTGGGCGCGGGGGAAATCCTCGGTGAAGCGCAGGAGAATGCCGACGTCGGCGCCGCGCCAGCGGTAGATGGACTGATCCTCGTCGCCCACCACGCAGACGTTTTCTTCGGGGCCGCAGAGCAGGCGCAGGAGGTCGTACTGCACGCGGTTGGTGTCCTGGTATTCGTCCACGTGAATGTAGCGGAAGCGAGCCTGCCAGCGTTTGCGCACTTCGGGGACGTCGCGGAGCACGCCCATGGCGCGCAGGAGAAGGTCGTCGAAATCCACGGCGCTGCTTTGTTTTAAAAGCTTTTCATAGGCCGCGTAAATTCTGGCTACGCGCCGCCCTTCGCTTCCGATGGAGTCCTTCTCCATCGATTCGGCGGACTTGCCGTGATTTTTGGCGTGGCTGATGGCGCTCAGGATGCTGCGGGGATTGAGTTTTTCCTCGGCGAAGTTGAGCTGGGCGATGCACAGCTTGATGGCGGCCACCTGATCGTCGTCGTCGAAGATGGAAAAATTCTGGGGCAGGCCGGCGCTGGCCGCTTCGCGGCGCAGCAGGCGGGCGCAGAGGGAATGGAAGGTGGAAAGCCAGGCGCTGGCCGGGGGCAATCCGGACTTCAGCAGCAGGTCGGAAAGGCGCTCCTGCATCTGCTCGGCGGCCTTGTTGGTGAAGGTTACGGCCAGGATGGATTCCGGCGCGACGCCGCTGGCGATTAGATGGGCCATGCGATAGGTGATCGCACGTGTCTTGCCGGTGCCTGCGCCGGCCAGGATGAGCACTGGGCCTTCCGTGGTTTCGGCGGCCTGGCGCTGTTCCGGATTCAAATCGTCGAGAAAAGGTCTCATGCGTTGGAAAGTCCCTGGTCGGAAGTTACTATTTCATGTTAGCCGAGGAGCGCGGCGGCGGCAAACGAGCTTGCCGCGGCACCTTCGGAAAATGTTGAGGCGAAACTCATTGCCGCGCGGAGTGCGCGAATTCCAGTTCAAAATAGAGCAGCGGGCGGCCCTGCTCGACGATGGTCACTTCGGGAATGTAGAGCCGCGCGGTGTCCAGCAGCTCAAACTGGCCAGCCAGATCGAAGTAGAGCAGACCTTCCAGTTTGCCGTGCGGCGGAACCATGCTGGAGGTGATGCCCGCATCGCTGGCGCGCGTTTGCAAGTCCGTCCAGTCTTTTCCGTTGTTGCGCAGGGGCAGGGGGCCGCGGCGGGAGGGATCTTTCATTTTGCCTTTGAGCATGATGGTGGCTACGTCGTCCGGGGAGAGCGGTTCGAGGCTTTGGCGGGAGTCGTCGCGCAGGGTTACCAGCAGGCGGATCTGCTCGATGTTGACGCGGATGGTTTCTGCGGTATCGTTCTGGAAAATCGTGTGAATGGCGATGATGCCGGAGGAAAGGGGATTTTTCTTTGGGAATTTGGGCTTGTAGGTTTCCGATTTCGTCCAGGGCACGGCGCTGATGGTCAAGCCGTTATGCGATTCGGAAGCGGCCACGGGCGGCGGGGTCTGAGCACCGGCGGGGGGAGCCTGAAGAGTGCGGGCGGCTCCGGCGAGGAGCGAGGTGAAGAAAAGTAGAATGAATGCGAAGGTTGGGAGGCGCATGCGCTTATAATATCCTTTTTGCTCCAGAAATAGATTTGATTCTCCGGAGAACGTTGGGGTTGCCGCTGATTCCGCCCGGCCGGTGGGGCGGGGAAATGACCGAGGGCTGAACTTGTACTTTGTTTACAGCGTTTTGATGGGCATGGCTGCGTTGCTGCTGCTGCCGTACTGGTTGGTGCAGGGTGTGCGCCACGGCAAATATTTGTCGAATCTGCGGGAGCGGCTGGGTTTGGCGTATCCCACGCTGGATGGACTGGGGGCGGCGTCCGGCGGGGCCATCTGGCTGCACGCCGTTTCCGTTGGCGAGGTGCTGTCCGGGGTGCCGCTGGCCCGGCAGCTGAAGGAGCGCTATCCGGGGAGGCGGCTGATTATTTCCACGACGACTTTGACGGGGCACGTGATGGCGCGGCAGCGCATGCCCTTTGCGGATGCGGTCATCTATTTTCCGCTGGACTGGGATTTTGCGGTGCGGCGGGCGTTTCGCGCTGTGAATCCGGGAATCGTGGTCATTCTGGAGACAGAAATCTGGCCGAATTTTCTGCGGGAAGCGGCGCGGCGGGGCGTTCCGGTGGTTTTTCTCAGCGGGCGCGTGTCGCTGCGGTCGTTTGCGCGGTTTCAGCGCTGGATTTCGCGGGCGGGATTTTTGCTGCGGCCGCTGTTGCGCAACGCGCTGGCGATACCCGCGGCGTTTCTGATGCAGACCGAAGAGGATGCGGAGAGGATACGGGCCTTAGGCGCGCCGGCGGAGCGGGTGCGCGTCAACGGCAATCTGAAGTATGACCAGGAACTGCCGCAGACCACGCCGCTGGCGGACTGGCTGGCGAAGGAGTTGAACGCGCGCGGGCGGCGCCCGGTGTTTGTGGCCGGGAGCGTGGTGGCGCACGAAGAGCCGCTGGCGCTGATCGCCTTTGGCACCGCGCAGGGCGAGCACTCGCGGGCGTTTTTGGTGCTTGCGCCGCGCAAGCCGGAGCGCTTCGAGCCTGCCGCGGATTTTATTCGCGAATCTCACCGCAAGTTTTTGCGCCGCTCGGAACTGGACGTTGCTGCTCCGGGCGTGCAGGCCGAAGCGGACTCCGGCGCGCAGGCCGTGCTTGCTGATGACGTGACCGTGCTTTTGCTCGATAGCATCGGAGAGCTTGCTTCGCTTTACGCGCTTGCCGATGTTGTTTTCGTCGGCGGCTCGCTGGTACCGTCCGGGGGACACAATATTCTCGAGCCCGCCGCTTTCGGCAAGATTCCCGTTTTCGGTCCGCACACGGAAAATTTTGCGGAGATGACCGGGCGATTCATCGAGGCGGGAGCGGCCATCCGCGCGGAAAGTCCAGAGGACGTGGGCGTGGCCTGGATCGATTTGCTGAAAAATCCGGAAAAAATGAATGAGATGGGAGCGAAGGCCAAGCGCGCGGCGGACGAAAGCCGCGGGGCCACGGCGCGGGCGATGGGCGAGATTGAGCGCATCCTGGCGGCGGAGAAGACGGCGGGAGCGGGCGGTGGCCTCGCGTGATGTTTGCGCTCTCCATCCTGCGGTGGCTTCTGCGGCCGCTGGGGAGCGTCTATGGGGCGGTGGCGCGTTTTCGCGCGCGTCTGTATGCCACAGGAGTGCTGGAGCAGAAGCGCCTCGATGCCGCGGTGATCAGCGTGGGGAATTTGACGGTCGGCGGCACGGGCAAGACGCCCATGGTGATGTGGCTGGCGGAAAAATTTCTTGCGCAGGGCAAGCGCGTGGCGGTGCTCAGCCGGGGCTACCGCGGCGCGGACGGCCTCAGCGACGAAGTGACCATGATGATGGCGCGCTTTCGCGGGCGGGTGCAGTTTGGCGTGGGTAAGGACCGCTACACGCAGGGGCTGCAGCTGGAAGACCGCGGCGTGGATGTTTTTCTGCTGGACGACGGATTTCAGCACCTGCAACTGGCGCGCGATGTGGACATCGTTCTGGTGGATTGCACGCATCCGCTGCATCACGAACGCATGCTTCCGGGAGGGCGGCTGCGCGAGCCGGCCTCGGCCATGCACCGCGCCAATCTGGTGGTCTTCACGCGCATGGACAGCGATCCGGTGCTGCGGGAAGTTTTTCCGCGGCTGGGCAATCTTCCTGTTTATCCAGCGTCCACACGGCTTGGCGGGTTTCGCTTGTTGGGCGCAACTTTGTCCGGCGATGCTTTGCAGAGCGCCGAGCAAATTGGCGCCGGGCCTTTTTATGCTTTTTGCGGGATTGGCAATCCTGAAGCTTTCTCGGGAGATCTGCAGCGCTGGGGTCTGCCGCTGGCGGGGAGGAAATATTTCCGCGACCATCACCGCTATAGCC
>JAIQGC010000097.1 GCA_020072805.1 Terriglobia bacterium
CATGCTGCTGGCGCAAGGCGGCGAGCAGCACGCCGCCGGCGGCGCGGTCTCCGGTCTCGGCCTGGCGCGCGGCGGCGATCAGGCGGTTGGTCACGCCGCTCATCGCGGAAACCACCGCGACCACCGCGGAGGTCTTCGCCGCATCGGCCACGATGCGCGCCGAGCGCGCGATGCACGCGGCGTCGCCCACCGAGGTCCCGCCGAACTTCATTACCTGCACTTTCGATTTCATAGCCCGCCATCCCGATACTGTGTAGAGTGTCCGCTCTTCCGCCTGGAAATTTCACGCGGGAAGAAGAGCTGGCACAAACAGAATAGCAAATTTGCGGCGGTTCCTCATTCGCACGAAGACAAGAGCGTGCGCAGAACGGCGCTGCGGGCAATGATTCTGGGACGTATGGAGAAGCGAAGAAACGCAGAAAGAACGTCGAATGCGAAATCCGCGGCCGGTGGCCGGGCAAGCGGCGTCCGGGCCCGGCGTTAAAGAGTTGCCGCGACTTCTTTCTTGAAGTGCAGCATTTCGCCCTGGGTAAAGCCGGCCTTGGCGAAGAACTTTTCCATTTCCGGATTGTCCTTGGAGACCAGGGTGAAGACGGTGTGGATGCCGTGATCGTGCGCGGAAGAAGTGAAATGCTCCATCAGTTCCGCAGCGATTCCCTTGTGGCGGTAGGCCGGGTCCACGCCGATGACTTCGATCCAGGCAACCGTGCCGGGCAGGCCGAATTCCAGTTCGCCCGCGCGGCCGAAGATGAAGCCCACCACGCGGTTATCCATCTCCGCGACGAGCGAGGTCCAGTGCGGGCGGATGGCTTCGGACAGTTCCATCCTCTTTTTCCAGTATTCCAGGCGGGAGACGCCCGTGGTGCGGTCTTCGATATTCACCAGCGCGGGCAGGTCGTCTTTCGAAACGTCGCGGATGTAGATGGGCTTGGTCATCGGCTTGTCCTTTTCCCTCGGGTCCTGGGATCGCGGAAAAACGGCTCGAACAAGGAAATGCTACATCCAAACGGGGCTTGCGGCAACCGGCACCGGCGCGGCGGCGGCACGGCATGGGGAACAAAAAGGGCCCCCGGCATTTCGCGGGAGCCCTCGATCATCTTCCGTCTTGCGAAAGGTTTATTCGGGCTGGGTCACTTGAAACGACCAGGCGGAATTGAAGATCATGCCATCGCCGCGGCCGCGGGATATATCCGCGCCGGAAAATTTCATGGACTTATTGACCGGGCGCAGGACCACGGCGTATTCGCCGGGGAGAAACGGCGTGGCGGGGGAGATTTTGTATTTTCCCGGAGCCAGCTTCTCGGACTTCACCTTGATGCGGTCCTCGAGAAATTTGGAATAGATCTGCCAGTCTACCGAGGAGTTCGAGGCGGCGCCTTCCTTGCCCTGAGTCGCTCCGATGAGCCGCCAGGAATTCTGCGAGGGAGTGAGAATGACGATGGCCGGCTCGAAGTCGTCCGCGTTCACGCCGGGCGTGTCCGCATAGTCCACGTTGATTTCCGGCTGGTCCGTGGGCGCGATGTTGCTGGAGGCCGGGCCCTGCACCGCCCAGATATAGGTCATCTGCTGCGTTTTGTGCTGGGAAAACACGCCGGAGAGCGCGCCGCCCGCGGCCGCGCCCACCGCGCCGCCGGCAATTCTTGATCCGGCATGGCTGGCGGCCTCGCTGGCGGCCGTATTGCCCGCACTCTGCAAGGACTGGGTCACGGCGTTGTCCGTGGCCAGCTTGGCCATGGAGACGGGCTTGGCCTTGGATTCGGCCAACTGCACTTTTTCCGAGGGAATTTTCTGCTCGCCCGTTTCGGCCACAAACGAAACCGAAGGCAGGTGCGATTTGGTTCGAACCGTCTTGGTGGTCTGCTGCCCCAGAACCACGGGAGACAACGCTGCTCCGCTCACCATCACCGCCAGAAGCGCCAGAAATCCAGCCTTTCGCTCGAACATTGCGCCGTTCCTCCTTGTATTTTCCGGCTGCGCCGCTCTTTCGAAAAATGCGGCCGGGATATTGTCCTGCAGGCCCGCAGGGAGCCTCTCATGCAGCAAAGTATAAGCGTTTCAATACCGGCTTTCACCAGAAAATCCGGCGGATTGTGTCCTGAATGTCGCGCCTTGGGGGCGCCCCGCAGGAGGCGGGGTATCTAAAAGGCACGTTTGGCAAAAGAATTATCCCGGCAATTTCGGCGCGGATGTGCTACACTTTGTTTGCGCTTAATACCGCGGTAGTGTTGTGCGGTTCCTCCGAGTACTTCATCAGAGAACACCCGCCCTCAGTCTTCTCCGTACGTCATTCAGCGTAATCTAAAAAAGCCTGGCAATTGCGATTGCCGCGCTCGCCGGAAGTTTGTGTGCGCGCCGCGACCGATTGACCAGAAGAGAAAGAAAAGACAAGCATAATGCAGAATTTTTCAGAACTATCGATTTCCAATCACACCAAGGAGCAGCTGGCGAACGCGCGTTTTTCGATTCCCACTCCGGTGCAGGCCGCGGCCATTCCGCTGGCCCTCGAAGGACGGGACGTGCTCGCCACCGCTCAGACAGGAACCGGCAAAACGCTGGCCTTCCTGATTCCGGTGATTGAGAAACTGCTCGTGACCACCGTCCCGGGCGTCGCCGCTCTGGTCCTGGTGCCCACGCGCGAACTGGCCATGCAGGTGGTCGCGCAGTATGACGCCCTGCGCGGCAGAAGGCTGGCTCCCGCGGCCCTGGTCGTTGGCGGGCTTGCCGAAGGCGCGCAACTCTCCGCCATCCGCAAGGGTGCGCGGCTAATCGTGGCCACTCCGGGCCGGCTCGAGGATTTCCTCGACCGCCGCCTGGTGACCTTCAACGCCTTGCAGATCCTGGTGCTCGACGAAGCCGACCGTATGTTGGATATGGGCTTTCTTCCGGCCATTCGCCGCATCGTCTCCATCCTGCCCAAGGAACGCCAGACGATGTTTTTCTCGGCGACGCTGGAAGCTTCGGTCGTCCATCTGGTGAAGGACTACCTGCGCAATCCGGCGCGTCTGACCTTCGGCTCGACGCTCAAGCCTTCGGAAAACGTGCGCGTGCAGGCCTTCGAAGTGCACTCCGACCGCAAGCATGATCTCCTGCAGCGCCTGCTGGCCAAGGAAACCGGGCGCTGCCTGGTTTTCGCCCGCACCAAGCGCGGCGCGGACAAGATCGCCAAGAACCTGGCGCGTGACGGCTTCACCGCCGCCATCATCCACGGCAACCGCTCGCAGTCGCAGCGCACCGCCGCCCTCACCGGCTTCCAGAAGGGCCACTATCGTGTTCTGGTGGCCACCGACGTCGCCGCGCGCGGCATTCACGTGCAGGACATCGCTCACGTCATCAACTATGATCTGCCCGACGTGGCCGAAAACTTCATCCACCGCGTGGGCCGCACCGGCCGCGCCGGCGGGACCGGCGTAGCCTCGACTTTCTTCGCCCGCGAACAGCGCTCCGAGATGTTTCAGCTCGAACGCGCCCTGGGCATCAAGATCGAACGGATTCTGGTGGACAGCCTGCCTTCGGCTCCGGGCAAACCGGCGCCTTTCTCGAAGCAGGAGCGCACGCGGACGCAGGCTCATGGTCATGCGCCGCAGCGTACGGCGAAACCGGCTGCGGCTCAGTCCAACGCAGCGAACGGCGAAACCGCGGGGCGCTTCACGATGGTGGCACTGCCCGGCGAAGTTCTTCAGGCGCAGTTCGAAAACTAACCCAATTCACGCAAACCCGGCGCGCCGTCAGCTCTGCTGACGGCGTTTGCTGTTTAGGGCTGCTTCAAACCGCCACGGCGGCGGATTTCGGCCTTACCTCAGGCGGCGCCGCCCGCTCTCCTTCGCGGAATCTCTTCAGCGCGTCCAGTATCTGCTGGCCGTAGAGCTCCACTTTGCGCTCGCCGAAGCCGGAGACTTCCAGCAGTTCGGAGAGGGAGCGCGGCTGCTTCTGGCAGAGGGCGTTGAGTGAAGCGTCATGCATGACGATAAACGCCGCCGTACCCTGCTCGCGCGCGGTATTGCGTCGCCATTCGCGCAGATATTCGCGCAGTTCCGCTTCGGCCTCGCTCACGACGGCGCCCGGGGCGGGGCTGCGCTCGGCCGGCTTGCCGTTCTGTTCCTTGAACTGTCTCCAAGCGCGCAAATCCTCGCCGTAATCGTGAGCGGCGCGCGGCGCGGATCGCTCCTCGGCGGGGGCATAGTGCCGCCCCGGTTGCGGCGCGGCGCTGGATTTCGCAAATTTCTTTTTGCGCTTCACCGGCTTGGATAGGTCCGACGCGGCCATCCAATCGCCGCTGCAGCCGCAGACGTCGCAGGCCCCGCAGCGCGCCTCTTTGAATTTTTCGCCGAAATGCTCGCAGATGCGCCGGTGGCGGCAGCTGGACGCTTCCGCGAAGCCTTTGATCTCGTGATAGCGCTCCCAGGCGCGCTTCTTCTCATTGGCGTCGGTCAGTTGTTCGATGAAGTAGGCCAGCAGGCCCACGTCTTTTTTCTGCCAGAGCAGCAGGCAGTCGGCTTCGGCGCCGTCGCGCCCGGCGCGGCCCGCTTCCTGGTAATACTGCTCGATGGATTTGGGCAGGGCGAGATGAATCACGGCGCGCACCGCGGCCTTATTGATGCCCAGGCCGAAGGCCAGCGTGCCCACCAGCACGCGCACCTCGTCGGACATCCAGCGCTCCTGATTGCGCCGGCGCGTTTCCGCATCCATCTTGCCGTGATAGCCGATGGCGGCAATGCCCTGGGCGGCGAGCGAATCC
>JAIQGC010000044.1 GCA_020072805.1 Terriglobia bacterium
ATCCCCTTGCGGATCTGCTGCTCGTCCGGCTGCGGATTCTTTTTCAGCAGGTGCAGCGTCGAAAGCATCAGCCCCGGCGTGCAGAATCCGCACTGCAATCCGTGGTTGCTGGCGAAGGCCTCCTGAATCGGATGCAGCGCCTCCCCGCTCGCCAGCCCCTCCACCGTCATGATCTCCCCGCCGTCGGCCATCGCCGCGAACATCGTGCACGACTTCACCGTCCGCCCGTTGTACAGCACCGTACACGCCCCGCAATACGTCGTGTCGCACCCGATGTGCGTCCCGCTCAGGTTTAGCGCCTCGCGGATGAACTCCACCAGCAGCGTACGCGGCTCCACCCACGCTTCGCGCATCTCTCCGTTCACCTTCATGCGCACCTTCATTTTTCCGTCCTGCTCACCGTGCGGCATATTCGTGTCCGCCTTCCACTTTTTCTCCGCGCGCCCGTCGCGCCGCGATCCCCACCGCCCTCTTCACCAGCGCCGCCACCAGCGTCCTCTTGTACTCCGCCGAACCCCGCATGTCGCTCTGCGGGTCCGCCGCCGCCCGCGCAGCTTCCGCCGCCCTCTTCAGCGTTTTTTCATCCAGCCGCTTCCCGCGCAACTCCGCTTCCGCTTCCTGCGCCCGGATGGCCACCAACCCCACGCATCCCAGCACAATCCGCGCATCCGCAACGGTATCCTTGTCCCCCAGCGTCAGTTGCGCCGCCACGCTCGCCGTCGCATACACTGGCGCGCTTCTCTTAAACGCCACGCACGCTCCTCCGCTTCCCGCCGGAGGGATCTTCACGATGATCTCCCGCACCAACTCCCCTTGCCCCAGCACCGTCGTGTACGCGTCCTTCACGAACTCTTCCAGCGCCACCGTGCGCTCCCCGTTCGGCCCGACGCACACCACCCGCGTCTCCAGCGTCAGCAGCGTCGCTCCCCAGTCTCCGCTGGGGTCCGCTTCGGCAACAGAACCCCCAATCGTCCCCATGTTGCGCACCTGCACGTCCGCAATCCCCGCCGCGCAGTCATGCACAATCGGTATCGCCGCCGCTGCAGCCGATGCTTCAATCTCCGCGTGCCGCGCCAGCGCACCCAGTCGCAGCTCCCCGCCTCTCCCCTCGATCCCGGAAATCCCCGGAATATGATTGATGTCCACCAGCGCCACCGGCCGCGCCAGCCTCATCTTCATCAAGGGAATCAGGCTCTGCCCCCCGGCGATCAGCCGCGCCTCTTCGCCAAGGTCCGTCATCAATTGAATTGCTTTCTTGAGTGAATCCGCCCGGTGGTATTGGAATGAGTGAGGATACACGATAGTTCCTGAGGTCCCCGCAGGGGACGATGTTGTCGCGCGCGCCCTCCGCAAGAACCGCGGGAACGCCACAACGTGCTTCAGAATTTTAGTGCCAATCCCGCCTCCAACGCAAGGCGGAAACCGACGAAACAATTGTTTCTCTGCACAGCCCGCGGCGCGCACGACAAAATAGTGAAATTCAGCATGGTCTTCGCACGGCGCGGCTTCACTGTCCGCAAAAAAGTGTCTCTTGTCATCCCGAGCGCAGCGAGGGATCTGCTTTTTTCGCAAAACCGGCGAGGTTTCTCACCTTTCTGTCGTGCACCCTAGCCCGCGCCGCCTTTTGCCATTCCCCGCGCGCTCGTCTATAGTTTCCTTCTCTGCTTCCCATGAAACCGCGCGACATCGTCCCCATACTTCTCGCCGCAGGAGGCTCCCAGCGCCTCGGCTTCCCCCGCCCGCTCGCCCTCTTCGGCCGCCGCTCCGCTCTGCAAATTGCTCTGGCCAATTGCCGCGGCCTCGGTCGCCCCATCCTCGTCCTTGGCTGCGACGCTTCCGCCATCCTCCCCCATGTTCCCCGCGGCGTCCGTGTCGTCCTAAACCGCCGCTGGCGCTCCGGCGGCCAGCTCAGTTCCCTGCTCGCGGCCCTGCGCCACGTTCCCCCGGCCTCCGCCTTCCTCCTCTACCCCATCGACCAGCCTCTCCTCCAGCGCCACACCATTCAATCCCTCGTGCGCGCCTTCCTCTCCCGCCTTCCCCACCAGCAAATCGTTCTTCCCCGCCACGGCCGCGAGACCGGCCACCCCATCCTCGTCTCCGCCGCCCTCCGCCACGAATTCGAATCCGCACCCACCGCCCGCCACGTCATTTACAAAAAAAAATCCCGCATCCGCGAACTCCCCGTCCCCACCACCGCCATCTTCACCGACTTTTCCACCCCCGACTCTTACCTCTCCTGCCTCAAGAAATTCCTCTCCCGCCGCCGTTGAACTGGTTCTATGGTTGCCACACAGTCTCTTCAGCCCGGCATCTTGCCTTTACTCCGCCCTCTCCTTCAACATCCCCGCCGCCATCCCCCCCATCGCCGCAATCACCAACCCCGCCGCCACTCCCGCCACCACCCTCGGCCCCGCCCCATGATCCACCGTCTGCAAATACACTCCCAGCGGAAATACCACCGCCCCCGCCAGCATCCCCGCTGCTAATATCGTCTTCACCCGCTCGGAATACCCCACCCGCTCCATCGCCATCCCCAAAATCATCAGCACCATGGCCAGCCCGATCCAATGCCCGTGAATATCCACCTGCCGGTCATAGACGTACTTCGTCTCCTTATACCGCTCCATCGCCGCCCGCATCCCCGCCGCGTCCCTTTGCGCCGCCGCCGCAAACCCCGTCGCCAGCGACACCCCCATCCCTTCCAGCGCCTGGTGCTCCGCAAACACCGCGTACCAGAATCCGTACCCCATCCCCCAGATCAGCAGCGCCAGCCCTCCCACAACCAATATCTTCCGCGCCTTCATCGCCCGCCTCCCGCCGCCGCATCCAGCTCGCCCGTATACCGCAAAATCCCCACCCACATCGCCATCAGCGCCACAATCACCAGCAACCCTCCCGTATCCGCCAATCCCCCCGCCAGCAACCCAAATCTAAGCTCCAGCAGCACGCACACCGGAAGCATCACTGACCCCGCCAGCAGCACCCACGCCCATCTCCGCCGCCACGCATCCCGCAGCCTCACGTACGGCTGAAAAAACGCCACCAGGATCGCCAGCAACCCGAACTCAATGCTGTGCGCGTGCGCCGCGATGTTCACCGCCTTCTCCCCCTGCAGCTGCCCGTACTCCCCCAGCGCCCGCTCCACCGCACCGCCGTCCCGCGCTGCCGCCCCCGCTGCCATCCCCGTCAAAATCGTCGAGTCCGCCGCCTCATGCCGGTACAAATCCACCGCTGCATACCACGCCCCATGCGCAAACCCCATCAAAATCAGCGCCACTCCTCCCGCCATCAGCACACGCCCCGCTCCGTCCCGCGCCGCCAGCAACGAATCCTCAACCGCCCCGCGCGTCGCGTCCGCAAAATGCTTCCACAATCCCCACAAACTCCCTGCCGCCGCTAAAATCACCAGCAACCCGCCCGCATCCGCGAAAATGCTCGCCCATCCAATCGCCGCCAGCGGACTGTACGCCATCCCCACATAGTGAATCAGAAACACACCCACCGGCAGCGTCACCGCCCCCGCCAGAAACACCACCGCCAGCCTCTTCTTCGTCATTTCGCATATCGCTATCCACGGCTGCATCACCGCCAGCATCAGCGCCAGATACCCGAACCCGATCATGTGCACATGCGTGTCCACCTTCGTCCCGCGGTTCTCCAGGAACCCGCCCACCGCCCCAAACTCCCTCAGCACCGCCCCTGCATCTCCCGCCAGCGCCGCCTCCGCCGCCCCCGCCAGCGCTCCGCCCACTCGCGCCGCATTCTGATGCAAAACAAAAATCGCAAACAAATCCCCAAAAATCATCCCCGCCACAATCAATCCAATCCCGCCCAGCACCAGCAGCCTCCGCGCCCCCATCGCTGCAAACTCCCCCGCAACCGCCTTCTCCGTCGCCATACCCTCACCTCGCAAAATCTTCCTCAAACATCCATCCCAAAAATAGTGTGCTCATCCCTAAATAAATCAAATCGGTCATTCCGACCGGAGGGACGGCGTTTTTGCCGTCCCGGAGTGGAGGAATCCCTCTTCGACTTCGGAATTCAGTCTAAACGCATCCCCATCCCGTTCAGTGAACACTCTCCCCCGCCCCACCCCAAAAACAACGGGCCCGGCCGCAGTATCCCTGCAACCGGGCCCGTTCTTTCTTAATCTTTCAATCATCCCTCCCCGGAATTTCTCCCGGCCAGGGGTTAGAAGTTAAACTTCACCGCCAGCTGCAACTGCCGCGGATTGTTCACCGCCCGGGGTGTTCCGTAGTACTGGTTCGGCGAACTTTCCGGATTGCTCGTCGGCCCGGCGCAACCGAACGCCCCCGGATCCGGGGTACAGAAGTCCGCTGCTCCGTAGACCGTATTGAAATACTTCACGTTCAGCGTGTTGGAGAAGTTGAACGCCTCGAACATCAGTTCCAGGCTCTTTTTCTCCTTCAGGTTGATCGTCCGCGATAGCCGCAGGTCCACCGTCCGGAAATTATCTCCCACGAACGTATTGCGCGGCTCGATTCCCACCCGGTCATTGTTCCCGAACACGTCTCCGTTGGCGTCAAATCCCGCGAACTTCGTGAAGCGCATCGGCGATTGGATGGTGATGATGCTGCTGAGCATGAAGTCCTGCCCGATCTTCCCCCAGCTCTTCGGCGTCGTCACCGACCCGTTAATCACCAGCCGCTGCCTCACGTCGTCGCTCGACAGCGCCCGCTCCGCACGGAAGTTCCGGCTGTCCTGCGGCACCAGCACGAAGCTCGGATTCGGCCCGTCGTCCAGGCTCTTTCCCAGCGTGTAGCCGATTCCGTAAGCGAAGTTGTGCGACATCCTCTTATTCACGCTCAGCAGGAATCCGTCATACGTCGAATCCCACAGTGAATTCGCCTCGAAGTAAATTCCCCACCGAGGATCGGCCATCCCCGGCGTAAACGGGCAGATAAACGTCAGTCCGCAATACACGTTCTTGTTCCCCAGGCGCCCCTGCGAATCATACATGGGCATTTGCGCCGTCGCCGGCGGCTGGTTCACGTTATAAAAGCTCCCCAAATGCACGCCGCGAATGTGCATCACGCTCGCGCTCACCGTTGTGTCCTTCATCGGCTCGAACTCGATCGCCAGGCTCGCCTGAATCCCGTACGGATTCTTGTGGTCCTTGGCGAACCGCACCACCGTCGCATCTCCCCAGAACGCGCATTGCGAAAGCACCGTTTCGCCCGGGAAGCACACATTCGGGAACGGCACTGCGTCCGGATACGTGCCTGTGGTCAGAAGCTGGTTCAGTCCGTAGGCCGTAATTCCCGGCGAGCTGGCAAACGCAAACAACCGCGTCGTCGCATCCAGCGAGTTCTCGTTCGGACTCGCCAGCCCATTCGTCCCCGGTCCTGTCGGATATGTTCCCAGCGTTCCTCCGCAGGACGGTCGCTGGCACGCCAGCAGCGGCGACGGAATCATCCCGTGGAACAATCCGAACCCGCCACGCACCACCACGTTGTGCTTTCCGCCCACGTTGTAGGCCATGCCCACCCGCGGGTCGAAGTTCTTCCATTGCGTATCCAGCACGCCCGAGGGCCAGGTCTCCCATTCCCAGCGGATCCCTCCGTTCAGCGTCAGCTTGTTCGTCGCCCTCCACTTATCCTGCAGATAGATGCCGTTGTACGTGTGGTTCAGCTTGCCCGTGGCCTGGTCCCGAATGGCCGGCGTAAACGCTGTCCCTTGATACACCGCCGTATTGATCGTCGGCTCCGTAAAGTTCGACGCCGCATCAAACCGCTCCGCGAAAATCACGTTCGGATGCTGGCAGCCCGCCGGCCCGACCCCGGTCAGCGGATCCGCAACACATCCCCCTCCCACGGCCGTGTCCGTCCCGAAAAACGCCCCCAGGCTCGGGAAGTCCGCCTCGAAGGGATAGAACAGCGGAAACGATTCCGTCGTGCTGACCCAGTTCATATTCCCGCCGAAGGAAAGCGTGTGCTTATCCATCGTCCGCGTCACGCTGTCCACCACCTCGAACCGCGATTCCTTGTAGTAGTCCGGATTCCCGCGGTTCACGCCCACCGTGAACAGGTTGGTCACCTCCAAATGCGGCTGCGTGGTCACCGTCGGGAAGTTGAAGAACCGCCGCGCGAACTGCACGCGCACCTCGTTCACCAGCTTCGGCGAAAACACCGACGCCAGGCTCCCCACAATCGACTGGTCCCGGTACTGCGTGTTCTTGAACGCCGACGGCAGGTCGAACCCGTCGTTCAGCGGCGACTGGTTCGTCAGCCGCCCGTCATTGATGAAATACCGCAGATACAGGTTCTGCTTTTCGTTGAAGCTGTGATCCAGCCGGATAAATCCGTTGTCGTTATTATTGTCCCGGATCACCGAGGAAAGCACCGGCTCGGCCGGCAGCCCGAACACCAGCGTCTTTACGTTATTGATCGCGTCAATATTCTGCAACACCGCCTGGTTATAAAACGGCGATTCATTGCGCCTCTGCGCTTCATAGTTCGTGAACAAGAACGTCTTGTCCTTCCGGATCGGCCCGCCCAGCGCCACGCCAAACTGGTTCTGATGCAACTGGTGCACTCCGTTGGCCTGCAGGATGCTCACCGCGTCCATCGCATCGTTGCGGAAATATTCATACGCCGTCCCGTGCCAGTCGTTGGTCCCGCTGCGCGTAATAATGTTCACGATCCCGCCCACCGCGCGCCCGAACTCCGTCGAGTAGTCCGAATTGATTACGCGAAACTCCTGCACCGACTCCTGCGGCGGCGTTCCCCGCTGAATCCCCGAAGCCGTCGAAATATCGTCCGCCCCGTCCACCGCGATGAAATTGTAGTGAATGTTCTGCCCCGCGAAGGACAGCTTGGTCACCGGCTCCACGATCACGTCCGTGCTTCCCGACGTCGTATCGCCAATCGTCACCGCCGGCGAGAGCAGCGCAAAACTGATGAACTCGCGCCCGTTCACCGGCAACTCCGTGATCTGCCTCTCCGTGATCACCGTGGACACCTGCGTCCTCGTCGGCTCGGCCACTTCCGTCGTCGCCGACACTTCCACCTTCTGCTCCACCTGCCCCGGCGTCAGATTAAAAACCAGTTCCGCCGACTGCCCCACCTGCAGCGTGATCACTTTGGTCTGCTTGCCGAACCCGGTGAATGTCACCGCCACGTTATATTCCCCCGCCGGCAGCGCCGGGATCACGTACTCGCCCGTCGCCGATGTCTGCGCGCTCCGCGATAGCCCCGTCGCCGTGTTCGTCGCCGTCACCGTCGCGCCCGCGATGCTTCCGCCGCTCGCGTCCAGCACCCGCCCATCCAGCGTCGCCGTCACCGCTTGCCCGTACGCGCTATTCACCGCGCCGCTTACGCACAGCAGCAGCGCCATCATTCCCACAACAATAGTCAGTTTCTTGAATTTCATCTGGACCCTCACCCCTTGCCCGTCCCCTTCGCTCTGAAACGGGCGTTTCGATTCACAAAGCATACCTCACCCCGGAACACAGTCAAGCATTTCTCTTTCAAGAACAAACGGTCGTTTTTATCCCCCGCCCGTCGCCCCGCGCCCCTCCCCGCTCCTAGCTGAACCTTGCCTTGGCCCGGCACTCCGCCGCCACTTGCTCAAGTAGTTTTTCCGCACCTATCTGCTCTCCCCCAGCCATCGTCAGCTTCGGCTTGATCCTTCTCAAGATCTCCCGCGCCATCCGCTCCCGCACTTCCCCCTCCAGCGCCTCCCGCCGGTTCAAAAAGGTCTCGATCAACCCGAACTCTTCCGCGCTCAGCCCCGCCCCTCCATACGCCGTTCCCGCCTCCCCGCTCTGCGTCGCCGCCTGCCACGCCGGCCGCACCTCCTCCAGCGTCCTCTCCTGCACCACAATGCTCCCCGCCACGTAATCTCCCAGCCTCTTGTTCTGCGCACTCAGCAGCACGCTCACGATTCCCACCGCATAAAATCCCGGCATCTGGTCCACGATCCGCAGCAGGTTCCTCCCCACCGCTTCCGCCGCCGTAATCGGCCGGCCCGATTCGTGGATCACCCGCAGCCGGATGATCCTCTTTCCCGGCGTCTGCCCGTTCCACATCGCCTCGAAAAACGCGAAGTACCCGAAATACAAAGCGAAAATCATCAGCCCCGCCAGCGCCAAATACCAGATCGCCGACTTCGGGAAGTACGCCGCCAGCCCCGCCCCGATGAATATGCTCATAAAAATCAGCGCCAGCCCCACCGCCATCTGAATCAAAGTATCCAGCGCCAGCGCCAGGAACCGGCTGCCGATTCCCGCAACCGCGAATTCCAGCACCGTCTGTTCTGGCGTGTCGATGGTATGCTTGTCGGCGGTAGCGCCGTGCAACGTCTCCGCACCGGGAGTGTTTTCGGACATGATCTCCACCCGCTGGCTTGAAAAGCGCAAGCCCTACTGGTCCAGACTCGAACTCTTCGTTAACCGCTCCGCTCGCAGCGGCCCCTCTTCCCTCTCCCACCACGAACTTCAGGAACTCGGCCTTCTATATCGTCAAACCGCTTCCGACCTCGCCGTCGTCCGCGAAGACCCCACCAGCCGTCACGCCGCATTCTATCTGAACCAGCTCCTCGGCCGCGCCCATAATCTTATCTATATGGGCCATCGCCCGCGCTTCAATAGCCTCCTCCGTTTCTTCACCCACACCTACCCCCGCATCTTCCGCGAAACCCTTCCCCAAATCCTCCTGGCACTCGCCGTCTTCCTCCTCGCCGCCATCGCCTCCTGCGCCCTCACCCTCCGCGACCCCACCTTCGCTCACCGCATCCTCGGCCCGCAAATGATGGCCAAAATCGAACACCGCGAAATGTGGACCGATTCCATCCTCGCCATCAAACCCATGGCCGCCTCCGGCATCATGACCAACAACCTCGCCGTCACCTTCACCACCTTCGCCCTCGGCATCACTGCCGGCCTCGGCACCCTCTGGATGATGCTCGTCAACGGCATGCTCATCGGCGTCATCGGCGCCGCCACCTTCCAGTCCGGCATGGCCCTCCAACTCTGGAGCTTCGTCGCCCCTCACGGCGTCCTCGAACTTCCCGCCATTTTCATCGCCGGCGGCGCCGGCCTGGAAATCGCCCGCGGCCTCCTCTTCCCCGCCCTCCTCCCCCGCCGCGATTCCCTCGCCCAAGCCGGCGCCCGCGCCTCGCAACTCCTCCTCGGCGCCATCCCCATGCTCATCCTCGCCGGCCTAATCGAAGGCTTCCTCTCCCCCTCCGGCATCCCCGCCCCCCGAAAATTCCTCTTCGCCGCACTCCTCTTCGCCATGCTCCTCTCCTACCTCTTCTCCTCCCCCCGCCCCGCCCACCACGCCACCAACTAACCCTCGCCCAAACACACCCGCAGCCTCCCCCCGGCGCACTCAGCCCACCCGCCAGGCTCACTCGCCTGTCAAAAATTTATATTGTTCCCTGCTCAGCGCAACCACCGACAACCGCCCCTGGCGCACCAGCGGCGAATCTCTAAAAACTTTCTCCGCCTTGATCTGTTCCAGCCCCACAGCCGCAATCGCTCTTCCCGCTTTGATCCTGACCACCGGCCTCTTCGCATCCGTTGCGTCCACCGACACCACCACCGCCGTCCCCACCGCGCTCTTCCGCGCCCCCGTTTCGTAAATCACCAGCCGCGCCCCGGGAACCATCTCCCGCAGATTTTTCACCGCCGCCGGATTGGCCACTCCCTCCCACTCCGTCACGCCGTCGCGCAAAAGATCCGCGAAGGAATAGTCCGCCGGTTCGGTCTTCAGCAAGTAATCCGAAGCCATCGTTCTCCCATCTTTCCGAACAAAAAACTCCTTCTTCTACTCCGCCGCCTTCATCAGCTCCCGGCTCAGCTCTTCCGGCAAATCCAGCATCGCGTCATGCCCGCAGGCCAGCTCCCGCGTCTTCCATCCCCGCGCCTTGGCCTTCTCGTAAAACTGCGGAAACGGCGAGGGCGCCCACCCGCTGGCCAGAAGATACGTAATGTTTTTGATCTCCTCGATTCCTCCACGCAGATCGAGCTTCTGCTGAAACGTCGCTAGCGGCTGCACCGTGCACTGCCGGTTCACCCAATCGCGGTCCCTCTCATTCACGTGAAAAACTTCGGCAGGAATCGGCGGCACTCTCCAGCCCTCTCCCGTTTCCCGCGCTTGGGCCACCTGCCCGTCGCGCATCTCCGCCGGAAGTGTGTCGTGCAGGCTCTGGCCCTTCTCCGGAAGGAAGGCATCCAGATACACCAGCGCCTTGATCTGCTCCGCAATGCGGTCGGCCGCCCCGCTCACCACGCATCCCGCATAGGAATGCCCGCACAGCACCACGTTGGAAAGCTCCTCCCAGTGAATCAGGTTCACCACGTCGGCGATGTGCGTCTCCAGATTCACCTGCGGCGACAACAAATGCGCGCGCTCCCCCACCCCCGTCAGCGTCGGCGTAAACACTTCATGCCCGCGCGCCTGCAAAATTCTCCGCACCCGCTTCCAGCACCAACTGCCGTGCCACGCTCCATGCACCAGCACAAAATTGCTCATCACCCACCTCGCTCACTTCGCATCGCCGGAAAAATTCCCGTTCCCGCCCACACCTTCGGCGTTTGCGGAAAAGACACAATAACACGCCTGCCGCGCTCCGTTAAATTCGCAGGGAGGCGTCCGTTTCAGGTCGTTATCCATCCTGCGATGGATTGCAGGATGGATGGGGCTTGTGAATTGCTTTCGCGGAGTCCGCCTAAGCCGGCCGCAACTTTAGAATCTAGATCAAGGGTAAGGCAAATAGCGCCACAGATCGTTGAGCTGGCCATTTCCATTTGTGCCGCCCGAATCGTAGCCTTCTCCGCCGAAGATCCAGAGCTGATCGTAGGGGTCCATCCAATAGGCGGGAGCCCAACGACCGCCTGGGTAGTCAATGACGTGTGGCCAGACTGTGGGGTTGGCCTGGATGCCATAGACGCCCGCCTGATTGACGGAACTGGGACCCTTCATCCAAGTCCACTGCCCTCCGCTGTATTGCCAGAGGTCGCTGAGAGAGCCGTTGGCGGTGGTATCGTAGCCTCGTCCGCCGAACAGCCATAGTCTTCCGGCAGGATCCGTCCACGCGGCGGAACTCCACCGTGCGCCGGGAACGTTGGTCGCGGCAGCGACGCCTAGCGTGCCGTAAACGCCAGTCTGATTGACACCGCTCGATCCGCTCACCCAGGTCCACTGTCCTCCGCTGTATTTCCACAAATCGTTGAAAGCGTTGGGCTGACCTGTCGGAGAGAGATTGTAACCGCCAAAAACCAAGAAATTACCTGCGCCGTCAATCCAGGAGATAGGAGCCTGGCGTCCGCCAGGAACATTGGAGGCCGCGGCTGTGCCCTGCGTGCCATAAACGCCGCTTTGATTAACGGTATTCGCACCACTCACCCAGGTCCACTGGCCACCGCTGAATTCCCAGAGGTCATTGAGCAAACCAGGGCTGGAGGTGACCGAGTCGAACCCATATCCGCCAAAGAGCCACAAAGTGCCCGCAGCATCGACTCGTGCTGTCGCACCCCAGCGCCCTCCGGGCCAATTCGAGGCCGAGGCAACCCCTAAAGTGCCGTAAACGCCATTTTGATTGGCGCCTCCGTTAACATACGTCCAAGTATTTGTCGTGGTGTCGTAACTCCACAAATCGTTCATGAAATTCGTGCCCGCATCTTGACCGGCGAATAGCCAGAGCTTTCCTGCTGCATCGGTCCAACTGACGGACCCCCATCGCGCAACGGGGTCCGTGGGAAGAGGCGTAGTCGGTCTCGTCTGCGTCCAGCCGGTGTTGAAGCCGGCAAGGTAGACTTGCGTGCCCGTGTACTTCCACATGTCATTCATTCTTACCGTATTTGCTGTCTTGACCGTATCCCAGCCATCGCCTCCAAACAGCCAGAGATTCCCGCTGAGGTCGGTCCAAGTTGCCGAGTATTTGCGTCCGCCTGGCGATCCGTTGTCTTGCGCCGTAGGCGACACGGTCCCGGAAACGGCCAACTGGTCGGCAGAGCTTGAACCGGCCATCCATGTCCAATCATTGTGTCCGCAATCCACCAGAACGTCCGTGACATTGGCGAGGACTGTGCCCTGGAAGCCCCATATCACGCACCCCTGAGGCTGCGTGCCGGGCCCCACAAACATGCTGACATCGTAGGTGCTTTTATAGGCGATGGTGGTGGAAAACGTGAAAGGTCCGTTTCCGGAGAGGGGCAGGTTGTCGCCGCCGTTGTTCTGTATCACCATGCCCCCGCCATTGCCGAGTACACCAACGGTCTGACCGCCCACGGTGAAGAAGACAGCCGGGCAGGTGACTTGAACACTGGTGACGTTGGCGCTGGCCGTGCCGCTGCCGTTGGTGACAACGCAGGTTTGCGCCGGGCTGGTAGGCTGCGTCTTGACAATTACAGCGTAGGCGGCGCCGCTGGCGAGCAGGGTCGCAAACGTAAATGTGCCGTTGGCGGTGACCGTGAGGTCATCGCCGCCGTTGTCCTGCAACACCAGGCCCGTACCGGCCAGTCCGGAGACGGTGCCGCCAATAGATATCGTGCCGGACGTGCAGCTAACCACAATGGTGCCCACGTTCGCCGTGGCGGTGCCGGAACCGGCGGCGACCGAGCAGACCTGCGTGGGGTTGGTGGGTTGGATCAGGACCGTAACGCTGTATGCGGCGTTTACGGCAAGAAGAGTTTTAAAAGTGAAGGCGCCGTTCGCGTTAATGGTGAGGTTGTCTCCGCCGTTGTTCAGGAGCACCAATCCCGTGCCGGCCAATCCGGAGACGGTGCCGCCAATCGTGAGCGTGCCGGAGCCCGTACCGGAGCCCGTGCCGGAACTTAAACTCGCGCTCTTGGGGGCACCGCTGCAGGCTGCCAGGAGAAGCGACATCATCAGTAGGGACAAGACAGAGGTGAGTTTCATGACCAGCTTCATGGTGATATGGCTCCTGACGATCTGGCGTCTTGGTGCCAGTGAATTGTGACGCATGGCAACACCTTCGCCTCTCCCGGCCGCGCTACGGCCTGGTTATGCGAATCCGCAGCTGCTCCCGCGATGGCCCGAGCTGCGAAACGAACCGATATTCTATTGCATATCTCCGCTATGCGGTATTAGTGTATGAGCGTCGTACATTGTGCATCAATCTGTATTTATCGTGAGTGTGCCTATGTAATCAACAAGCCAGCGCGCAGGCTTTTGCGGCAGCCCGGGACGCGTAAATGGAGTTGGTGACGAGTTTAGGGATCGGAAGAGACGACTGCTCAACGTACCGGGAGAGGGGGTACTAAGGACAGTAAAGTTGGCTGGGAGGCCTGGACTCGAACCAGGATAGCCAGATTCAGAGTCTGGAGTCCTACCGATTGGACGACCTCCCAGCGGGGAGGAAGAAAAGCGAATCGCGGCAGGACCGGCTGTCCCGGCGGCCACGATTCACACTACTAATTTAAACGGGAAATCCGGAGCCGTCAACCTGGCTCCCGATGAAAAAGGCGAAAATCGAAATTCGAGAAAGGCTGGCGAGGGGAGAACGAGTTGCGCCCGGAGGCTATTCGCTCTTGCGGCTGGGCGGGGTCGCCCCGGCAGGTTCCCGGATAGGGGCCATGCGGTCCTTGCGGATTTCGAATTCGGTTTCGCCCCAGACGATGCGGTTGGAGGCAAAGCTCCACAGCCAGATAAAGAAATTGCCCGCGTCGCGCAGCGGCACAAGCCACAGCCTGCGCCGCAGCACTTCGTCGCCCACGACCCAGACGCCCACGACCCAGGCCTGGGTCAGGCGCAGAAGCAGATAAGCGCCCAGATAGCCAGCGGCGACGGCGCGGGTGGGAGCTACCAGCGCGGCGGCCACGGCCCAGGGTAAGCCGTGTGTGAACAGAAGACCGGCATAAGAAAGCGGGCGGCAGAGGCGCACAGTGCGCGCCCAGCGCACTTGATGGTCCACATAGCCGCGGAAACTTTGCGCGGGATACATGGTCCAGACGGGTTCGCGGGAGAGAACGATGCGGCCGCCCTGGAGAAAAATGCGGTGGCCCAGTTCGTAGTCGTCCGAATGGAGATCGGCGATAGTTTCCAAGCCGCCGATGCGGACGATCCAGGATTTGGTGGTGACCATGGTGGCGCCGAGAGCGAAAGTGAGGCCTTCGAGCAGGCCGGCCATCAGAACGCCGGCGAAGAAGTCGGAAGCCGCGCCGACGGCTTCGAGTTCGGCGAAGAGGTTGCCCTGGGCGATGCCGCGGTAGAAGCAGGTGACCAGACCGGTGCGCGGATCGGCGAAGGGCGCCACCACTTCGCGCAGATAGCGCGGACCCACGCGCACGTCGCCGTCGCTGAGAACCAGAATCTCGTGGCGGGCTTCGGGCACGATGCGGCAGAGATTGCTGATTTTGCGGTTGGCGCCCAGAGGCGCGGCACCGGAAAAGATTCGAATGCTTCGCTGGGGAAACTCCGCCTGCAGGCGCTCGATGAGCGGCACGGCGGGGTCGGTCATCTCGTTGACGACAAAGAGCAATTCGTAGTCCGGGTAGTCCTGGCGGCAAAAGCTTGAAAAATTTTCGTAGGAGGCGAAATCCACGCCGCGCACGGGCTTGAGCAGGCTCACCGGAGAAGTAAAATCCGGCAGCGTGCGCGCGCATTCGCGGCGGAAGAAGCGCCAGGCGGCCAGCGCGGAGAGAACGTAATAGGCGAGGGGGGCCAGCGCCGCGAGAAGCAGCCCGTACCGCAGGATGGATTGCAACAGAACAGGCAAAGGACTCCGTCCGCGCGCCGTTTCACGCCGCTACTTGTTCGTGAAAAGAAACTTTCCGCCGCTGGCGGCGACCGAATGAAGATTTTCGGCGCCGACCAGTTCCTTCAGATGCGCCAGCCGCGTTTCGTCGCTCAACACGTAGAAACGCTCGGCGCCCATCCACAGCGCTGCGAATTTCACGTCATCAATGAACACGTTGGGGCTGCCCGGCGAATAAGAGCCGTATTCGAGATTGTTGCGGCGGCCGTTGAGCAGCAGCGCGGTGCGATTGGTATAGAAAAAGACGGAAGAGAAGCCGTAATACTCGTCATTGAGAATCAGACGCCCCTGCGGAGCGCGCAACAGGGCTTCGGCGAGGGGCCGCGAACCCATAAAGGGATCGAAAACAACGAGAGCGACGCGCGCGGCATGGAAAAAGAGAACCATCATCAGCGCGAAGGCCAGATAGACGCGCGGCACGGATAAACGCCACGCGGCCACCGCCCCCAGCAGCATGGCCAGCCCGGCCAGCACGAGCGGAGTGCGCAAGTAGGCGAAGGAGTTCAGCGTGAGGTCGCCCATATGGCCGAGGGAAAGCGTGTAGGCATCGGGATGCTGTTCAAGGGCGCGGGAAATGTCGCCGGGAGCGGGCATGTGGCGGGTGAGAAAGAGAACGGCGGCGATCACGGCGGCCGCCGCGGCGGAAATCACGCCCACGGCGCGCGAGCCGAAGCGCAGCCAGCGGCTTTCTCCGGCCATCACGCAGCCCAGCAGGAGCGCCAGCGCGGGATAGACGGGCATGGAATAGTATTCCTGCGTGGTGGAAAACGTGAAAAACGTCAGCAGGAATCCGCACCAGCACAGGGCCAGCAGGCGCGTGCGCCCGGCGCGGTCCACCGGCTTGTAGCCGAGCGCGGCGGCGCCGGGAAAAAACGCGGACCAGGGGAAGAGCCACAGCAGGTGAAAGAGCCAGAAGGCCGCGCGGGGCACGGTGTTGTAGTCGCGCGGATAGCGAAGATTGAGGAAGCGCAGGACGTGTTCGTTGATGAAATAAAACCAGAAGAAGCCGCGATATTCGCCGGGGCCGCTGTGCATGGTGAAATCGAAATAGGGCGGCATGCGCCGCATGGCCAGGATGTGCCAGGGAGCGGCGATGGCCAGCAGGAGGAGCAGTCCGGAGAAAACGTGCAGCCGCCGCCACAGGTCGCGCGAAAAAAGCTGCCGGGTTACCGCCAGATAGACAAAGATGCCGCCCACAGGAGTCACCAGCGCGATCAGGCCCTTGAGCAGCAGGCCCACGCCCAGGCACGCGGCCAGCGATGCGGCCCACCAGCGCGGATGCGGCTCCTCGGGGTCGGTGGCGCGCTGAAACGACCAGAAGGCCAGGCCGACGGTGAGGGTGATCATCACGTCGGGAATCTGGATGCGCGTGAACATGAACAGGCCGGTGCTGGTGGCGATGCACAGCCCGGCAAAAAATCCGGCGCGCTGCCCGAAGGCCCAGCGGCCGTAGCGGAAAGTCATCCAGGCCAGCAGGACGGCGGTGAGAGCGTTGGGGATGCGCGCGGCCCAGTCGTGCGCGCCGAAAATCCAAAAGCACAGGGCCATGATCCAGTAGTTCAGGGGAGATTTTTCGATGTAGGGAACACCATCAAGGTGGGCAATCACCCAGTCACCCGACTGGAGAAAGTTGCGGGCGATCTGCGCCTGCACGGCGTCCACATCGTCCATCAGGGAAGGCGGGGAAACCATGCAGCCGAAAAAGACGGCGGCGGCGAAGAGGACGACGATCAGGCCCGCGTGGCGGAAAAGCCCGTCAGACTCCGGCCCGCCGGCGGCGCCGCGCTGTCCGTTTGAATGTTCCACTGTTTGATCCATAGAAAGAGAATCACCAGGCCCCAAAGATGATAGCCGAAGCTCTCGTGCCTTTCGAGATGTAGTTTCATGATGTTCTCGACGCCGTCCCAGCGGAAGACACCACTATCCTTGACGGCGCGCTCGTTCAGCGTATCCAGCAGCAAGGGCTTGAGCACGCCGCGGAACCAGTCGTGCGCGGGAATATCGAATCCCACCTTCTTGCGGTGCAGGATGGACTCCGGCAGCTTCCCTTTCATCAGCTGGTGCAGGATGTATTTCAGGCTCGAGCCATGCACCTTGTAGCTTTCCGGGAGCGAGGCGGCGAATTCGGCGATTCGGTGATCGAGGAAGGGCGGGCGCACTTCGAGGGAATGGGCCATGCTCATGCGGTCGGCCTTATAGAGGATGTCGTCGGCCAGGTAATAGCGCTGGTCGAAGAGCATGTAGCGGTTGAGGCCGCCGGTTTGCGGCATGTTTTCGAGCAGCTTGCGCATGGGCGCGGCGTCCGCGCGCAGGAAAAATTTCCGCTTCTGCTCCTCGGAGAACGTGCCGTTCCAGTAGATATGCGCTTCGTCGGCAGGAAGCAGCGAACCTTCCAGGAAGCGCTTGAGCTTGTACTCGAGGCTGATCTTTTCGTCGGAGACGGGCCAGTAACGCATGCTGGCCAGCGCCGCGCGGCGCAGCGGCGAAGGAACCAGCCGCGCCAGGCGCGCGTATCGGTCGGCGCGGTAGGTCAGGTAGCCGCCGAAAAGCTCGTCCGCGCCTTCTCCGCTGAGCGCCACGGTGACTTCCTGCGAGCTCATCTTGGCCAGAAACCAAACCGGGAGGCAGCCGGCGTCGGCGCTGGGTTCGTCGGAATAGTAGGCGAACTTCTCGATGGCCCCGCGCAGATCGATTTCCGTGCTCAGGTCGAATTCGGTGTGGTCGGTGCCGTAGCGCGCGGCCACTTCGCGGATGTAGGCGCCTTCGTCGAAGCTGCGGCCCTTGAAGGTGATCGAGAAAGTTTTCAGCGGCGTGGCGGAAGCCTCCGCGGCGTAATGGAGAATGGTCGAGGAGTCCAGCCCGCCGCTGGCCCACACGCCCAGGGGAACGTCGGCCACCAGATGCTCGCGGACGGATTTTCTCAGCAGATCGTCGAGCTGTTCCTTGGCCTCTTCGAAGCCGATCTCGTGTTTGCTGCGCGGGCGCGCTTCGCAGCGCCAGTAACGTTCGGTGCTGACCTTACCGTTTTCCCACGCGAGAAAATGGCCGGGCAGCAGCTTTTCGATTCCTTCCACCAGCGTGTACGGCGCAGGAACGTAGTTCAGCCGCAGGTAGCAGTTGAGCGCTTCCAGATTCAGGCGGCGGTCAATCTCCGGATGGAACAGGATGCCCTTGAGTTCCGAGCTGAAATAAATGTCCTCGCCCTTGGAAGCGTAATAGACCGGCTTGATGCCCATGCGGTCACGGGCCAGGACCAGGCGCTGGCGCGATTCGCTCCAGAGAGCCAGGCCGAACATCCCGCGCAGCCGCTGAAAGCAGGCGGTATCCCACTGCAGGAAAGCGTGCAGCACCACTTCGGTGTCCGTGCGGGTCTTGAAACGGTGGCCCAGGGCTTCCAGTTCCGCGCGCAGTTCGTTGTGATTGTAGACTTCGCCGTTGTAGGTGAGAGCCACGTCGCCATCGTCGCTGCGCATGGGCTGTTCCACGGTGGTCAGGTCGATGATGGTCAGCCGCGCCGCGCCGAGGGAGACGTGCGGCGTTTCGAAAACGCCCTGCTGGTCGGGTCCGCGGTGGATCAGGCAGGAGGTGACGTCTTGGATGAGACCGCCGGGCACCACGCGGTTTTTATGTGTGAACCCGGCAATTCCGCACACGCTGGAGATCCCCCCGCCTGGAAATAGACTCGTTCCTTAAACTACTAGTCTAATCGCATGGGCGCATTTGTGAAAGAGACGCGGCGCGGCGCGTTGTTCTGTTTTATTGGACGCTACTTGACTCTTCTCGGAAGCTGCCCTTATTCTTGAATTTCACCGGCAACCTATTCAATGAAACGAAAACTTCTCACCTATCTGACCTGTCCCCGCTGCCGCCTGCCATTCACGCTCACCGTCGAACGGGCGGAATGTGAGGAGATTCTGGAAGGCGAGCTGGACTGCGCGTCCTGTTCGGCGCGATTTCCCATTCTGCGCGGCATTCCCCGCTTCCTGCCGCCGGACCTTTCCGCGGAGAAACAGGCCACCGCCGCCGCGTTCGGTTACGAATGGACGCACTATTCGGAAATCACCGAAGCGGACCAGGAAGAGTTTCTCGACTGGATTCGCCCGCTGACCGCGGCGGATTTTGCCGGGAAAGTGGTTTTGGACGGCGGTTGCGGCAAGGGGCGGCACATTTTTCAGGTGGCGCGCTTCGGGGCGGCAGACGTCATCGGCATCGACCTTTCCGACGCCGTCGAGGCGGCCTACCCCAACACGCGGCACCTTCCCAACGCGCACGTCATTCAGGCGGACATTTATAATTTGCCGTTTCTCGCGCCCTTCGATCTGGCCTACAGCATCGGCGTGATTCACCACCTGCCCGATCCCAAACAGGGTTTTCTCAGTTTGGTCAAGCACGTGAAGCCTGGAGGGCGGGCGTCGCTGTGGGTCTACGGCAAAGAGGGCAACGCGTGGATTGAAAATCTGGTGGACCCGGTGCGCATTCACGTCACTTCGCGGCTGCCGAAATTTTTGACTCAGGTCATTTCGTTCTTCGTAAGCTTGCCGCTTTATGCGGCGCTGAAGCTGCTCTATGGACCGGCCGAGCGCCGCCCGGGACTGGCCTGGCTGAAGCGCCGGCTGCCTTACTCCGGCTATCTCTGCGCGATTTCCGGCTATTCCTTCGCGGAAAATATGTGGAACGTATTTGACCAACTGGTGGCGCCTACGGCGAATTACATCAGCGAGGCGGAGATGAAGGATTGGATGGCAACCGCCAAGCTCGGCGAGGTGCGCATCAGCCAGCGCAACAACAACAGCTGGCGCGGCACGGGCGTCAAGCCCCGCGAAGCGTAGCTGGGCAGGGAAACCCAGCTAAAGATGTCATCCTGAGGCCCCGATGTCTTATATCGGGGCAGAAGGATCTCAACGGAAAGCCTCAGCAACACGTGAAGCTGAGATTCTTCGCCCATCCTCGCCGGATGGGCTCAGAATGACAGATTTCGTTTTTCCCGCGGCCCGCAAGAACTTCATCGCCAACATCCGCGAAATGGAACGATTGCTCTATTCGGCGGCGGAAGCGCTTTCCTTGCTCACGCGCACCAGCAGACCCTTCTTCACGCGATACTCGATGCCCCGCCAGCGGATTTTGCTGGCGAAGAATCCCGCAACCCACACCACAAAATTGATGGCATCGCGCAGCGGCACCAGCCACAGGCTGCGCCGCGTCACCGGGTCGCCCAGCCCCCACACGCCCACCGTCCAGACCAGCAGCAGGCGTAGCGCCAGATAAGCGCCCAGATAACCGGCGGCCAGCGAGATCGAAGGCGCGAGCGCGGCGGCCAACACGGCCCAGGGCAGGCCGAAGGTCATCAGCAGGCCCACGTAGCCCGCGGGACGCACATTGCGCAGGCCGATGGCCCAGCGCAATTCGTGCTGCAAAAATTCCTTCATAGTTTCGCGCGGAAAGACCATGGTCACCGGCGTGCGCAGCAGCTCGATGCGCAGGCCCAGCGCGGAGATGCGGTTGCCGAATTCGAAATCGTCGGAGTGGTGATAGACCATGGCCTCGAAGCCGCCGATGGCCTCGAGATGCTTTTTCGTGGTGGCCATGGTCCAGCCAAAGGCGAACTGTACTTTGCCTTCGATTTTGCGGGCCACCAGCGCGTTGGGCACCGTTTCGGCCGCCAGCACCAGCGCTTCGAATTCCGCTCCCAAGCTGCCTTCGACCTGCCCGCGAAAAAAGGAAGTGACCGCGCCGACTTGCGCATCGGCAATGGGCGCGGCGACCTCGCGCAGATAGTTTGGCTCGACGCGCACGTCGCTGTCGCTCATCACCAGCAGGCCGTGGCGCGCTTCGCGGGTCAGCCGGCAAAGATTGTTGACCTTGCGGTTGGGGCCCAGTTGCTCGATTCCGGTGAGCAGGCGGATTTGCCGCTCGGGAAAATCGCGGCGCAGTTTTTCGACCAGGGGGATGACCGGGTCGTCGTCATCGCCCACGGCGAAGAGAATTTCATATTCGGGATAGTCCAGGCGGCAGAAACTGGCGAAATTTTCATACGCGCCGTGGTCCACGCCGCGCACCGGCTTCAGGATGCTGGCCGGGGGCGTGTGCGAGGACGCCACGGCCTTGCGCCGGTGCTCGCCACGAAAAAAATCCCAGCCGCAATAAATGGCCAGCGCGTAATAGACCAGCGGCCCCGCCGCCGCGGCCAACGCCGCCCAGCGCAGTCCCTGCAATACAGCGTGCACGCTCATTCGCGCTTATCCTTCCGCCGCCGCGGAGTCCGCCGCGCCCGCCCCGATGGGATCGGGGCCCGCACCGGTGGAATCGGGGCGGGCCAGCAGCACGCCGATGAATACGGCGGCCACCGTGTCCAGCGGGTGGCGGTACTCGATTCCCGGATGCGTAAAATAATAGATCATGGGATAGACGAGCAACACCAGCGCGAGGGGAATCACCGCATGGCGATTTCGCCGCCAGGCTTTGCGCAGCCCGGCCAGCAGCAGCGCCGTGAGCGCGCTGCAGAATCCGATATTGGGGATGGTCAGCGGCTCGGCTTCGCGGTACTCCCGGCTGAGCGACCAATAGCCTGTCCAGGTAAAAAAGAAGCGCCGCACGCTGGTGCGCAGAAACAGTCCCGGATTTTGCCGCAGAATCCCGATCGCAGCGGCGCGCTTCTCCCGCATGTAACCCAGTTCTCCCAGGCTGTAATATTTCGCGAGTTCCGCGTCGTTGTGCGCGGGATTGGTCCAGTCGGGATAGAGGTCGGAGCCGTCGCCGGTATTGCCCTGCCAGAAAACCAGCCAGAAGGTGTCGCGGAACGGAACGAAGCGGCCAAACGCGGCGTAGTTGCGCGCAAACCACGGTGCCACCGTCAGCGTCAGCAGCAACAACGCCACCACGGATTGCCTGCTCCAGCCCAGCCCGCGCCGATGCCGCCGCCAGGCGATCCAGCCGAGCAGGAACGGCAGCGTGGCGAGCATCACGGCGTTGCTGAGCGCCGCCACGCCCCACAAAATTCCGTAGCCCGCCCAGGCCAGCAGCCCGGCCCGCCCTTCGGCTGCTTCGAGAGCGGCTGTGGCCCAGAGAACCAGCGCCAGCATCATCGCGTCCAGGGTGTAGTCCCAGACGAGGCTGCTGGAAATGAAAATGGAATAGGGATGCAGCGCCCAAACCAGTCCCGCCCAGAACGCCGCCGAACATCCGAAAAATCGGCGCGTCAGAAAATAGACCGGGAGGACGGTGAGCGCGGCAAAGATTGCGTTGAGAAGAAGCGCAGCCCAGGCGGACGCCGGCGTAAACGTGCCGAAAATCCGGAAGATACCGGCAAGGAGCGCGGGATAGACCGGAGTGGTCCACGCGGTCGGGCCCGTGCGCGCAAAAAGCGGTGAACTGAATCCTTCGCCATTCGCGAGCGAGCGCGCGATGCGCCCTTCCTCGCAGCCGAAGGCCCAGTGATCGCGCGTGGGATCGAGCTGATCGCCGATGAGGAACGGAATGACCACGGCGCGCACCACCAGCGCCAGCAGCATCAGCAACAGGATGGCGCGCCAGGCGCGGCCTCGGTCAGTGGAATCGTTCACTCGCCAGCTCCAAATTCGTTTGCGCTAAAAGTCCCGAAACTCCTGCCGCGCCGCGTTCACCCCGCGGTGACCAGCAGCACACCCGCGCACACCAGCAGCACGCCCGCCCAGCGCCCCGCGCTTACCTGTTCGCCGAGCAGATACTTCGCGCCCAGCGTGCCCACCACGTAATTGAACGCGGAAGCGGGAATCACCAGGCTGGCCGGTTCCCAGGAGAGCAGCACCAGCAGCGAATAGAACGATATGGCCAGCAGCGGGACGCCCGCCCAGAACCATCCGCTCCGCAGCGCGCGCCAAAGAAAAGCCAGCAGCGCGCGCGGGCGCAGGCGTTCCGGCTCGCCCACTTTCTTCATTCCGTGGGTGATGGAGATCTCCCCGCCCGTGCTGCTGAAGATGAGCACGGCGAGCAGGATGGCGCTGCGCGCATGGATCATGGCAACGCTCCGCCAGCCGCGTGCGTGGTGCGCGGCTTGGTCTGCCCCACCAGCAGCACGCCGATGCAGATCAGCGCCACGCCGGCCCAGCGCCGCGCGCTGACGCGTTCGCCCAGAAAAATCATGGCGAAGAAAGTGAACGCAGCATAGCCGAAGGCTCCCGCGGGCATCACGTAGCTGTAATCGGCCCAGGAGACCGCGGTCATGTAGCTGAACATGAAGCCCGAAAGGAAAAGAATAGCCAGCCAGATGGTGGGATTGACCACGGTTTGCACGAAGGCATGGGCCAGGCCCGCGGCGCTTAACTCCACCGCGCCCACCTGGGTCATGCCGTGCTTCAGCAGCAGGTCGCCCGCGTTGGCGCAGAGCACCAGCAGGAAGACCATGGCCAGCGTCTTGATCCGGAGCTTGCGCTCGTGTGGCATTTTGCGCGGGTCAGTCGTTTCCCGAAGCGGAAGGCATTTCCGGCACGGAGACCATCGCTTTTTCCGCGCCTCCGCCCTGCTTGACCCACTTCAGCCGCTCGGCGCGCAGCGAGAGAAATTCCCGGGCCTCGGTGTAGAGCCGTTTGCGCTCGTTGCTGTCCCACAGCGCTTCCTTCACGATGCGCCAGACCACCCGCGGCCGGAAATAGTATTCGTCATAAAAGCGATTGACCCCGGCCATCATCTCCGCCTTCGAAAGATGCGGATATTCGAGATGCGGCAACTGGTGCCCGCCCGCATCGGCCAGCGCTTCCACGCGCAGGAAACCCTCGCGCTGCATCTGCTCGTGCATTTCCGTGCCGGGCATGGCGTGGGCAATGGAAACCTGAATGGTTTCGCAGTCCAGTTCCTTGGCGAATTCGATGGTCTTCTGAATGGTCTCCCTGGTTTCTCCGGGCAAGCCCAGGATGAAATCGCCGTGAACGCGGATGCCCACCTTGCGGCAGTTCTTCATGAAGTTGCGGGCCATCTCGACCGTCGCGCCCTTCTTCACGTTCTTCAGAATCTGCGGGTCGCCCGATTCGAATCCCACGATCAGCAGGCGCGCGCCGGCGTCGGCCATGGCCTTCAGCGTTTCGTAGTCGCTGTGCACGCGCGCCGTCGCCGACCAGCGGAACTTCAGCGGCTTGAACAGGGCGCACAGTTCCAACACGCGGTCCTTGCGAATGTTGAACGTGTCGTCGTCGAAGAAGATTTCCTTCATCTGCGGGAACATCTCGATGGCTTGCTTCACTTCCCGCGCCACGTTGGCCGCCGAGCGCACCCGCCAGGCGTGCCCGGAAAGCGTCTGCGGCCACATGCAGAAGGTGCACAGCGCGGGGCAGCCCCGGCTGGAATAAAAGGCCACGAAGGGATTCAACAGGAAGGGAACGTTGTAGCGCTCGATCTGCAGGTCGCGCTTGTACACTTCAGTCGCAAAGGGCAGCGCGTCCAGCTCTTCGGTGTGCAGTTGCGGCCGGTCCGGGTTATGCACCACCTTGCCGTCCTTGCGGTAGCTGGCGTTGCGGATCTGCTCGACGGGCACGCCCTTGGCGTATTCCACCACGGCGTGATCGAACTCCCCGCGCACGATGAAGTCAATGTCCTCGCTGCCCAGCAGGGTCTCGTTGGGCTTGGTGTGCGCGTGCGGCCCCACGAAGGTCCGTTCCCCTCTCAAATCCCACCGTCGAGGTAAACAGCACCAGGAACTCGTAGTCCTTGGCGATCTCCACGGTCTGTTTCCAATCAATCTTGTGCGGGCAGGCGTCCACCAGCCGGCTCCCCGGCAGCATCCCCGCGGGATAGGCCAGCCACACCGGATACCAATACGATTCAATCTCGCGCGTCGCGGGCCACCGCGAACTCGCTCCCCCGTCAAAATTCTCGAAGCTCGGCGGGTTCAGGAACAGCGTTTTCAGCACATCGGTCATTCTTCACCTTTGGTCCGCAACGGGGACACACGCACAACTCTCGGGCCAATCGCCCGGCAATCCTATTCTTCTATTCTACCTAACCCGGAGACATGGCCCAAAGCAATTCCGTGCGCCCGGTGCTGCCGAAGCGCCCCCGGCCGCACTCGCTCGGAAGACGACAAAACCCGTGAAATAAAAGGAGTTAAGGAGATGAAAATCGTATCCCCGCCTTACCGCTTCCCCGCTCCCGCATCTTCCGTCGCCGCATCCAGAATCTCCCAAATTTTTCCCAGCCATTCCTCATGCTCCGGCTTCATCAGCGTCAGGCGCAGGCAGGTAAGTTCCCCGGCGTCGCGCACGGCTGCGGCGGCGGTGGAAAAGAATCTTCCCGGCAATTTCGCCAGCGCCACATGCAGATTGCGCCGCGCCGCGCATTCGAAAATCCGCCGGGAAAGCGCCGAGACTTCCTCGGCCGTCTCTGCCGCGGGCGCGAAGACCAGCACATCCAGCTCAGGCTCGAACGCGGTCACGAAACGCGCATCGCCGCGCAACTTTTCGAAAAGCGCCAGCGCCGCCGAGCGTCCCTTCGCCAGCCCCCGCGCCAGCTCGCCGCCGCGCACCAGCGGCAGCAGCTTCTGCGTGGCCCACAGGGCCACGGCCGAAGCGCCCGGGCGGGAACATTCCAGGCTGATTTCGCCCAGATGCAGTTCCGTCGAACTGAAATAGGTGTACGGCGAATCGTGTTTGTAATGGCGGCCCGCCGCCGGATCGCGAAAGAGCACACAGCCGCAGCCGTAAGGCTGCAAGCCGTGCTTGTGCGGGTCAATCACGATGGAATCGGCTTCCCCGATGCGCGCAAAGGCCCGCAGCGCCGCGGCACCCAAATTATCCGCCAGCGTAAAATAGCCGCCGTAAGCGGCGTCCACATGCACGCGCGCGCCATGCCGCCCGCACAGCTCCAGAATTTCCGGCAGCGGGTCCACCGCTCCTGTGCCCGTCGCTCCCAGCGTAGCCACCACCGCGCCCACGCCGCCGCGCTCCAGCCGCGCCTTCAGCGCCGCCATGTCCATGCGGCCCCGCGCGTCGCAGGCCACGCTCTCATAGGAAATCCGCAGCACCGCGCTGATACGGTTGTGCGTGTAGTGGGCTTGCTCGGACGCCAGGATCGTTTTCCCCGGCCGCTCCTGCCCGGCCACCCACAGAGCCTCCAGATTGGCCATAGTCCCGCCGCCGCACAGGTGCCCCAAAAATTCGCTCCAGCCGAACATAGCCGCCAGTTCCGCCACGGCCTCCTTCTCCATGCGCGAACTGGCGCGCCCGCCGTCCAGCGCGTGATTATTGGGATTGATCCACAAGGAGAGCATGTAAGCCAGGCGCGCCACGGGATGCGGCGGCTTGAGCATCTGCCCGGCATAAAGCGGATGAAAATAGGGAAAATTGTCGCGCAGGCGGTCGGCCGCGGCGAAGAGGACCTCGCGCAGCCCCTGCTCGTCCGGCTGCTCCGGGGAAAACGGCGGCAACCCCGCGAAACCCTGCTCCAGCCGCTGCGCCGCCTGCAAGAGCAGTTTCATGGATTCCAGTTCAAACATCCCGTGGCCCCGCCCGCCGTTTTCCGCCGTTTGAGTCTACTGCAGGATTTTCTCGATCTGCCCCGCGCTGCGCAGAAGCTCCAGTTGCGCCTGCTGCCGCTGAAAATTGGCGTCCAGATAGGCCATCCACTTCTCGTTTTCCTCGACCCGCGCCTTTTCCACCTCGCGCAGATTCGCGCGCCCCTCGCCAAACCTCGCCTGCAGCGCCTCGACATCCTGCTGCGCCAGTTGCAGCTCCAGCCGCGCCACTTCCTTGCCCGCTTCCATCTCCTTCACCCGGCGCGTCCGCTGCCGCACTTCCCCGCTCACCTCGCCGCGCTTGCCCTCCAGCGCCACCTTCGCGGCAACCAGATTCTCCCGCGCCAGGCCCACCGCCTCCCATGTCCGCGGGCTGAACAACGGGATCTGGATCTGCACACCGGCGTTCACGTTATCCTTGTGGTAGCGCTTGTAAAAGAGGTCAATGTTGTTGAGCTTCGAAAGCAGGCTATAGACCGTGAAGAATTGAATGGTGGGCAGATAGCCCCCCCTCTCTCCGTTCAGACGGAACTCCCGGGCGCGCACATCCGATTCGGCCATGCGCAGTCCCGGACTGTGCAGCATGGCCAGCGCCACCAAGTTCGCGCCTTCCTGCTCCGCCGCGCCGGGAAGATCCTCGACGCTAACCTCCACCGCCTGTTCCGCCGTCAGCCCCAGTTGCCTGCGCAAAAAAATCGTCACGTCCTCCTCGCGCCCCTCCAGTTGCAGCAGCCGCTGCGTCACCTGGGCCTTCAGCAGTTCCGCGCGGGTCGCCTCCGTCGGCAGTTCCAGCCCTTCCGCCTGCCGGTCCTTCGTGATTTGCACGATCTTCTCCGCGCTCTCCCTTTCCTTGCTCAGTAATTCGATCTCGTGGCGCAGCTTGCCCAGCTCCAGATACGCCGAAGCGGTCCGCGCCATCACCGAGTTGCGCACTTCCTCGACCTGAATCTGCTGCGCGCGCGCCTGCTCCTTCAGCTCGCGGGCCTGGCCCAGCAGCGGCTTGTTGAACACCTGTTCGCTGTAAGTCGCGCTCACCACGGAAGGCAAGCCTCCTCCGGCCGCTTCGGGCATCCCGTAGGTAAATCCCAGCCCCGAACCCGCATAGATATTGGGCAAAAAGTCCGCCATGCCAGCCTTCGCCGTGCGCTCCGCCACGCTGGCCTGGATCTTGGCAACCTGAATGTCCTTGCTGTTCTGCAGCGCCAACTCCACCGCCCGTTTCAGCGTCAGCAGCACCGGAGCGGGCGCGGCAGGAGCCTCTTGCGCCGCCGCCGGAAGCGCCGTCAAGAGCGCCAGCGCCGCCACGGACACCCGCAAGCGCCAATTGTTCCGTACCATCTCTTTCACCTCTCCTTATTCATAGCGCAGTGAATCCACCGGCATCAGCTTGGCCGCCTTGTTCGCCGGCAGATAGCCGAACAGCAACCCGGTCGAGCAGGACACCACGAAGGCCACAATCACGGACAGCTCCGAGATGGGCACGCGCATATTCCCCGGCAGAAACGGCTGAATGGCCACGGGAATGGCCAGCCCGATCAGGATGCCCACCACCGCGCCTCCGCCGCTGATAAAAAACGATTCCAGCAGAAACTGGTAGAGAATCTCCTGCCGCCGCGCCCCGATGGCCTTGCGGATGCCGATCTCCCGCGTGCGCTCGGTCACAGTCACCAGCATGATGTTCATGATCCCGATGCCGCTGATGAGCAGCGCGATGGACGCCACGATCAGCAGCACAATGGTCAGCGCCAGGGAGATATTCTTGGCCGCGTCCAGGATGGAAGCCAGCGTCTGCACCCGGTAATCGGCGCCCGCGGGATGGCGGCTGCGCAGCAGCATCAGCACCTGCCGCTGCACCAGCGGCACGTCCTCGGCGCGCGCCGCCTGCACGTTCAGCGTGCGCACCACCTCCGTTCCGGTGTAATACTTCATCAGCGTGAAGGGAATGAGCACGGACTCATCCTGAATCTCGCTCTGGCCGAACGTCTCGGTCCGCTCGCGAAAGACGCCGATCACCGTGAAGGTCATCTCCCCCATGCGCATCTGCCGGTCCACGGGATTTTCCGCTCCGAAGATCACCCGCGCCAGCTTCTCCGTGACCAGGCAGACCTTGCTGCGCGTCTCCATGTCCGCATCGTCGAAGAAGCGGCCGCGCAGGACCAGCAAACGACGGATAGCCTGATAGCCCGAGGTCACCCCGATCAGCCCCACCGGCCTCGTCCGGCCGTTCACCACCACGGTCGAGGGGAATTCGCGGATGCCGGCCACTTCGGCAACCTCGGGAATCCCGGCCTTCACCGCGGCCATGTCTTCGACCGAAATTTCGAAGTTGAGCGGCTGCGCGCGGTCCGCGGGCGAGACCATCTCCGCCCACACCAGGTTCGACCCCACGCCCTCGATCTGCGAAATCACGAATTTCCGGCTGGTCAGCGCCACCGTCACCACCAGCACCAGCGACGCGCTCCCGATGATCACCCCGATGGACGTCAGAACCGCCCGCAGCTTGTTGGCCCGCAACGCATCCACCGATACCGACACCGTTTCTCGAAAGTCCATCATGGCTTATTCGCCGCTCGTTTCCTCTTCGCCGCCATTTTCAATTCCCTCCCAGGCGCCGCAGCGCTTCCTGGGCCTCCTGGTTCTTGGCATCGTCCCGCAGCACGCCCTGGTATTCCTTGCGCGCATCCGCGTTCCGCCCCAGCCTCTCGCAGACATGCCCCAGCAGCAGGCGCGCGGCGGCCGGCCGCGGGTAATCCGAGCGCACCGGCGCGCGCGCCAGATAGGACCGCAGCATTCGCTCGGCCTCTTCCAACTTCTCGTTTTTCAAAAAACAGGCAGCCCCGCGGTAGAACTCCGCGCGGGCATCGCCCGGCGCCGCTTTCACTCCGGCCTCCGCCACTTTCTCCAGCAGCGTTCCGCGCTTCCCCTGAAAAAAATAATCGCCCATATCGTAGATCCGCTCCGGCGATTTCGGCGCGGACTCCAGCGCCTGCGTGAATTCCCTGTCCGTGGCCGCGAAATCTTTCTTCTGCCGCCGGCAATTCCCCCGCGCGTAATGCCCTTCGGCCGCATCGAGCGCAGCCAGCCGCGCGATATGCGCCTGGGCCTTGTCCTCTCCCCCGCCCACGATGCCCGGCGCGGCGCAATAGAATTCAATCAGGTTCTGCCGCGCGGAAATATTCAGATCGTCGAGCTGCACCGCCATTTCAAATTCCTTGCGCGTCTTCTTGGCCAGCCCCAGCGCCGAAAACCAGGATGAGCGATCCGCCTTTTCTCCGTACGCCCGCCCCAGCCACTGGTGATAAAGCGAACTGCCCGGCGCCAGCGCCACGGCGCGCTCCGCGCTTTCCACGGCCGCGTCATAGCGTCCCAGCTCCATCTGGCATTGGCTTAGAAAATGGTAAATTTCGCCGTTGCGCGCGTCGCCGGCGGCCGCCGCCTGCAGGAGTTGCGCGGCTTTTTCATACTGCCCGGCATCCCAGGCCTGCCGCGCTCCCGCCATCGCCGGGGATGGGAAAGCGGGCGCTGCCGCTTGCTCTGCCGCGGGACTGGCCCCGGCCAGAAACGCAATGAGCACAGCGGCGAGAATGGTCTCTGGCAATTTCATTTCCGCTCCGCCGTTCGCAGGCTCCCTATCGCGGATTCGCGATCTGCACAGTCATGCCGTCGGCCAGGTCCACCGCGCCGGGCAGGGCCACCCGGTCGTCTTCCTTCAACCCGCCGAGAATTTCGTAGCTGGTCGCGCTGGCGATGCCCACCTGCACTTCCCGCTTCACCACGAGAGTCTTCCCGATTCCCTCCTGGACCAGATAAACGAACCGCCGCCCGCTTTCGACCTGCACCGCCCCGCGCGGAATCGCCAGTACATCATGGCGTTCCTTCGAATGGATTTTGACGTTCACGTTGATGTTGGGCAGCAGCTCCAGTTTCTCGTTGTTCACCGCGCACAACAGCTCCCCCACGCTGCGCGTCCCCCGCGCCACCACCTGCTTGGGGATCACCGCCGTCTTTCCCTGCCAGCTGCGATTGGGCAAGGCGTCCCAGGTGATCACCACCGGCTGGTCCGGCTCCAGCACTCCCAGTTCCGGCTCGTCAATGAACGCGCGCACCTGCACCTTGCGCAAATCCGCCATCTCCGCCAGCAAATCCCCCACTTTCACGAACGACCCGGCCCGCGCCGGCAGCGCATACAGCGTCCCGGGCGATGGCGCGGTCACCCGCCCCATGCGCACTTTCTTTTCCAGCGCCGCCACATCGTTCCCCGCCTGCAGCACCTGCAACGTGGCCCGCTCCAGATTCACTTTGATCTGCCGGTCAAACTCTTCCTTGCTCCCCGCCAGGCGCCGGAATTCACCCTCCGCCTTGGCCAGATCCACCTCGTTCGAGGCCAGTTCCTCCGCCGTGGCGGCGTGCTGTCCCACCAGTCTTTTCAGCGCATTATTTTCCCGCCTCAGCCGGTCTCGTTCGGCCGTGGCATACTCCAAATCTCCCTTCACCCGCGCCACGTCATCCGCTCGTCCCCCCGCCCGCGCCGCCCGCAATTCCTCCTGCGCGCGCAGCAGGTTACCCCGCGCCTGCGCCAGGCTCGCCGCCGCCGATTTCACGTCCAGCTCCAGAATCGCCTGGCCCTTCTTCACGTTCTCGCCTTCCTTCACCAGCACCCGCTCGACGAACGTATCCAGCCGCGCCGCAACCGCGTAGGGCGCGATTGGCTCCACCTTCCCGTTGCTGCTGATCGAGGCCACCATGTCTTCCTTCTTCGGTTTCACCACCTCCACCTGCGTGACCGGCTCGCGCCCGCTCCACTCCACCAGCAAAAAAGCGATGATCCCCGCCGCGACGAGGGCTATCAGCACCCGATTTCTCAGTTTACGATCCATAGCTCTTTCTTCGCGGACACGGGCCGCAACAGTCCTCTCTTCCCAGACTTCGGTGTGACACGGACAGCTTTCCTAGGGTTGATTGCGCCGGCAACCGGATATGAGGCTCCGGCTGCCCCCTCGTCGATTGTATGCCATTTTAGGACAATCCCCGGGGGCATTCTAGAACAACTCCTGCGCGGTTTGGCGCAAAAGTCACGCTCTTCAATAGATGCCCGGGAAGCCCGATTGGGTGCATTATCCCCTTGAAAACAAAAGGCCCGCCGGGGGAGGAATCCCGGCGGGCCCGGCCATTGCTTCTGGCGCTCAGTGCCCGGTGATCTGCGCTTCCATCTCCACCGCCCGCGGAAACAGAATATTGTTTTCCAGGTGGATGTGCAGCCGCAGGTCGTGGTCGAACTCTTCCACCTCCCGATAGACCAGCGCAAACGTCGTACAGGCATCCGCTGGAGCCGTAAAGCCCCCGCTCACCTCCTTGATCTGCGCGATCAGTTCCCCGGCCGAATCGTGCTCCTTCATCATCATGGCCACAGGATTCTGCACCGTGCCGAAAAACGGCGGGTGCAGCTTCGTTCCCCTCTCCGCCGCCGCGGACATCTGCTCCACGTACGGGAATACGATCATCTCTTCCTTCTGCATGTGCTGCATCAATTCATTGGCCAGCACCTCGAAGAGATCCTGTATCCGCTCCGTCTCCGGATGATTGGTCCCGTGCTTGTGCGCCACTTTCGCCAGGTGGTCGCTGATCCGCGGGATGGCTTCCCGCACATAGGAATGGTGCTTGTTCACGATATGCCGCGCCAGATCGCCCATCGGCGCCGCCGTCCAGTCTTTCGCCTCCGGCGAAACCTGGCTTGTCGCTTCCCGCAGCCGCTCCAGCAGAACTTCCGGCGGCATCCCCGCCTTCAGACAGGCTTCCCCTACCGTCTGCTTCCCTCCGCAGCAGTAATCCATTCCGGCCTTTTCCAGAATGGGCGCCGCCGCCGGATTCGTCAGGATCACATCCTTCAATTTCGTCTCTTGCGTCAGGTTCATGGCCTTTTCCCTCCGCCACTTATCCTGAGGCAACCCCTCCTCCTCCACAGTGACCAAAGTCACGCCGCCTCCAGTGCGCGCAAAGCCATGCTGGCGGCCTGCGCGCCGTCCGGGTTAACACTGCAAATCGATGGGGATACCGCCCGAACTACTCGCCCGCGCCCTGCTCGCTTTTCAACCCCGCAAGGTCCTTCACCACGATCTCCCGCCCTTCCACTTCGATCAGCCCCTCCGCCTGCAACCGCCCCAGATTCCGCGACACCAGTTCCCGCACCGTTCCCAGCTCCGCCGCCAGTTCCTGATGACTGGCCCCCAGCTCGATGCGTATGCCCTGCTTGCCCGCCGGCCCCTTCTCCTGCGCCAGCCGCACCAGCAGCGCAATCAGCCGCTGCCGCACCGTCGTGAACGACAACTCCTCGATAATCCCCACCAGACGCCGCAGCCGCCCACCCACCACCGCGATCACCTTCAGCGCCATCGCCGGATGCTCCAGGCAAAACGCCTGAAACTCCTTGCGCGAAATGAACAGAATCTCCGCATCCTCCGCCGCCAGCGCCGACGCCGGATAGTTTCCTCCGTCAAACACGGGCAGCTCCGCAATCGTGCTCCCTGCTCCTTCCAGCGATAGAATCTGCTCCCGCCCCGAGGGCGACATCTTGAAAATCCGCACCTTCCCCGAGGCCACGATATACCTCTTCGCGCTCATCCGCGCCGCCAACGCCCGCGTCTCTCCCTCCGTAATTCCCGCGAACAACGGGATCCGCCGCAGTATCTCTTCCGCTTTCGCCAGCATCGTCTCCACCGCCTCTCCGCAGCAGCCCGATTCTACAAGCCTTTTCCCGCTCCCGAAAGTCGTTGACTCCCCCGCCCTTGCTCGCGTAGCTTCTCACTTCCCGGACGCGGCCTACTGCGCACCTGCCGACCGCCCGGCCGAGGTGACCATGCCATCCTGCTCCGGCTTCTACGCTCCCCTTCAAGTCCGCTTCGCCGAAACCGACATGCAGGGCCAGGTCTTCTTCGGCAACTACCTCACCTATTTCGACGTGGCCATCACCGAATACGTCAAAGCCCTGGGCTTCGGCGTCGCCGAGTTCCTCCGCGAGGGTCTGGACTTCTACTACGTCGAATCCCTCTGCCAGTACAAGTCCCGCGCCCTGTTCGACGAAAAGCTCCACGTGCATGTGAGCATCAGCCACCTCGGCAACACCAGCTTCAAGTTCTCCTTCGAAATCCACGAGGAGACCACCGCCCGCCTTGTCTGCACCGGCCACGTCGTCAGCGTCGTCGTCAATAAGTCCACTCACCAGCCCGCTCCCATCCCCCAGGCCTTCCGCGACGCCGTCGCCCGATTCCAATCCCCACAGTAGCCCTTCCTTTCGTGCTAGAATCCGCCCATGAGCGACGAATCGCCCGCCACACCGCCCAGCAAAGCCGCGCACAAGCCTCCTCCACCTGTTCCCGCACCGGGCGCTCCCGCTCTTCATCGCGTCTGCATCCAGTGCAACAACATGTTCCGCGTGCCCCCCGAGTATTTCGACGCCAAGCAGTGCCCCAACTGCCATAAAGGATAGAACCTGCGCCGCCGCAGCGCCCATGATCGAAGCCCGCGACCTCTGCAAGCATTTCCACGATAAAAAGCGCGGCCTCATCCGCGCCGTCGATCACGTCTCCTTCACCTGCCAACCAGGCCGCATCTACGGCCTGCTCGGCGCCAACGGCGCCGGAAAAACCACCACCCTGCGCATGCTCGCCACCATCCTCGAACCCACCTCCGGCGACGCCATCGTCGCCGGCCACGACGTCATCGAGCACCCGGAAAGAGTCCGCGCCGCCGTCGGCTTCCTCTCCACCGCCACCGCCCTCTACCCGCGCCTTACCGCCCAGGAAATGGTCGAATACTTCGGCCGCCTCTGCGGCCTCGATGAATCCACCCTCAAGCTTCGCGTGGACGACCTATTCGCCCGCCTCGAGATGGACTCCTACCGCGATCGCCGCTGCGACAAGCTCTCCACCGGCATGAAGCAGAAAGTCTCCATCGCCCGCACCCTCGTCCATGATCCCCCCGTCATGATCTTCGACGAGCCCACCCTCGGCCTCGACGTCATGGCCGCGCGCTCCATCGTCTCCTTCATCCGCGAATGCCGCGACCGAGGCAAAACCGTCATCTTCTCCACCCACGTCATGAGCGAAGTCGAAAAGCTCTGTGATTCCATCGGCATCATCCACGATGGCAAACTTCTCGCCGAAGGATCTCTTGCCGACCTCCGCGCCCGATACGCCGAAACGGACCTCGAGGAAATCTTCGTGCGCATCGTCGCCCCGCTGGCCCCCGCCGAGGCCTCCTCATGAGCGCCCGCAACGCTCTCTGCATCTATCGCAAGGAGCTCACCGAATGGCTCCGCGACCGCCGCACCCTCATCTCCACCGTCGTCGTTCCCCTCCTGCTCTTTCCCCTGCTCACCGCCGGTTTCGCCGGAGTCGCCGGCTCCCTGCTCGAAAAAGCCAAGACCGGCGCCATCCGCGTCATGGTCCTTGGCGGCGCCGATTCCCCCGCCGTCCTCGACGAACTCCGCCAGCTCAAGGATTTCGAAATCGTCCCCGCCGCCGAGAACTGGAAGGAACAGATCTCCTCGAAAAACCTCCGCGCCGCCGTCGCCCTCCCCGATAATTTCCAGACTTCCCTGGCCACCGGCGAATCCGCCGAAGTGAAAATCTATTTCCACCAGGGCGACCTGAAATCCTCCCTGGACGCCAACCGCATTGAAAAATCCCTCAAGGAGTACCGCGACCGCATCGTCCGTGATCGCATCGCCGCCCGCCATCTTCCCGATTCCCTCCTCCGCCCCTTCGCCGTCAAGCAGGAAAACGTCGCCCCCGCCGAAAAAGTCAGCGGCGCCGCCCTCGGCGGCCTCATCGGCTACATGGTCCTCCTTCTGTGCATGACCGGCGGCATGTATCCCGCCATCGACCTCACCGCCGGCGAAAAAGAGCGCGGCACCATGGAAACTCTCCTCACCAGCCCCGTCTCCCGCCTGCACATCGTCCTCGGAAAATTTTTCCTCGTCCTCACCGCCTCCCTGACCACCGCCGCGCTCTCCGTCGCCTCCATGGGCGTCTCCTTTCTCCTCGTCGGAAGAAACGCCGCCGCCCTGCACACCGCCCAGTCCGCAGACGCCCAGGCCTTGCAACTTCACGTCAGCCTCGCTTCCGCCGCCGCCATTTTTCTCCTCGTCCTCCCCACCGCCGTCTTCTTCTCCGCCGCCATGCTGGCGATCGCCCTCGTTGCCCGTACCACCAAGGAAGCCCAAAGCTATCTCATGCCCATGACCTTCCTGGTCATCATTCCCGCCGTGGCCGCCCTGCTCCCCGGCATCGAACTCACTCCCCGCCTCGCCGTCATCCCCGTCCTCAGCACCAGCCTGCTCATCAAGGAAATCATCTCCGGCACCTACCACTGGAACTACATTGCCCTCATCTTCGCCTCCACCTGCCTCTACGCCTCCGCCGCGATGTTCCTCGCCGTAAAAATGTTCCAGCGCGAATCCGTCCTCTTCCGCTCCTGATTTTTTTCTTGCTTATGTAGGGGCCGGCCTTTAGGCCGGCGCTTTTCTCTTTCATCTTTCCCCGCGCCACACTCCCCAACAAATCTCCCTGACCCCTCACGCTCCTCACTCCCCTCCCACCAATGCTAGAATGACCTCTCCATGTCTTCCGCCCCGCTCATCTCCGTAAAAAACCTTTCCAAACACTTCCGCACCTTTAAACGCCGCGAAGGCATCCTCGGCGGCCTCGTCAATCTCTTCCATCGCGACTACCAGACCCTCAAAGCCGTCGAAAACGTCAATTTCGAAATCGCCCAGGGCGAAATGGTCGGCTACATCGGCCCCAACGGCGCCGGCAAATCCACCACCATCAAAATGCTCACCGGCATCCTCGTGCCCACCTCCGGCGAGATTTTTTCCAACGGCTTCGTGCCCTTCCGCCAGCGCGCCGACTACGTCAAGACCATCGGCGTGGTCTTCGGCCAGCGCACCCAGCTCTGGTGGGACATCGCCGTCATCGAATCCTTCAAGCTCCTCCGGCGCATCTACGACGTCTCCCAGCGCGATTTCGACGCCCGCATGGAACTCTTCGACCAGGTCCTGGCCCTGCGCGATTTTCTCCACACCCCCGTGCGCAAACTTTCCCTCGGCCAGCGCATGCGCTGCGACCTCGCCGCCGCCCTCCTCCACAATCCCCCCATCCTCTTTCTCGACGAGCCCACCATCGGCCTCGACGTCGTCGCCAAGGACCACATCCGCCAGTTCCTCAAAGTCATCAACGCCCAGTACAAAACCACCATCCTGCTCACCACCCACGACCTCGACGACATCGAGGAACTCTGCCGCCGCATTATGATCATCGACCGCGGCACTCTCCTCTTCGACGGCCCCCTCGCCGGTCTCAAGGAGCGCCTCCTGCGCACCAAACAGATCAAATTCATCCTCCGTGACGGCGAACAAGCCCCCCGCCTCGCCGCCTTTGAAAAATCCCTCGCCGCCTACCCCGCCAACGGCGCTCTGCGCCTCGAACGCCTCGACGAACTCACCTGCCGCATCATCTTCGACCGCAAACTCATCTCCTCCGCCGACCTCATCCGCCAAATCCTCGCCGCCGTGGAAGTCCGCGACTTCCTCATCGAAGACGAACCCATCGAAGAAATCATCAAACGCATCTACGCCGGCGAAGACCCCGGCGGAGGCATCCCCGTGCCTGCGGCGCAACCATGACCACCGCCACTCACCTTCTCGCCGCCCAGAAAACTCCCCTGCGGGCCACGCTGGCCACCTACGGCGAATTCGCCCGCATCGGCTTCGTCAATATCCTGGCCTTCCGCCTGCGCTATTACACCGGCATCCTCACCTACCTCATCAACGTCACCGTCTACTACTTCATCTGGCGTGCGGTCTTTTCCCAATCCGCCGCGCCCATCGCCGGCTTCGCCCTGCCGCAGATACTCACCTACGTCAGCGTCGGCTGGATCCTGCGCTCTTTCTACTGGAACACCATTGATCAGGAGATGGCCCACGAAGTCATCGAAGGCAAAATCGCCATGGACCTGATCAAACCCGTCTCCGTGCAGGCCATGTGGCTCTCGCGCGCCATGGGCGAATCCGCTTTCCGGCTGATCCTGCTCACCGCTCCGGTCGCGGTCGTGATCTGGCTGCTCTTCCCGGTGCTCGCGCCCGCTTCGGCCGTACATTTTCTGCTTTTCTTTCTTGGCGCCGTCGGCAGTTTTTTCCTGATGGGCGCGATTAACTTCATGATCGGCGTCTGCGCCATCCCGCTCAAATCCATCCTGGCGCTCATCCGCGCCAAATTCTGGCTGATCGAGCTGCTCTCCGGCCTGCTCATCCCACTGCAATTTTTCCCCCGCCCGCTGCAACTGCTCTCCTCGGCTCTGCCCTTCGAGCACATCGCCTACACGCCCCTGCGCATTTATCTCGGCCTGCTCACTCCCGCGCAGTCGCTGCGCGTGATCGCCCTGCAATACGCCTGGGTCGTGGCCCTGCTCGGCCTCGGGCATCTCTGGTGGCGCCGCGCCACGCGAAAGATCACCATTCATGGCGGCTAGAACGATGCGCAATTTTTTCTCTCAATTCCGCCGCCACGCCCTGCTCCTGGGCGACTACTTCGCCCAGTACACCAAGGTCCGCGTCAGCTACCGCGGCGACTTCTTCGTCGCCCTTTTCACATCTCTCTCCGGCACCGTCTTTCAGTTTTTCTTCTACTGGTTCCTGCTCAAGCGCGTGGATTTTCCTCACTGGCGCAAGGAAGAACTCTTCTTCCTGTGGGGCTTCGCGCTCATTCCCTTCGGCGTCTTCAACGTGCTCTCCCTCAACCTCTACGAATTCGGCTCCATCTACATCATGGAAGGAAAATTCGACCGCGTCCTTCTCCGCCCGCTCTCCTCTCTTTTTCAAGTGCTTTTTGAATCCTTCCGCATCGAATCGCTTCATGAAGTCGTGACCGGTCTGGTCATTCTCATCTGGGCCTCGCGCCATCTCGGCTACCACTGGACGCTGCTTGACGTGGCCCTGCTGGCCTTCTTCGGCCTCTGCGGCGGCGTCATCTACATTTCCGTCTTTCTCTTCCTCACCACCTTCTCCTTCTGGTTCGAGGATCGCATCGGACTGCACCCGCCCTTCTGGAACCTCCTGGCCTTCGGCCGCTACCCGCTCTCCATCTACAGCAGCTACATCCGCTTCCTGCTCAGCTGGATCATTCCCTTCGGCTTCGCCACGTTTTATCCCAGCGTGCGCCTGCTGGGCCGCCCCGAATTCCGCTCCTACGCCGCGCTGGTTCCGCTGGTCGCCGCGGCCTCCTTCGCCGTCGCCGCTTTTTCCTGGCGCATCGGCCTGCGCCGCTATTCCTCCACCGGTTCATGACCGCCCGTGGAGCGAACGACCGGGAAACTTTTCCGGAGGAAAAAGCGTATTGATGAAGAGAGCCATGAAAATCATTCTTCGCATCGCGCTCGGGTTCGCGCTGCTCATCTCCGCGCTTTCCGCCTGGCTTGGCTGGCAGGCCGCTCCGGCCCTGCTGCATCTTCCGCGCCGGGAGTTCACCGCCGAGAACCGCGCTGCCGCCGCCGCGTTCTTCTCCCGCCGCGGTGCCGTCCTCGAAGATTTTACGGTGCGCGCGCCCGACGGAGCCGCGCTGCGCGGATGGAAAGTCCGCGCCGAGTCCTCCACCGGCGATTGGGTTCTGCTTTTTCACGGGCAAGGCGATAACCGCGCGGGAATGATCAGCCACGCGGCTCTCCTGCTCGCCGCCGGCTACAACGTGGTGATGATGGATTCCCGCGCGCATGGAGCCAGCGGCGGGGACATCTCCACCTACGGATGGAAGGAGCGCGAGGATTCCCGCGCCGTGGTCAGCGCGCTCGAAGCCGCGGAGCACGTCCGGCATCTTTTCGCCCTCGGCGAATCCATGGGCGCGAGCATCGCCCTGCAATCCGCCGGCGCGGACCCGCGCATCGAAGCCGTGGTGGCCGAAGCTCCCTTCCGCGATCTCCGCGAAGCCGCCTACGACTACGCCGGGCTGCACTGGAGCCCCCTGCTGGGAAAAACTCTTTTCTTTCCCGGCGCGTGGGCCGTTATCCGCCGCGGCGAGCGCGACGCCGGCTTTTCCGCCGAGGAAACTTCACCGGAAAAATCTGTCGCCGCCCGCGCCTTTCCCGTCCTGCTCATCTGCGACGAAGACGACGTCGTTCTTCCCTGCCGCCACAGCGAAAGCCTCTACGCCGCCGCGCGCGGCCCCAAAATCCTCTGGGAAGTCCCCGGCGCAACGCACACCGCCGCGCTGGGCGTGGCTCCCAAGGAGTTCCAGCGCCGCGTTCTGGGCTTTTTCGCCAGCACCGTTCCCGCGCCGCATGCCCAGGCCCTGCCTGCTCCCGACCCGGTCACAAAAACAGACGCCGCGAATTCGACGGCTCGAGGAAAAATAACAATCGTGACGGTGGACCGATGATTCGCGACGCCGCTATCTCCGATTTTCCGGCCATCCTGGCGCTCAACGCCGAGTCGGAACATTTCCTCAGCCCGCTCAGCCGCGCGCATCTTGAACACCTGCACAGCCAGGCGGCTTATCACCGCGTAGTCGAGCGGAATTCGGCCGTCGTGGCTTTTCTACTGGCCTTCCGCGAAGGCGCCGACTACGACAGCCCCAATTACCTCTGGTTCAACGCCCGCTATGAAAATTTTCTGTACGTGGATCGCGTGGTGGTCGCCGTGGCGGCGCAGGGAAAACGGCTGGGTGCGGCGCTCTACGACGATCTTTTCGCTTTCGCGCGGAAGGAAAAAATTCCCGTGGTGACCTGCGAGTTCTACATCCAGCCGCTCAACGAAGTTTCCAGCCGTTTTCATGCGCGCTTCGGCTTCCGCGAAGTCGGCACGCAATGGGTCGCGGACGGCAAAAAGCAGGTTTCCCTGCAGGAGGCTTCCACGCGGAGTTCCGGCGGCTGAGCGTGCCGCCGCTTCAAACCGCCGTGCGGGTGTGGCGTTCTTCGAGCTGCTGGCTCAAGCGGCGAACGGTTTCGCGCAGGCGCACGGCCAGTGCGGTGATGGTTTCCAGGCGCTGCTGGGCGTCCTGCGGCAGGCGGCCGTCATTCCTGCGGCGCACTTCGGTGAGCAGCAGTTCGGCATTGCCCAAAATTCCGGTGAGCGGATTGTTCAGCTCGTGGCGCAGAATTTCGCCGAAGTCCTCGTCGGACAGCCCGGCTTGCAGTTCCACCACCGGCAGAGCCACGGATTCGCGCCTGCTCTGCCACAGCCTCCGCTCGATCCGCGCCAGGACTTCCGAGAGTTGATTTCCGGACAGGGCGATGAACTCCGCAGATTTGGCCGCCAGCAGCGGAGCCAGTTCCTCCTGGAAGTGCGGCGGGGCCAGCACGATCATCGGGGCAAAGCCCGAGAGCAGCGTCAGAGCCGCGGCCAGGGCTGGCGCGGGCTCCATTGCGCTTGCCGGCCCGCGGCAGGCGGATTCCTCCAGCACGATCAGGCCGGGATCTTCGTCCCAGGCCATGCGCCGGGCCTCATCGGGAGAAGCGGCCACGCGCAGTTGCAGGCCGGCCCCGGTCTTATCGGGACCCGCGCCCACCGGGGCCGCGTCAATTCCTCGACGCGAAAAGGCTTATGGACGCAGGCCAGACGGTTGCGCTTCAAGAAATCCATGGTGGAAGCGGAGAGCGCGTCCCCGGTAACGAAAAGGAAGCGTTCGCACAGCGGGCTGCCCTGGCGCTCGAGGGCCTGGTAGAAATGCCGGCCGTCGAGCCCGGGCATTCTCAAGTCGCAAATGATCAGGTCGAAGCTGCGGCGTGCGGCGCGGCCCAGCGCATCGCCGGCGTCCAGCAGCACTTCCACGTGCATGCCTTCCTCGCGCAGCACGTCGGCGATCAGCTGCGCCACGGTGGGCTCGTCCTCGACCACCAGCACGCGCGCTCCCGGCGCGCGGCGCCCGCCGGGCAGGGCTTCCAGCTTGCGCGCCGCCTCGACAGGCGCGGCGCGCTCGGGGCGCTTGCGGAGCCGCAAGGGAGCCGCCGCGCCCTCCGGCTCCAGCAGGGGCAGTTCCACGGTGAACACCGCGCCGCCGCCGGGCTGGTTGGCCGCCTGGATTTGCCCGCCATGCTCGCGCACGATCTCCCGCACGATGGAAAGACCAAGGCCGGTGCCTGCGCTGGCCGGCTTGGTGGTAAAAAAGGGATCGAAGATGCGCTCGAGCAGTTCGGGAGAAATTCCCGGCCCGTCGTCGCTGACTTCCAGCCGCAAGCGCCCGTCCGCACCGCACCGGGTGGTCACGCGAATCACGCCCCGGCCCTCTCCGGGCCCCTGCTCGATGGCCTGCTGGGCATTGGCCACCAGATTGAGAACCACCTGCTGCAGCCGGTCGGGGTCCGCCGCCAGCAGCGGGGCCTGGGGATCGAGCGAGGTTTCCAGGCGCACGCGCTGTTCGGGCAGGACCGCGCGGCGCAGTTCGAGGGAGCGCAAGACAATCTGGTTGAGGGAGACTTGGCGGCGATCCAGGCCGTTTTCCCGCCCGGTGCCCAACAACTGGCGCAGCATGCGCGCGGCGCGGCCGGCTTCGTCGTGGATCTTGCGCACTTCTTCGCTCCGGGCGAACTCCTCGCGCAGCAGCAGGCGCTGCGCGTAGCCCAGGATGCTGGTGAGGGGATTGCTCAGTTCGTGGGCGATGCCACTGACCATCTGCCCCAGGGCCGCCAGCTTTTCCGCGCGCGGCAGGCGCGCGGCGCGCGCCACGGCCAGCTCCCCGTCGTTTCCCCGGCTGAGAATTTGCGCGGCCAGGGCTCCCCCGTGGCCGCGGCGAACTCCCGCCAGCAGCACGCCCAGGCGCGCGCCGCCGGCATCGAGCGGCAGCGCCATCCACTTCTCGCAGGCGTTTCCAGGAAAATCCGCCAGCGGTCCCGCGGCGGTCACCCGTCCGGTTTCGAAGGCGTCCCGCCATAAACCGCGCAGCGGCTCGCTTTCGATTTGCGGCAGGAGAGACTCTTCCTCCGCGGTCCAAATCAACGCCGGAGTTTCCTGTCCCTCTCCGGCCCGCCAGCCCGCTGCCAGAAAGTCCACGCCGGCCTCGTGCGCGCCACGGCGGAGAACTTCGCGGAGGTCCGCATACGCATCGCGGGCGCCGCCCGCCAGAACCTTCCGCACAAAGTCAAGTTCCCGCGCGCGCGCTCCCGCGGCAGCCTCCGCCTCCCGGTAATTCAGCGCCAGCGCCAGCTCCGCGGCAATCTCTTCGACCGCATCCCGCGGCGGAGTTTCTTCCTGATTTTTCCAGCCCGCCAGCACCACCCCGCGCCAGCCGCCCGGCCCTTGCACCGGCGCCCACAGTACGTGCCGCAGGCCAGCCGTGATCTTGTCGGGGCCCGCAAGCGGGGCCAGCGCCGGCCCGCTGCGCGGCTCCCTCCGCGACGGGGAAAAAACTTCCGGCGCGAAGCTTCTTCCCGTGCCGCGCGCTCCTTGCGGGAAAACGGTTTCCAGGCTCAAACGAGACCATTCCCGAGGAGGAATTGCCCGGGCCGCGTCGCGCACTTCTCCCCGGCAGGAATCATCTCCGGGAGTTTCCGCGAGCCACACGCCGAGGCGATCGGCCCCGGCGCGTTCGCGCAGGGCGGCCAACGCGGCCTGAATGAGTTCGGCGGGCGAAGCCCCGCGCGCAGCCGCCAGGGCCACTCCCGCTGCGCTGCGCGCTCTCGCCTGTGCTTGTTTGCGCATGTTCTCCGTTACGCCCGGCCAAGGACTTCGAGGCCTGCCCGCACCCCAGGGCCGGCAGCCCCGCAAGAATGAATAAGCACAGACCTCGCCAATGCGGCGCGTTATAACGCTGCGTGTTTTCAATCTCTTAGGGATGCGCAAACAAGCTCTTCGCCGAGAAAAGTTTCATCTCGGCACTTTCCTGAAGACAATTCCCGGAGTGGGCCGGGTGAGTTTTCAGTTTTCGGCGGTCAGTTTTTAATCAGAAGCGAAGCGCGACGAGTCACGAGTCACGTCTCATCCGTCACGCGCTAGTGAACGGCGGAGTCCATATGATACAGCTTGAGTTTGCGGTAGAGGGTGGTCTTGCCGATGCCCAGCAGACGCGCGGTGGCCAGTTTGTCGCCGCCGGTCTCGCGCAGGGTGCGCAGGATGGCGCGGCGCTCGAGTTCTTCAAGGGGCAGCAACTCACCTTTCTCGGGGAGGCGATCGCCGCTGGGATAAATCAGATTGGAAGGCAGGTCGGCCACGTGCAGGACCGGGCCGGAGCTGAGGGCCACGGCGCGCTCGATGGCGTTTTCCAGCTCGCGCACGTTGCCGGGCCAGTCGTAGGCCATCAGGCGCTGCATGGCGTCGTTGGAAATGGTCAGCGCGGATTTTTTCGCGTCGCTGAATTTTTCCAGAAACGAGGCGGCCAGGATGGGAATGTCGCTCTTGCGCTCGCGCAGCGGCGGCAGCTTGACCTGCACCACGTTGAGGCGGAAAAAAAGATCCTGGCGGAATTCTCCGCTGCGGATGGCCTGCTCCAGATCACGGTGGGTGGCGGCAATGATGCGCACATTGATGGGCCGGCGTTCGGTCGAGCCCACCGGCTTGATTTCGTGCTCCTGCAGGGCGCGCAGCAGCTTGGCCTGCAGGTCCACGGGCAACTCCCCGATTTCATCGAGGAAGAGCGTGCCGCCCTGGGCGGCCTCGAGCAGGCCCTGCTTGGCATGAAAGGCGCCGGTAAAGGCGCCCTTGACGTAGCCGAACAGCTCCGATTCGATCAGCGTGGGCACCAGCGCGGAGCAGTCCACGGGAATAAAGGGCTTGTCCTTGCGCGGCCCGGAAAAATGAATGGAGCGGGCCACCAGTTCCTTGCCCGTGCCGCTCTCCCCCAGGATCAGCACGGGGTAGTCGTGCTGGCTGATTTTTTCCACAAGTTTAAAAACCCGCTGCATCTTGGCGGTCATCCCGATGAGACCGCCGAAGCCCGGGCGGGTGCGCAACTGCTCGCGCAGCAGGCGGTTTTCCTGATCCAGGTCCACTACGTGGGCCACTTTCAGCAACTCTCTCCGCAAGTCCTCCACGTGAAACGGCTTGGTCACGTAGCCCTTCGCGCCCATGCCCATGGCCTCGACCGCGGACTGGATGGTGCCGTATTGCGTCAGCATCAACACCACCGTTTGCGGATACAGGTTGCGCACGCGCTGGAGCAGTTCGACCCCGCTGGCCCGCGGCAGCTTCAGGTCGGTGAGCACGATGTCGATGGGAAACTGTTCGAGGATTTCGAGGCCTTCCTCGGCGCTGGAGGCCGTCTGTACCTTCATGCCGCAACCCGCGGCCACATCGGCGCAAAGCTCCCGGGTGGTCTGCTCGTCGTCCACGATCAGGATATTCATGGGGATCGTCGGACGAACCGCAAGCTCTTCGCCTTCCATCTCATAGTCTCTGCTGTGCATGTCTACTATTGATGCACTTGGGGTGCCAATTTGGAATAAATCATTACCCCTATACGAATCAATCCTTTAGTTACGTCCACGAAACTCCCTTGTATTCCAAAATGGAACTGAAGTCAATTCCAGAAAGCGAACGAGCAATTTAATTCCTTTAATTTCATGCAATTCCGTTTTGGTACTGCCAAGAATTCCATTATGGAATTGGCGCCTCCTCTCTTTTTCCCACCTTTATTCTCCCCTCCTCGGTCGCTCCTCCAGGAAGTTTTTTTCAATTTGCGGTACACTTAATTTTTATCCATGGCTGAACTGCATCGCATCGATCTCAACTGGACGGGCCGCCCGCGCTCCATCGCCGCCGGCCTGATCCAATCCAACGGTCAGGTGGCGCTGATTGACCCCGGGCCCGCGTCCACGCTGGAGACGCTGCGCGGGGCCCTGCTCACGCGCGGCCTGCAGGTTTCCCATCTGAACGCCATTCTACTGACGCACATTCACATGGACCATGCCGGAGCCACCGGGACTCTGGTGCGCGAGAATCCGGGGCTGGCCGTCTACGTCCACGAGAAGGGCGCGCCGCACATGGCCAATCCGGCCAAGCTGGCGGCGAGCGCCAAGCGGCTTTACGGCGACCACTTGCAGCGGTTGTTCGGCGATTTCCTGCCGGTGCCGGCGGAAAACCTGCGGCCGCTGGCGGGCGGGGAGAGCGTGGCAATCGGGGCGCACAAATTGGATGTCCTCTATACGCCGGGGCACGCTTCGCACCACGTCACCTACTTCGATGCGCGCGAGGGCATAGCCTGCGTGGGGGATACGGCGGGAATCCGCATCGAGGGCCACTCCTACCTGATGCCGGCCACGCCGCCGCCGGACATTGACCTGGAAGTATGGGAAACCTCGTTGGGAAAAATTCTGGAACGCAGCCCGGCGCGGCTCTTCCTGACGCACTTCGGATTCGTGAACGACCCCGCCGAGCACATCGCACGCTACCGCGAGGCCCTGCATGGCTGGGGAGCGATCATCGGCATCCTCCTGCGCGCCTATGGGGAAGAGGGAGCGCCGGCCGCGTTCGTGGAACAGATGAGCGACGAGATCAGGCGTTCGGTTTCGCCGGCCGATGCCGAGCATTATCTTTTCAACGGCGGGCTGGAGCTTTCCTGGGCGGGCCTGGCGCGCTACTGGCGCAAGCAGTCGGCGGCTCCCGCGCCGTCCGCCTGACGCGCTGCGCACCGCGTTTTCTTCCTGACGTCAATCCTACTCTGTGTGATTTTTCCGCTGCGGACTTCCGCGGACGGGAAACCGCTTCAGGAAGCGGAGTGGGAAGCGCCCTCGGTGGTTTCCGCGGAGGGTACTTCAGCAGCAGGGCGGCTAAGAGCTTCGGCGCGGGCGGCAAAGGCTTCCGCCAGCATGTCTACAATCAGGCGGGCGCCGCTTCCGTCGGGGTCTTTATCGGGGTTGTATTGGGCCACGGCCATACCCAGGAGATTTTTTCCGGAGACAAACGCGCGCAGCGCTTCGCGCGTCTCGTTCCGCCCGAAACCGCCGCTTCCCGGAACATTGACCGCGCCGAACTCCTCCTGGGCCATCACGTCCACGTCGAAGTGCAGCACATAGTCGCGGGTATCCGCGTGCATGTCGCGCAGGGTCTGCTCCGCCGCCGCTCCCACGCCCTTGCGCTGCGCATCCACCGCCAGTACGCGGCGGATCGGCGATTTATCGAGGAACTCCCGCTCGGGCGGGTCCAGGCGCTCGACGCCAAACAGGGTGATATCCGGCTCGCGCACCAGCGGCGGTTCGCCCAAGAAGCGCACCAGTTCGGCGGCGCCGCGGCCGATGAAATGGGCCACGCCCATGCCGTCGAGGCGTCCGGAAGGCGTCGTCGCCGGAGTATTGAGGTCCGCGTCGCGGTCGAGCCAGAGCAAATTGACGTGCTTATAATAACGCCGCGCGCCGGCCACCAGGGCCAGGGTCTGCACGCACTCGCCGCCGAGCACCAGCACGATCGCGCCGGATTTTACCGCCAGTTCCACCTGCAGGCGCAGGTCATTCAATCCCGCAACCACCACGGCGGCGTTGCGCGCACGGGGATGCTCGTCATCCTCGGCAAAAAAACGCGGAGGGCAGTCGCCCATGTCGGCGACTTCGTAGCCCGCCGCCTGCAATTTTTCCACCAGGCCCGCGGCGCGCAGCGCCACCGGAGCCTTTTCGAGCCCCGGCGCGAAGGCTGCGGCGCTCGAGGGCGCCCCGATCAGGGCAATCTTCCTGGGCTGACGGACGATGCGAACCGCCAATGGAGTCTCCTTGTCCCGTGGTTCTCTGCTACCTGTTCTCTAATTGGCCCGCAAACTTTTTTCGCGCGCGGCCGCGATCGCCGGCCGCTTCGCGCTTAGCGTCGCGGCGCCGGCGCGATGGTGGCCAGTTCCGGCGGCAGCGTGAAGCGCACATCCTCGCGGATCAGATCCAGGTCCTGCTGATCGGTGAACCCAAACGAAGCCAGTCGCTCGCTGACCTGCTGCACCAGCACCTCCGGCGCGGAGGCTCCGGCGGTCAGGCCGATGCTTTCCACTCCGGCGAGCCAGGCGGGGTCGATGTCCTCGGCCGAGTCAATCAACTGGGCCTTGACGCCGTGGCGGTTGGCCACTTCCACCAGGCGGTTGGAATTGGAGCTGTTGGGCGAGCCCACCACCAGGATGAGGCCCACGTCCTTGGCCACCTGCTCGACCGCTTCCTGGCGGTTCTGCGTGGCGTAGCAGATGTCATCACTGGCCGGCCCTAGAATCTTGGGGAAGCGCTGGCGCAGGCGAGCCACGATTTCCTGGGTGTCATAGAGGCTGAGGGTGGTCTGGGTCAGGAACGCCAGTTTTTCAGGATCGGTTACCTGGAGCGCGTTCACCGCTTCCACCGAATCCACCACGATGGTCTGTTCGGGGGCTTCGCCGGAAGTGCCCACGATCTCCTGGTGGTCCTTGTGGCCGATGAGGATGATGGTGCGCTTTTCACGGGCGAATTTCAGGGCTTCCAGATGCACCTTGGTGACCAGCGGGCAGGTAGCGTCAATGACGCGCAGTTCGCGTTCCTTGGCTTCGCCGCGAACGGTGGGGGGCACGCCGTGGGCGCTGAAGACCAGCACGGCGCCATGAGGAACTTCCGTGATGGTTTCGACGAAAATGGCGCCGCGCCGGCGCAACTGCTCGACGACGTAGCGGTTATGCACGATCTCGTGATGCACGTAGACCGGCGCGCCATAGGCTTCCAGCGCCAGTTCGACGATATCCACCGCGCGCACCACGCCCGCGCAGAATCCCCGCGGGCGCACCCGCAGGAGCACTTTTCCCTTTTTGTCCGGGCCGTTCTTGGTCTGTAGGTTCGTCATAAAGTTAAGGTTGTACGACAGTCCTAGATTTTACCCTAAACCCCCTCTCGCGGGCCACCCGAGTTTTCTTCCGCTTTTACTCCCGGGAAAACCCTCTTCCATGCACCGCAGGGCAGAAGAAAAACCCTCATTCGTGGCGCAGGCAGTCGATGGGGTCGAGCTTGGCCGCCAGATTGGCCGGGTAATAGCCAAAAAAGATGCCCACCGCAGCGGAGATGATAAATCCAATGGCCACCCAGAGGTAAGAGATCGTGGCCGGAATCGAGGGCGCCAGCGCGCGCACCAGGGCCGCGACCACCGCCCCGGCGAGGATTCCCAGCGTGCCGCCGATCAGCGTCAGCACCACGGCTTCCAGCAGGAATTGCAGACGGATGTCCGCGCGGCGCGCGCCGATGGCCTTGCGCACGCCGATCTCCTGGGTGCGCTCGGTCACGGAGATGAGCATGATGTTCATCACGCCGATGCCGCCCACCAGCAGGCCGATGGAGCTGATGGCCGCGGTGAGGATGACCAGCGCGCCGGTGAGCTGGTTCCACAGGTTGCTCAGGAAATCGGGCGAACTTACCTCGAAATCGTTTTCCTGGCCGGGGGGAACGCGGCGCAGGCGGCGCATGGCCTGAATCACCTGGCCCTGCGCGTCCTCCACGCTCACGCCCTCGGGAACGGTGAAGGCCATGATCAATTCCTTGGCCTCCGGGTAGGTTTTGCGGAAGGCGCTCAGGGGAATGACCGCAAACATATCCACGCCAGGGCCGATGAAAAAGCCCTGGTCGTGCTCGAAGACGCCGATGACCTCGAAGAGCGAGCCGTTGATGCGCACGTTCTTGCCGATGGCGTCCTCGTAGGGAAACAGGGATTCGTTGATGGCCGCGCCCAGCACCACCACGGGGCGGGCGTGCTCCTGGTCGAAGGCGCTGAGGAAGCGGCCGCGGCCGACGCTGAAGAGGGGAATGGCCTGGGAATATTCGGGCTCGGCGCCGCGCAGGATGACTTTTTCCACGCTGTTGTTGCCGCTGGTGATCAGGTTGCTGTCGCCGAAGAAAAATCCGCGCGTGCCGAAGGTGGTGACGATGGCCACGTCCGGCGCGGATTCGCGGATGGAGGCGGCGTAGTGCGCTTCAAAATATTTTCGCGTGCGGATGCGCTCCGGCCAGCGCGCCGGGTCCAGGCCGGGAGGAAAGCGCGTGACGAAGTAGGTGCGCGAGCCCAGCGCTTCCACTTTGTCCTGCACGAATTTGTTCAACCCCTGGATGATCGCGGCCATGGAGATGACCGAGGAAACGCCGATGACGATGCCCAGCACGGTGAGCGCCGAGCGCACCTTCGAGGAACGCAGCGTCTGCATGGCCGCCAGAAAATTTTCGCGCGCCTGCGCGAAGGTCATCAGGGGCATCAGTCCGACCTCAGGGCGATGACCGGGTCCAGCCGGGCCGCGCGCAGCGCCGGATAGATCCCGAAGAAGAGTCCCACCGCGCTGCTCAGCAGCACGCCCAGCAGGGCCACCCAGGTGCGCACCGAAGCCGGGAACGGGGTATAGGTCCGCAGCAGTACGGCCACCAGGAAGCCCATGGAGATTCCGGCCAGCCCTCCGGCAATGCACTGCAGCAGGCTTTCCAGAAGGAACTGGCGGAGGATATCGCGCTGCGTGGCGCCCACGGCGCGGCGCACGCCGATCTCCCGGCGGCGCAGGGTCACGCTCACCAGCATCACGTTCATGATCACGATGCCGCCGATCAGCACGGAAATGGCGCTGACCAGGATGAAGACGGCGAAAAAGGCGGAGCTGATGCTGCTCCACAGAGCCATGTAGCTTTCCTTGGTGCCGATGAAGAAATCGTCTTCCATCCTTCCGGTGCGGTGGCGGCGCGCGCGCAGGATCAGCTCGGCCTGGTCCTGGGCCTTCACGAAATTCTTTTCGCTGGTCTTGACGTTGATGGTCAGGCTGCTGTGCGCGCCCTGCATGCGCAGGAAGACGGGCAGCGGGACCATCACGAAGTTGTCCTGGTCCTGGCCGAGCACGCTGCCGACTTTTTCCATCACGCCCACGACCACCAGTTCCTCGTTGCCCGCGCGCAGCGTCCTGCCGATGGGGTCGGCGCCGGCGAAGAGCTGGTCCATGATTGTCTGGCCAATGAGGCAGACGCCGGCGCGGTGCTCGGCTTCCGCTTCGGTGAAGTAGCGGCCGCGCTCGACCGTGCGCGTATCGATTTCGGCCATGTT
>JAIQGC010000045.1:0-26306 GCA_020072805.1 Terriglobia bacterium
TCCTCGCCGGCGCGCTGCCGGAACTCCTCGGCGGCTCCGCCGATCTCGCTCCCTCCAACAAAACACGCCTCACCTTCGACGGCGCGGGCGACCTGCAAGCCGGCGCGCCCGGCGGACGCAATCTCCATTTCGGCATTCGCGAACACGCCATGGGCTCGATCTGCAACGGCCTCGCTCTCTCCAAGCTGCGCGCCTACGCGGGAACCTTCCTCATCTTCTGCGATTACATGCGCCCGGCCATTCGCCTGGCCGCTCTCATGGAGCTTCCCGTCTTCTACATTTTTACGCACGACTCCATCGGCGTCGGCGAAGACGGGCCCACGCACCAGCCTGTCGAGCAGCTCGCCGGCCTGCGCGCCACTCCCGGCCTCATCGTCCTGCGCCCCGCCGACGCCAACGAAGTCGCCGAGGCCTACCGCGTCATCCTGCAATTGCGCCACGAGCCCGCCGTCCTCGCGCTCACCCGCCAGGCCCTGCCCACGCTCGATCGCGCGAAATTCGCTCCGGCCTCGGGCCTCGCCAAGGGCGCCTATGTTCTGTCCGACCCAGCCGGCGGCGCGCCGCAATCCATCCTCATCGGCACCGGCAGCGAAGTTCCGCTGTGCCTGGAAGCCGCGGAAAAACTCGCCGCGCAATCCATCCGCGTGCGCGTCGTCAGCATGCCCTCGTTCGAACTGTTCGAACGCCAGCCGCGCGAGTACCGCGACTCCGTCCTGCCTCCCGCGCTCACCGCGCGCGTCGCCGTCGAGCAGGGCTCGCCGCTCGGCTGGGACCGCTACACCGGGCCGCGCGGCCGCGTGCTGGCCATGAACTCCTTTGGCGCTTCCGCGCCGCTCAAGGACCTGCAGAAGCATTTCGGCTTCACCGCCGACGCTGTTATCTCCGCGGTCAAGGACGTTCTCGCAATTCCTTGAAAATCCGCACCCGCGCTGTCATCCTGTTGATTCGGCGCTTGTTGCACGGCCAAATGACACCGACTGATTATGTCTCGAATTTTTTCGGCGTAACTGTTTTCGCGACTACGTTTCGGCAGGAAACTACCACGCCATGAAAATCGCCATCGGTTCCGACCACGCCGGATTCCTCCTCAAGGCTTCCTTGTGGGAATTTCTCCGCGCCCAAGGCCACGAGGTCCTCGACCTCGGCGCTCCCGATGACCGCCCCTCCGACTATCCCGATTTCGCGGAAGCCGTCAGCCAAACCATTCTCGATCGCCGCGCCGACCGCGGCATCCTCATCTGCGGCAGCGGCGTGGGCGCTTCCGTCGCCGCCAATAAACTCCCCGGCATCCGCGCCGGCCTCTGCCATGACACTTACTCCGCCCACCAGGGCGTCGAGCACGACGACATGAACGTTCTCGTTCTGGGCGGGCGCGTCATCGGACCCAAACTCGCCGAAGAACTCGTCCGCGCCTTCCTCGGAGCTTCCTTCGACCGCGAATCGCGCCACCAGGCCCGCCTCGACAAAATAAAAACCCTGGAGGCCCGCTATGGCCGGCCCTAAGGAAGGCGGAAGCGCTCCGCGCAAGCCCGTCACCGCCAGCCAATCGCTGTGGCTCGATTCCGCCGGGCGCGGCCTGATTACCAGCGGCGAACTTCTCCGCCTCGTGCAATCCGGCGTGCGCGGCCTGACCACCAGCCCCGCCAGTTTCGAAAAAGCCCTCACCGGCGGCGACTATGACGCGCCCCTGCGCCGCATCGTCGAAGTGGATACCCACGTCGATACCGTGGACCTCTACGAACGCCTGGCCATTGAAGACGTCCAGAAGGCCGCCGATATCCTCCGCGAGGTTTACGAATCCTCGGCGGGCGAGGACGGCTGGGTTTCTCTGGGCGTGGCTCCCCATCGCGCCTTCGACACCGACACCACCATCGACGAGGCCCACCGCCTGTGGGACGCCATCGCCCGTCCCAACGTCATGATCAGCATTCCCGCCACCACCGAAGGCGTCCTGGCCCTCGAGACGCTCATCGCCGAAGGCATCAACGTCAACGCCACGCTCATTCTCTCCCCGTCGCACTATGAAGCCGTCATTCTGGCCTTGCTCCACGGCCTCGAGAAGAGCCCCAACCCGGCCGGCATCTCCTCCGTCGCTTCCGTCTTTGTCAGCCGCCTCGATACCGCCGTGGATATGGAGCTTGAGCGCATCGGCACCGATGACTCGCTTTCTCTACGCGGAAAAGTGGCCGTGGCCAACTGCCGCGTCATTTACCGCCGTTTCGAGGAGCTGCTGGAAAGCACGCAGTGGCTGAAGCTGGCCGAAAGCGGCGCGCGCATGCAGCGCCTCTTGTGGGCTTCCACAACGACCGAGAATCTTCTCTATTCCGACGTGGTCTACGTCAACGAACTGGTCGGCCCCTTCACCATCAACAGCCTCTCCCCCGCCACTCTCCAGGCCTATCGCGATCACGGATCGAGCGATGGCACCCTCCGCGGCCGTGGCGTCTTCGCCCGGCAGATCCTCACCAAGCTGGCCAGGACCGGCATCGATTTCGATTTCGTCACCGAAACCGTTCAGCAGCAGGGCATCAGCGAGTTGGAGGACTCCTACAACCGCCTCCTCCAGGCGCTCGACGAGAAGCGCAGGAAAGTTCTGGAAACCCTGCCCGCCTTCGAGCAGTTCGACCTCGAATCCACCGCCGCTCCGCCGGAGGAGATTTCTTCGCTGGAGATTCCACCAGCGGATATTCCGCAGGAGCCATTCGAATCCCAGCCGGACCTGGCGCCTGAACCGGAGCCCGCTGTCGTCGCCGAATCCATGGAAAGCTCCGCGCTACCCGCGGAAGATATTTCGCCGCTGGAAATTCCGCTTCTGGAAGCTTCAGAAGAACAGTCCGAGCCCGAACCGGAGCCCCTGCCGGAACCCGCCGCCGCTGAATTCGCGGAAAGCCCCGCTCCGCCTCCGGAACAAGATTTGCCCCTGGAAATTTTGCCCCAGGAAATTGCCGCCGAGCCGTCTGCCGCCGCGCCCGAACAGGAACCCGCGCCTCAACCCGCCTCCCCTCCCGCGCCCGCGCAAGACCCGGTCGAAAAGCGCCTGGCCGGCTGGCAAGAGGAGAACTTCGCGGGCCGCCTATGGGAGCGCGACTACACTCTGTGGTCCGCGAATCCCGCGGAAATCTCCAACCGCCTGGGCTGGCTCTCGCTTCCCGAGAGCATGCTTCCCCTTTCCAAGCCAATCGCCCGCTTCGTCCAGGATATCCGCGCCGCCGGCTACGACGACGCCGTCATCCTGGGCATGGGCGGATCGAGTCTCGCTCCGGAAGTCTTCGCCGCCACCTTTCCCCGCCGCAAGAGCTTCTGCAATCTTCATGTGCTGGACAGCACGCATCCCGATGCCGTGCTCACCCTGGAAAGCAGCATCGATCTCGCCCGCACCCTCTTCATCGTCTCCAGCAAGTCCGGCACGACCATCGAACCCCTCTCCCTGATGAATTATTTTTGGGCCCGGCTCGGCGAAGAAATGGAGAATCCCGGAAAAAATTTTATCGCCATCACCGACCCCGGCACCGCTCTCGTCAAGGAGGCCAAGTCCCGCGGGTTCCGCCACATCTTCGAGACCGTCCCCGATGTCGGCGGCCGCTATTCCGCCCTTACGCACTTCGGCCTGGTTCCCGCCGCGCTCATCGGCGTGCCCCTGCCCGCTTTCCTCGAATCCGCGGCTCGGATGGCCCAATCCTGCTCCGCAGCCGTCCCCGTGGCCGAAAATCCCGCGCTCGCGCTCGGCGCCGCCATCGCCGAATTCGCCCTCGCCGGACGCGACAAGCTGACCTTCGTCGCTTCCCGCTCCCTTGCTCTCCTTCCCTCCTGGATCGAACAGCTCATCGCCGAAAGCACCGGCAAGCACGGCCACGGCATCATCCCCGTCGTGGGCGAACCCCTCGGCCCGCCGGAGGTCTATGGCCCCGACCGCGTCTTCGTCCTTCTTCGCAACGCTGAAGACCAACTCGCCGATCCCGCCCCGGCCATCGAGCAGGACTCCCGCCTCGCCGCTCTCGAAGCCGCGGGCCATCCCGTCCTGCGCATCTCCGTCGCCAACGCCGGGGACCTCGGCCAGGAATTCTTTCGCTGGGAACTGGCCACCGCTACGGCCGGCGCCGCTCTTGGCGTTCAGCCCTTCGACCAGCCCGACGTCGAAGCCGCCAAGCAACTCGCCCGCAAAGCCATGACTGGCGGCGCTCCCGAAATTCCCGGCGCCGAGCCCGTCTTCGCCGACGATCCCGCGCAATTAACGCAGGCCGTCTCCGCCTGGCTCGCCCAAACCTCTCCCGCGGGCCGCGCCGCCGACTACATTGCCATCCAGGCTTATCTCGCCCCCACTCCCTCCCCCATCGCCGCGCTCGCCGCCATCCAGAAATCCCTGCGCGACCGCACCCGCCTCGCCGTCACCGTCGGCTTCGGCCCGCGCTTCCTGCACTCCACCGGACAGCTCCACAAGGGCGGCCCGGACTCCGGCCTCTTCCTCCAGCTCATCGACACTCCCTGCACCGATCTCCCTGTCCCCAATACCGGCTTCACTTTCGCTCAACTCATCCAGGCCCAGGCCCTCGGCGACTTCCAGGCCCTCTCCCAACTCCGCCGCCGCGTCCTCCGCCTGCATCTCGGCCCCGACCCCGCTTCCACGCTTACCCTCCTCAACTCTGCTCTGCTCACTTGACCCGCCCTGCGTCAGCGCGCTTGGAATTGCTGGAAGTGTCTGCTTGCTGCTCATGCAGGCGACAGCCATGGTCCATATGCGTTGACCGACTCAACTTCCAGTGCTACAGTCGTCCGCATTCACCACACAGCTCTACATTTCGGAGGACTTCCACCTATGGAACGCCCAAAAAAAGGTGTCTTTGGTTCGATTGCCGCCGCTGCCAGCCTCGTCCTGCTGCTGAGCGTATCTTCGGTGTGCGCTGACCCTGCTCCCCAAGTGCTCAAGGGGTCCAAACCGAATTCGACGCCGGCAACCGGGCAGCAGCAGATGAAGCTCACGCCGCAGCAGCTCCGCGAGCGCATTGCCAAGATGGCTGCCAAGGGAAAGATCACCACCGGCCCGAAGATCCCGAATTTGCGCAGCGCCGGCAGAGGCACGAACTCCATCCTCATCGGACTGCTTCGCGCTCAGAAACAGGCAGGCGACTCCGAACGCACCGCGATTCTGGCCGGCGCACGCCTGGCCCCCAAAGGCGCTGGCGCCGGACGCGCTCCGCTCACCCCCGCGCATACCTTGAGTGATCCCGTTCCCACAGATCCAGCGGGAGCGCCGCCCGCAGGAACGCCCGGGGCCACCCCGCCATCCAATCCAGGCACGCCGATTGGCGCGCCGACTTCCATCGGTTCGCGCAGCACGGCCACGGGCGTAATGCGCCTGCCGTCAAGCACTGTCGTTCCGCAAGAACCGCCAGCACCGGCTCCGAGAAACCCGGCCGGACAGGGCATGTCTGCCGTGGCCGTTTGCCAGCACCCCAGCATCGGCTCGGTGAACAAACAGGCCAATGGCGTCGTCTTCACTCCCGACCCGCAATACAACCTGTACACCATCAAGGGATGCATGTTTGGCGACACTCAGGGACAGGCGCATCTCTATGGCCCCTTCGCCGCCGGCCACGTCGCCTTGCAGATCGAATTCTGGAGCGATTCCCAGATCGTCGCCAAGGTCGACCCCCAGGTCACCGGCGAACTCGACCAGGACAACGTCACTCTGGTCCTGGCCCCTTCCGGCGCTCCCCAAATGCAGAAGCCTGGGTTCAAGTTCTATGCCATGCGGGAAACCACGCTGCTCACCAGAATTCCCAGGAGCACCGCGAATTTAGTCATCGTCACCGATACCGGCGGCAACCCGGTCAATTTCGGCCCCCAAGACAACAGCAAGTACTACTCGCCCACAACCAGCAGTACGTCTTTTGCCGGCATGTCCGCGGAAGTCAGCCGCGCCGCTACCTATGTCTTTAACGGCAATCAGGACCTCTTCGACTTCAGTAAAATGAAGTCTGGATTCACCACCGACAACATGCAGCTCAATACTCGGGTGTTGCCGAATGACTGTGGTGAAAACTATATAGTGAATGGTACGTGGAAAACGGAGTGGGTCGGCGACAACATTCGCGTGACTTGGCAGATGCAGCATTGCCATGAGGCTTCGTCCGCGGTTTTTGGCGTTGGTTCTATGGACGTTAGCAATTCGGACTATGGTCTGAGCGTGTGGGTCGTCGGCCCCCGTGGCGTGAATCCCTGGCCGAATAACCTGCAATAACCTGGCTCGCTTCCCCGCAAGGCGGCAACGCTCACCCGTTGCCGCCTTGGTTTATTCTCCCCACTGCCCGCGTCTCCGCCCTGCGCCATGCGCCACACTTCTTCCTGTTCGGCCCAGCCCTCCAAAAAGTGGTACATTATTAAACGTTCTGTCGGCGGGCGCACGTCGCTCCGCCCCGCCCGCCTCCAGCGGGCACCACCTCACACGGAGAAACCGCCATGGCCCTCAGCAGCACCCAGCTCACCCAATACCTCGGCGACAAAGCCAAGTTCTATCTCGACTTCAACTCCCCTAAGATTTCGAAAGACCGCCTGCACCTCCCCGGCCCCGACTTCCTCGACCGCGTCGTGGCCCTCTCCGACCGCAACAACCGCGTCCTCGCCAATCTTCACCGCATGTACACGACCGGCCGCCTCACCGGCACCGGCTATCTCTCCATCCTGCCCGTGGACCAGGGCATCGAGCATTCCGGCGGCGCCAGCTTCGCCAAGAATCCCGACTATTTCGACAGCCAAAATATCGTCAAGCTGGCCATCGAAGGCGGCTGCAACGCCGTGGCTTCCACCTACGGCGTGCTCGGCTCCGTCGCGCGGAAATACGCCCACAAGATTCCCTTCATCGTCAAAATCAATCACAACGAGCTGATGACCTATCCCAACAAGTTCGACCAGATCATGTTCGGCACCGTGCGCCAGGCCTATGACATGGGCGCCGCCGCCGTGGGCGCCACCATCTATTACGGCTCCGCGGAAAGCGCCCGCCAGATCGTGGAAGTCAGCCAGGCCTTCGCCCACGCCCACGAACTGGGCATGGCCACCGTCCTGTGGTGCTACCTGCGCAACAGCGCCTTCAAAAAAGACAAGGACTACCACGTCTCCGCAGACCTTACCGGCCAGGCCAATCACCTCGGCGTCACCATCCAGGCCGACATCATCAAGCAAAAGCTTCCTGAAAATAACGGCGGCTTCCAGGCCCTCAACATGGGCGATTCCGGCTACGGCAAATTCGATAAGCGCATCTACACCGACCTGTGCAGCGACCATCCCATCGACCTCTGCCGCTACCAGATTGCCAACTGCTACATGGGCCGCGCCGGCCTCATCAACAGCGGCGGCGCTTCCGGCTCCAACGACTTCGCCGAAGCCGTCATGACCGCCGTCATCAACAAGCGCGCCGGCGGCATGGGCCTCATCTCCGGCAGAAAAGCATTCCAGCGCCCCATGAAGGAAGGCGTCGCCCTGCTCAACTCCATCCAGGACGTCTACCTCAGCCCCGAAGTCACCGTCGCCTGACCAGGGGATTTTTCTTGCCTATGTAGGCGCCGGGCTTTAGCCCGGCATCTTTTCCCGAAAGTATCCTCAACTCATGCGTGCACAAAGAAAAAACGGCCGCTGCCAGCGCATGCAGCGGCTGCTCTTTTCGTTCCGCGTATAAATTCCAACTCAGGCGCCGTCGCCGGCAGCCGATTCCCCGTCAGCGCTTCACGTGCACCACCAGCGCGACTCCCCCCTTGCCATCGTCCTGGAGTTCCTTGACGCCCATGTGCGACGAGTGATAGCCGCCGTTCGTCGCGGCTTTTCCGCCCAGCTCGACATCCGCATCGTGATTGGTGGAAGTTGCCGGGGGCTTCAGAAAAAAGTCGACTCCGATATTGAGCCCGTTGCCTTCCACGAAATCCTTGCTCACAAGGATGCTCATGTTCGTATGCAGATCGCTGGCCTTGGCCAGTTGATCCCGCTCCGCGAGCGCTTTCCGGTAGCTGTCGGCCGCCGCCCAATAAATGCTGCTGGCCACCAGCATGGACTTGGCCTGTTCTTTCAGCGCCTGATTGGCCACCAGGGAATCCACCACCGCCGGACCCTCCACGAAATCGGCGATGGCCTGCTCGATCCGGCGCTTGGCTTCGTCTTTGGCGAGATTCTTGACGTAAGTTGCCGCCGCTCCGGCCACTATTTTCCCCGCGCTGATCGCTTTCTCTTTGGCTCCGGCGCGCCAAAGCCCGCTCATCTTTGCCGTCTCCAATTCTTCCTTCGCTTTCTTCCACTCCCCGGTCGCCGCGCGGAGTTCCTCGAAATCTTCGTCCGCCCGGTTCCAGGCGGCCTGCACCTCCTTCGCCGCCTTGGATTTCGCGGCTTTGGCCTCGGCGATCTCAAACGGCCTGTCCACCACCAGCTTTTTGGCGTTATCTTTCGCGTTCTTCTCCATGGCGTCGAAATCCTTCTGCTCCAGGTTCTGATTGAGCAGCGCTTCGCTGACTTTCTGCGCGTTCGGCGCGCTCACCTCCCACGTGTCGATCAATGCCGCTTCCGCGACCTGTTTTCCGCCCTCCGCGATGGCTCCCGCCAGGCCTCCCCGGCCGAACTCCTTCAGAACGTCGCTCACGTTGAATCCCCACTCGGTCAGCGCCTGCAAGCCCGCGGATTTCAGGATCGCTCCGGCCAGCGCCCTGTCCGCGGCCACCGCATCGTCCCCGGCGGCGAGAAATCTCTGGCGCGCGTCGTAGCGCATGTCCTCGGCATCCGTTACTTGCTGCGCCAAATGGCGAATGCTCAGGTCCAGGTGATCGAGCTTTTCCTGGATCGAAAAATTCGCGGCCTGGGCGTGATAACAGACGCCCGTACCCTCGACCGACACCCGCACATCGCTGATCGGAGCGCCGGCCAGACGGTCCTGGTCTCTCTTGGCGGCAGCCTCCTCCCGCTGGGCCTGCAGCAGCGTATCGGCGGCCCGGCTGGCCGCTGCGTGCGTAAGCTGCAAACGCCCAAACGCTTTGGCGCGCACTTTGGCCGCCGCGAACGCGATTTCGTCCAGGCGCTCCGCTTCCTTGCGCGCCTCCGCCACCATTTGCGATCCCGCCTTGGTTTCCGGCATGTTTTCCAGAATCTTTCGTTCCTTGGCGGCGAGTTGATCCTTTTGATCAAAAGAAGCCAGCAGCCCGGTGTAGTCTTCGTTCCTGTCCCGCGCCCGCAACACTTCTTTCCAGGTATGCTCGGCTTGCGCCTCATAGAAAGCCAGTCTCTTGGCGTGCGCCGCATAGGCTGCCGACTTTTTGGCTTGTCCTCCGCCCGGCAATGCCGCCGCCCGCGCGGCGGTCTCCGCGGCCTTGTTCTTGGCCATGTCATCGGCAAGAACCTTCGAGTACGCATCCCTTTCCTGGGCCAGGTCGGCATCCGCCTTCCTCTTGGCCTCCTGCGCGCTCTTCACCGCGTCTTCCGCCGCCCCGCTGGCCCGCAGCGCCTGCAATTGCTGGTGACGGAACTCCCCCATGTCAATCTTCATCGAAGCGACATGGTAAATCTTCCGCTCCGGCGCTTTGATCGTGGTGAAGCAATTCGACCGGGATAGTTTGTCCTCTAGCTCGCCGGCTGCTTTCATCATCGCCTCGCCTTTGTGATATCCCGGCGTATCGCAGCATTTCGAGGCTCTCAATTGATTTTCCGCGGCGATGCGCGCAGCCCAGGCAGCCTTTAAGTTTTCCTCCGTCTTTTTCCAGCACGCCATGCCCGCGTCGAGGTATTTCATGTCCGACAGGGGAACTCGTCCGGCCTCGCGGATGGCATTCAGCGAAAGTTTCAGCGATTCCCGGTAACTGGAATACAGTTTCTCGTCCATCAGCGCCCATCCCGTGCCGTGGAATCCGGGCTCCGTCCTGAGCGCGTCCGCCGCCGTCCAGCGGGCATTGATCAGATCGATGTAGTCCTGAATGCGCTTCTCCGATTCCTTCAGCGGAGCATCCTGGGCCGCGGCGGGAAGCGCAAACCCGATTGCCGCAAAGCAAACGCAGAGCATCATGCGAAATCTCATGTCACGCTCCTCAAAAAATATATGAATAGTCCATTAGGTAGTGCCGGAAACCTCAAAAGTCATACCATTTCACGATAAGCGTCAATCGGCAACAGAAATTGTCGCGAGCCACGAAAGCAAGAGCGGCCGTCCCGACACTGTGTCGGGACGGCCGCTCTCTTCTTACGGGGGAAACTCGAACTCAGACGCCGACGGTTGCCGCGCTCCCCGCGGCTTCCCGTTTCGCCGTGATCCGCATCCGCTGCAATCCCAGCAGCGCCGCGCCCAGCGCGCAGACGTAATCCGCGTTCTCCGGCACGTGCACCGTCACCTTCAGCCGGTTCTCCAGCGCCCGCAGCATCCCGCGCTGCCGCGCCACGCCGCCGATGAAGATCAGGTCCTTGCCCATTCCGGTGCGCTTCAGCAGCATCCCCGCACGGTCCGCCAGCGATTCGTAAATTCCCGCCAGAATATTTTCCAGCGAGACTCCGGCGCTCACGTGGTTGATGATTTCGCTCTCCGCCAGCACCGCGCAGATGCTGCTGATGGCCTGCGGCTTGTCCGCATCGAGCGCCTTCTCCCCGGCCTGCTCCAGCGGAATCTCCAGATACTTCACCGCCCGCGCGATAAAACTCCCCGAACCCGCGGCGCATTTGTCGTTCGACTTGAACTGATTCACCCGGCCCGTCTCCGTCATCGTGACCGCGCGCGTCGTCTGGCTGCCGATGTCCAGCAGGCACGTGGCGTCCGGGAAGAGAAAGCGCGCCCCGCGCGCGCTGCTGGTGATCTCCGTGATCTGGATGTCGCGGAACGACACCGCGTGCCGCCCGAATCCCGTCGCGGCCACGTAGCGCACCTCTGCGCCGGGCTCTCCGGCCGCTTCCAGCGCGGCGGCCAGCGCCGCCTGCGCCGCCTTTTCCATTTCCACTCCCGTGCGCAGCGAAGCCCGCCCCAGAATTTGCGGCGCGCCTTCGGCCGCGGGCGTCTGCCCGTCCGCGGAGGCCACTCCGATCACCACCGCCTTGGTGAATCCCGTTCCGACGTCAATTCCCGCGATTCGCAGCATGCGCGCCCTCCCCGTTTCCCGCTTCCGAGCCCTCATTCACTTTTTCCAGTGCATACATCGCCGCTCCGATGGCTCCCGCAAAATGCGCCAGCGGGCTGATCTGCAGCGTCACTCCCAGCACATCTTCCAGCGCCTTCACCATCCCCACGTTGCGCGACACCCCGCCGGTCATGGTGATCGCCGGCTCGACCGGCACGCGCCGCGCCAGCGAAACCGTCCGCCGCGCAATCGCCAGGTTTACCCCGCTCAGCACGTCTTCCGCCTTCTTCCCCTGCGCCAGATACGACAAAATGTCCGACTCCACGAACACAGTGCACACCGTCGTGATCTTCACCGGATTTTTTCCCTTGAGTGAAAACGGGCCCATGTCGTCCAGCGACATGGCCAGCACGTCCGCCGCGTTGCCCAGGAACCGCCCCGTTCCCGCCGCGCATTTGTCGTTCATCACAAAATCCAGCACGTTCCCTTCCGGGCCGATGCTGATGGCCTTGCTGTCCTGTCCGCCCATGTCGATCACCGTGCGCGTATTGGGAAACAGAAAATGCGCGCCGCGCGCGTGGCAGCTGATTTCGGTCATCTGCGTATTGCCGAACTGGATCTTGTACCGCCCGTAGCCCGTGCCCACCACGTAGCCCACCTGCTCCGGCGCAATTCCGGCTTCCTTGCAGGCCGCCGCAAATCCGTTGCCCCCGGCCTTCTGCACGTTCGCTCCGGTATCCACCAGCGCCGTGGCGATCATCTTCTTCTCGTGCCCGTCGTCCTGCATGATCACCGCTTTGGTCTGCGTTGATCCGACGTCCACTCCCGCTGCATAGCGCATCGTCTTCACCTCGCTCCTCAATTCAAGACCCGCAACTTCGGACTCTGCACCGGCACCATGGGAATCCCCGAGCCCGCCCGGCCCGCGCTCAGTTGCGCCGCCGTGCGCGCCGGAGCGTGCCCCAGCGATTCGAAAAACGCGTCCATGCGGTTTTTGATCTGCGCCTCCGAAAAATACCGCGGGTCCTCGATGTCCGATTCCAGATACAGCGTGGGAATCCCCAGCTCCTTCGTGAAGTAATCGCGCATGTCCCCCTGCCCCGCGGAAAACAGCCGGCAGCTCTTCACGAAATGAATGATCAGCCCGTCGGCGTCCCATTCGTCCACGTACTTGCGGATCTGGTCGTAGCGCTGCAAATAGTTGCGGTTGGTCACGTTGTTCTCGATCATGTGCAGGGCGATGGCCTCGAACGGCTCCGCCGGATCGTGCCGGAAGCCGAACTCCCACAAGCCCCCCACCGTCGAATACGTGGAAGCCACCGCGCACGCTCCCCACTTCGCGAACATGTCCCGGAACGTGCGGAAGAACGGATACGGCGGCGGCCCTTCCAGCACCACCCGGAACTTCTCCTTCTCCAGCGGCCCCTGCCCCCGCGCCACCATCTCCTCGTACTCCTTCAGCGCCACCTCGAAGAAATGCACCCCGCGCGGATTGGCCCGGTATACGTACAGCGGGCCCATCAGCGAAATCGCGTCGAAATACGCGTCATACGGTGACGGCTTCTTCTTCGAAAGATGTTTGATGCGCGACCACAAATCCTCGACTTTCGCCGAATTCCGCACCGCTTCCCGAAAGCGGTCCATATCGAACTTCTTCCCGCTGATCTGCTCCAACTGCTTTACCAGGTCATGCAGTTGCCGCACCACGTAGGCGATGTCGTCCTTGCTCGGCGAGTCCGTCCGCAAAAACGGCACGTCCAGCATGAACAGTGGCGACTTCTGAAACTCCGCGATGTGCTCGAACCACTTGGTATAGACGTTGCATCCCACGAAATTGCACAGCGCCAGTGAAGCCACCGGCAGCTTTCCTCCCGCCGGCGTGATCCCCTTCACCATGGCCCCAATGTCCGCCTTCACGTACGCGCAGTTGTCCGTGGCGTAGCCCATCTCCTCGGCAATCAAGATCGGCTCGAGCGACTGCCGCCGGATGGCCAGTTGCAGCGCGTTCACCTCCGGATAGAGCGGCAGCAGGTCAAACGCCTCCAGCAGCTCGATGCAGTTTCCGGAAATCATCAGCGATACCGCCGGCGGCTTCCCCGTCAGCGCCGATTCGTTGAGCTTCTGGTACCACTCCACCATCATGTCCTTCTGTAACTGATGAATCTGCCCGCGGTATTCCATCTTTTCGCTCGTGGCCATGGCTCCCTCGCTTACTCGAACAGCAGAGATTCGACGAACGTTTCCACTTCCATCCGGAACCGGTCAAACGTGTACGCCTTTTCCTCGAACTCCAGCGGCAGATGCGGAATCTTGGCCGCTTCCAGCTCCTTCTTGAACAGCACGTAATCAAAACACGCCGGCTCGCAGAATTTCGCCGTCAGGAACACCACCGCCTGCGCCTTCGCGTGCTTCACCTTTTCCAGCAGCTGCTTGTGCCGCGGATTCCGGAAATCGTGCCGCACCGACGAGTACACCGAGCGGTCCTGGTAGCTCTCCGCCATGTTCATCAGCGGATCGCCCTCCACCGGAATGTCCGCGTTGAACCACCGCCGCCCCAAAATAAAATCGTCGTCCGCGATCGTGCAGCCCGCCTCTTCCATCACCTTGATCAGATCCAGCGGCGGCTGCTCGCAAAACGAGCCCTCGACCACCACCCGGATGGCGTCGCGTTTCTTTCCGCTCCGCCCCGGCAGTTCCTCCAGAACTCCCCGCAGCCATTCGTTGTGCGTCTCCACGGGAACGAAATTTCCCGCGCGCATCAGCACGTACAGCTCCCACGTCCGCAGCCGCTCCGGATGCTCCATCCGGAAATCGTACAGGCGGCTCAGCAGCCGCCGGTTCTCGTTGTAAATCGCGATGGAGTTGCGCAGCGCCTCGTCGGTGACTTTATTTCCCGACAACTCCTCCAGATGCCCGATCAGCCGCCGGTATTCGCTCACCAGAAAATGGTGGCTGGCCGTTCCGTTGGGATTGTGCGGGAGGTGCAGAAAGTCCACGTAAATGCCCGGCTGGTTGCGCTTGATTACCCACGCCAGGTTGCGCGCCGAATCGCAAATCGTCGAAAACAGCAGCCCATCCATCTGCGCCAGCCGGTCGGTCATGGCCAGTTCCAGCGTGCTCTTCACGATCGAGCAGATGAATGACCCGAAGCGCGCGTCCGCGTGCTGCAACTCCAGCCCGTCGCCCGCTCCGTGCAGCGCCACCGGCAGCATCCCGCAGGCATGGATGATTTCGCTGGGCGCGTACACCGGGAAATAGCCGATGACCTTGGCCCCGGGATGCTCCTGCTTCCAGGCCGCCACCGTGGGAAACGTGAGATCGCGGAGGAGTTCCGCGCATTGGTCGAACGTTCGTTCAATATTGGGGGACAGCACTTCCATCATTCCCTCCTCCGGCCTCTTCCCTACCCCGCCATGGTCAGGCCACCGTTCACGCTGGTGACCTGTCCCGTGATATACCCTGCTTCGTCCGACGCCAGAAACACCGCCAGCGGCGCGATCTCTTCCGGCCGCCCTAGCCTCTTCAGCGGAATCGCGTTGACCACCGCCCCGATCACCTTCCCGCCAAACTCTTCGCCCTTGATTTCATCCAGCAGCGGCGTGTCAATCAGCCCCGGGCAGATCACGTTCACCCGGACGTTGTCCCGCGCGTGCTCCCGCGCAATCGTCTTCGAAAACGCGATCACCGCGGCCTTGGCCCCGGCATACACCGCTTCGCCCATCGAGCCCACCCGCGCCGAATCCGAACTGATGTTCACGATGCAGCCCTGCTTGCGCTCCACCATGTGCGGCAGAATCTCGTACGTTGTATTCAGCACGCCCCGGTAGTTGATCCCGATCACTTTGTCCCACAATTCCGGCGTCGTCTTCAGAAACGTGCGCAGCTTATCCCATCCTGCATTGTTCACCAGCACGTCTATCTTTCCCAATTGCGCGATGGCCGCATCCCGCAGTTTGCGCACATCTTCGATCCGTGTTACGTCCGCGCCCACCGCGATCACCCGCCGCCCCGTTTTCGCCGCAATCTCTTTTGCCGTGGCCACCGCATCCGCTTCTCGCAAATCTCCGATGGCCACGTCCGCCCCGGCTGCGGCAAAAGCCTGCGCCAGCGCCCGGCCTACGCCTCGCGCCGCGCCCGTAATCACCACCACTTTGCCCTGGAGATTGGCCATAGCCGTTAACGCAGCCGCCCTTCCGCCACCTGGAATGTGGCTGCCGGCGCGGCAACTTTCTTCTCATCCAGCTTGAATAGATCAATGGCATTCTTGCGCAATAGCTTTTCCTTGGTCTCTTCCTTCAGACCCAGTTGCTCCAATTGATCCAGATTTTCCTTCCAGGGCAGTCCATTTGTGCCCCAGATGCAGCGGTCGCGCCCCATGCGGCTATTGATGAACTGAATCACTTGCGGAGGAAGATATTTCGGCATCCAGGCATCGACGCCCAGCCAAATGTTTTCCCACTTGTAACAGACTGACACCAGCTCATCCACCCACGGCCAGCCCGTGTGCGCCCCGATCAGCTTCAATTCCGGAAAATCGCAGGCCACCCGATCCAGCATCATCGGCCGCGCCCCTTCGCTGGGCATGGCTTCCAGCACGTGCCCCACCTGCAATGACACGGGCACGCCCAGCTCCTCGCACTTGGCGTAGAGCGGATACATTTTCTTGTCGTCGATGGGAATGTCGAATCCGTAGATATGAACGTAGACGCCCTTGAAATTGTGCTTGGTGACCGCCGTCTCGATCTCCCGCAGGCTATCCTTGATCCGGAAGGGGTTGTATCCCGCCAGTCCCTCGAAGCGGTTGGGATATTTCTCGGTGTACTGCAGCACTTCCTCCAGCTGCGTGTCCATGTACATCCACTTCCGCCAGTACGACCACATCTTGCACTGCGAAATGAATACCTTCTCCACCCCCGCCGCGTCCATCTTCCCGATCATTTCCTCGATCGAGTTGTACCGCGGCAGCCCGCCGATGGCCTTCTCCATGCGGCAGGTCAGCTCGCCTTCCTTGGCCCGGTCCCACTTTTCCATGAACTCCCGGGTCCCCACGTAGTACATGAAGTCGATCGCCTGGATGGCCATACAACCTCCCTGTCTATGCAGAGCTTAGGGAGCGGCGACCTCCAAGGCTGTGACTTACGTCACAGATGAACGTTTAGACGTCACAATTTCGCCACTCCGCCAATATTTTTGAACAAACGGTCAAATTTTCAGGAAGGGAGGAAAACCCGCAAAAAAGAAGGAAAATCGGATAACTCGCGCCCTGTCAGTCAGTTCCAGACTCGCCTAGCGCGGCACCCGCACGAACGGCGAATCCGCCTCGACGCTCCGCCCGTAGCGCAGCATCTGCCCGGCAATCTGCGGCAGTGGCACGATGTAATCCACCGCTCCGATGGCAATCGCTTCCTTGGGCATGCCGAAAACCACGCAGGTCTGCTCGTTCTGCGCGATGTTCACCGCCCCCGCGCGCTTCATTTCCAGCATTCCCTCGGAGCCGTCATTGCCCATGCCCGTCAGCATCACGCCCACCGCGTTTGGCCCCACAATCGCCGCCGCCGAATGAAACAGGACGTCCACGCTCGGACGGTGCCGCGAAACCAGCGGCCCATCCAGAATTTCAATCGCATAATTCCCGCGCAGCCGCTGGATCGCCGTGTGCCGGTTTCCCGGCGCGATAAAGGCCCGCCCCGGCAGAATCAGGTCGCCATCCTCCGCTTCCTTGACCTCGACCAGGCAAAGATCGTTCAGCCGGCTGGCAAACGCCGCCGTGAACAGTTCCGGCATGTGCTGCACCACCACAATCGCCGGCGCGTCGATGGGCATGGCCGTCAAAATCGTTTCCACCGCTTCGGTTCCGCCCGTCGAAGCTCCGATAAAAATGATCTTATCGCCCACCGTCCGGTGCGCCGGCCTCGCCGCGTTCGCCGCAGCAGGTTTGCGCTTGATGGGATTGGGAACGGGTGCAGCCGGCCCGCCGTGCCGCCGGCGCACCTTGGCCTGCGCCGCTGATCGCACCATGTCCACCAGCAGCACCGCCGATTCATTCAGAAATTCCCGCACTCCAACTTTCGGCTTGGTGACAATCCCCACCGCGCCTTCCCCCAGCGCGCGCATGGCGATCTCCGTGCCCCGTCCCGCCACGCTCGAACACACCAGCGTGGGAATCGGGTCTTCGGCCATCACCTTCCGCAGAAACGTCAGCCCGTCCATCCGCGGCATCTCCAAATCCAGGAGAATCACGTGCGGGCGCGTGTGCTTCATCTTGTCCAGGGCGATCAGCGGGTCCGCGGCCACCGTAACCACCATGTCCGGCTCCTGCGACAGCAGGGCCTGGGTCACCTGGCGCACCACCGCGGAATCGTCCACCACCAGCACCTGGATCCGCGAATGCACCTTACCTTCGCGCATGTCCTTCCCGCTTGGCCTTGGCGGCCGTGACGTACACCGTCGGAATCACGCTGCGGATCACATCGGCCATCTTATGCAGGCTCTCAGCGTGCCCCACGAAAAAATATCCTTCCGGAGAACGATGCCGCAGCAGTCCGCGCAAAATTCTCTCCCGCGTGTGCATATCGAAATAAATCAGCACGTTGCGGCAGAAAACCAGATCGAACGGCCCCTGCACCGGATAGCTCTCCTCATTCAGATTCAGCCGCATAAAGCGGATCAGCGAGCGAATCTCCGGCGCGGCCTTGATCTTGCCCTTCTGCTCCCCGAATCCCCGCAGCATGAACGCTTCCAGATACTTGTCCGGTATTTCGCTGGCTTTGCCGAAATCCCATATCCCGTTGCGCGCGATTTCCAGCACCCGCGTGGAAAGATCCGTCGCCACGATTTCGATTTCCCACCCCGCCGCAGCCGGAAAGCGTTCCAGCAGCAGCATGGCCAGCGAGTAGGGCTCCTGCCCCGTCGAACACCCCGCGCTCCACACCCGGATCTTGCGCGAACGCAGCCCGGCGGCCTCTTCCTGTTCCCAGCGTGGAAATATTTTTGTCTGCAGGAGATCGAAATGCGCCGGCTCGCGGAAAAAATGCGTCTCGTTCGTGGAGATCGCATCCAGCATCTTCGTGCGCTCTTCGGCATCCTCCGCGACAAGGTTGTAATATTCCGCGAAGCTGCGCAGTTCCAATTGCCGCAGGCGCTTCGAAAGACGCCCCACCAGCAGCGCCGTTTTCACCGTGGAGAGCCAGATCCCCGCTTCTTTGTAGATTAGATCCTGAAACTTTAGAAATTCCTTCTCGCTGATCGTCTTGGGCGCCGATTCTGAAAGGCCGCTGTAAATATCCCGCTGGATCCCCAGGGACACGCTCCCATGATCCTGCCCGCCTCTTTCCCGCTTGGTGACCCCTGCCCGCTGGATTTTAAACATGGCTCTGGCGCCTGTCCGGCAAACTCATCTTTCCGAGCTGTTCCGGACTCCCCTGCGTCCCGGCCGCTCTTCTCGTTTCGCTTTCCGCACGCCTCCCGCGGAATTGCGCTGCTTCTCTTCCGCGGCTTATTCCGTCCTGGCCGCTTCCGCTTCCGCTTGAAAATTGCGCAGAAGCGCGCCCACGTCCAGGATCAGCGCCACGCGCCCGTTGCCCAGTATGGCCGACCCGGAAACTCCCGGCACGTCCTTGAACAGCATGGGCAGCGGCTTGATCACCGTTTGCGTCGAGCCGTACAGCACGTCCACCGAAAGTCCCGCGCGCTTGGCGTCATGCTGCACCACCACGATGTTCTGCCGCGCCGGCCGCGCTCCCTTCACTGCGAAATGCTCGCGCAGATGCAGATACGGCAGCGGCTCATTGCGCAGTTGAATCACCCCTTCATTCCGCTCCTGGTCGTTCTCTCCCGCGGACAGTTCCACGCATTCCACCACCTGATCCATCGGAATGACGAACGTCTCTTCCCCCACTCCCACTCCAAATCCTTCGATGATCGCCAGCGTCAGCGGCAGCCGAATGTGCACGGTCGTGCCCATTCCTTCGCGGCTGCTGATCAGGGTGTTCCCGCGCAGCGCCTGCACGTTGCGCTTCACTACGTCCATCCCCACGCCGCGCCCGGAGAGATCGCTCACCGTCTTCGCCGTCGAAAATCCCGCTTCAAAAATCAGCTGGAACAGTTCCTGGTCCGCCATTTTCTCCGGCTCGGACGCCAGCCCGCTCTTCTGCGCCACCTCAATAATGTTCTGCCGGTTCAATCCCTCGCCGTCATCGGACACTTCCAGAATAATGCTTCCGCCTTCGTGCGCCGCGCGCACCGTCACCGTTCCCACCGGCGGCTTTCCCTTGCGCTTGCGCTCGGCGGGCAGTTCCAGCCCGTGGTCGATGGCATTCCGAATCATGTGCAGCAGCGGATCCTTCAGGTGCTCCACCACCGACGTGTCCACTTCCACATCCTCGCCTTCCACCTGCAGCCGCGCCAGCTTCCCATTCGCTTTCGAAATGTCCCGCACCATCCGCGCGTATTGCCGGAACAGCGGACCCACCGGCACCATGCGCGATTTCAGAACCGTTTCCTGCAAATCCGTATGCAGCGTGTCCGCCAGGCGGTGCGCTTCCCGTATTTCATCCCAGGTGGTCTTCTCCGGATGCTCCAGCAGCAGCGCGATTCTTCCCCGCGCGATCGCGATTTCCCCCGTCAGGTCCAGCAGGCGGTCCAGCTTGCTCACGTCCACCCGCAGCGTCTGCAGGGAATTCTTGTGGTGCTCCGCTTTGACCTCTCCCGCCGTCTCCTGGACCTCCGGCGCGCCTTCCTCCTCCGCCTCCTGCTCCGGCTCCGCTTCAGCGGACTCTTTTCCCCGGACCTTCTTGGCCTTCTTCCCTTTTCCCTGTCCGCCCGCGCGAATCTCCGCGCAATTCTGAATCACTTTCTTCGCCGCCGGGCTCATTTCGTCCCGTGCCGCTCCGTCCGCCGAGGTCATTTCCCGCAGCACATCCAGCGCGGAAAACAGCACATTGATCACTTCCGGCGTCACTGCGATTTTGTGGTTGCGGATTTCATCCAGCAGATCTTCGAACGCGTGCGCGAACGCATGCAGATTCGGCAGTTCCAGAATCCCCGCATTGCCCTTGGCCGTATGCACGACCCGAAAAATTCCCTGCACCAGCTCCTTATCGTCCGGGTGCGATTCCAGCTCCAGAATGGCGTGCTCCATCTGCGCCAATCCTTCCGCCGATTCCACCACGAAGCTTTGAAATATTAAATTGCGGTCCAGTTCCATCTCAGCGCCCCACTGTTTTCACCACGGTGTCTCCCGTGTCCGTGCGAATGCGCAGCTTGCGCCCCGATTCCCCGCCGGTATCCTGAAACATCACCGGAATCCCCGTGGCGCGCAGAAATTCCAGCGTCACCGTCACGTTGCGCGTCCCGATGTGCATCCCTTGCCCGTCTCGAAAGGCCGTGAACATGCACGCCCCGCCAAACACCTTGGCCTGCAAGTGCTTTGTCTCGCTCCCGTACTTTTGCAGATATTCCAGCAGCGTCTTCATGGCCACGTCTCCATACCTCGAAGAGGCCTGCCCCTTGCCGTCCCACACCGGCAGCATGAAGTGCGTCGCTCCCCCGATGTGCAGTTTCCGGTCATGCAGAAACAGCCCCACGCAGGAACCCAGAATCATGGAGATGCTCGACGGTTCGGGCGATGCGAACGTCTGCCCCGGGTGTAGATAAATTTCCTCGGAGCCCCTGATTTCCACTTCCGCGATGGCCGACCCGCTCGTCTCGCTCGAATGCCTTGCCCTGCTTTTTCCTATTTTTGCGGTATGATTCATTCCGACAGCCTTCCTCGTTCCTTCTTCCCTCTCAGGCATTAAACAGACACGGTCCCGCATACACCGAAAACAGATCCAGCAGTTCCCGGTCTCCCGGCTCGAATCCATGCCGCTGCGGCAGCAGATTGAAGAACACGATCGCACCCTTGGTCTTGCGGTTCTGCCACAAGGGCACGAAGGCCTGAATCCCCAGGGACGTAAGCAGCTCGTCTCCGCTTTCGTTCTCTCCCGCCATGTACACCCGCCCGCGGTCGATTCCCGCGGAGATCCGCGCCGCGCTGCCCTGCAACGAGTGCCTCTGCTTCTCCGACAATCCCACCGAATCAATAAACGACAGTTCCTTGGAATTCGTCTTCATCTGCAGGATGGCCATCTCTTCGCAGGCCATCAGATTCGAGGCGATTTCCAGCACCGCCGCCGCCGCATCGCGCTCCCGCACCGCCGCGCTCAGCCGCCGGCACGCCGCGTACAGCTTCGTGGCTACCGCGTGCCTCTCGTTCTCTGTGGGAATCTCCCAGCACATTTGCAGGTATTCTTCCGCGCGGCTCTCCAGCACCTCTTCCAGCGGAACCTGCGACAGGTCACTGTTCTTATCTGCCGGCGTCGTCCGGCCCTGCCCCTTGTTGGCCATTTAGCAGGCGCCCTGCGGTGCCAGATATCCGTTCACCATCTCCAGCAGTTCCCGCCCGTTGATCGGCTTGGTCAGATAGTCGTTGCAGCCGCTCTCGAATCCCGTCTCCACGTTGTACGGTTCCCCGCGGCTGGTCACCAGGATGATGGGCACATCGCGGAGTTGATCCTTCCTGCGCATCGTCCGGCAAGCCTCGAACCCATCCATCTTGGGCATCACCACGTCCATGAGGATCAGGCTGGGCTTTTCCGTCAGCGCCTTCTGCACCGCCTCCGCTCCATCGCGGGCGGTGAGGATCTCGTACTTGGTGTACTTCTTGAAGAGCATCTCCTCCATGAGGAGGGTCGTGCTTGAATCGTCGACGAGCAGTATCTTGGCGTCCATGGATTCCACGCATCCTTAAACTGGCTAAGCTGCATTTCTTGACAGCAAAGGAATTGCACACCGCATGCCAAAGATCTGCCCGGCTCAGCCCGATTCTGCCTAAAATCACCATGCCAACGCTCCCGCCCCGCTAAAAACATTCTATCTTACAGATTATCAAGAGTTTATTTGGATCCTGCCCACTCAATTCCAATCTTCGGCTATTCCACAGCCTCTTCAACTAACTCCTATCCCTTTTGTTTTCTGCACAATTCTTTCTCTCCTGCCACCCCCTTTTCCCCTCTTCTTGTCTCACTGTCTCACCTTTCTCCCTCTTTCTTCTCAACTCTGCGAAAGTCGCATTCTCATTCCCCTTTCGCACACCTCTCCCAACAAGCCGCTCCACATGCTTCCTCGCGGCGCCCTTTTTCTTCCGAGCGGCGTTCTCCTTGCTCTTCCAATCGTAGATTCAGGATTGAACGGCAAGCAGGCAAGCCGCTGCCAGGTGATGGATGACTTCAGCAAAAATGATTGTGGAGTTTTGGTAGCGATACCGGGATTCGAACCCGGATTTTAGCCTTGAGAGGGCTACGTCCTAACCCTTAGACGATATCGCCACAGCCTTAAAAGCGAAGGCGGCGCTGCGCGCACCGCCTCCATTATTCTGACACGGACGATCATCCATGATCAAGCCTCGCCCAGGAACTCTTCCCCGAACGTTGCCGCCGTCTCCGTCCGGACACAACTCGCCCTTTATCACGCTCCTGCCCGTCTCTTCGGCGCGCAACCGTGCTTTGTCCCCGACTGGCTGCGGCCTCGCCCCGCGCTTCCCAGTTACCGCGTGGCTGCCGCCATCCTAGAACGAGTACTTAACTCCGAAATGCATCCGAAACCGGTCGGCCTTCCAGCCGCCCGTGTTCGGGTTCACCAGATTAAACCTCGTCATCCAGCTCCACCCGGGCCGCAGGCGGTACTCCGCCGCCATCCCCGCCACCCAGGTCCGCGTCACTCCCCCGTTGTATTGGTTCCCGGTTTCGTCCGTGTAGGAACCGATCGCGTAACCCGCCTCCGGTCCGGCCGTCAGCCTCTTGATCCGCAATGCCTGCGTGCGAAACACGCAGGACACTTCGTTGTAGCGGAAAGGGTCGGCAAACTTGGAATAGGTGATGCCCGCTTCCATCCCCCGAATAACACGAAAGCCGCCTTCCATCCAAAAACCGTGGTAATCCTCTTTCGTGTTATAGACATATCCTCCCGCTGCATGCCTCGTCCTCCTTCCTGCCTCCTCATCGGCGCCTGCCTTTGGCAATAGAGCTCCCAAGAGAACCATTGCTATGATTGCTTTCTTCATGTATTCCCCGTTTGGTTTTGTTTGGTTGAGTCCGCGACACACCCCTGCGCGCACCTGCTCCTTGCGGGCAGGAATCTGCCTTTCATGAATTCGCGCACGCGGCTGCGCTCCCTGTGCTTCTGGCCCTGTTGGGGCTTGAGAGGGTAAACCTGTATACCAGAAAATTTAAATTCGCGCTTTACGAATTATCTATCGTTCTTCTTTTAGTAACTTCTTTCCCCCAGCAGCGCATGCTTTTGCACTTCCCGCCTCATCCTACTGTTACGCCCATTACAAGTGACACCCCGCCGCACGCCCCGCAACTCATCCGGAGCTTTTGTTGTTTGAACTGTGGATGGAATTTGCGGAAACTGCCGCGGCCCTCGCCGTGGTTTCCGCTTCGAACCCGCCTCGCCATTCCCTACTTCACTGCCGGCGTCCTCGCTCCCCCGCCACGGCGCACCGGCAATATCGTAAAAAAATTCTCCCGGCACAAATCGCAGCGCACCCCGCGCAAGCGCAGGCCTCGCGCCACTCCCGCCCACGGCCCGTGGAAGCGCCACGGCGCCGCCGCCTCCAGGTCCCGGTTCCCGCAGATCGGGCAATGCGCGTAGAACATTTCCCGCAAAGTCACCGCGCGCGCATGAAACCGCAGCTTGCACTCCGTGCACCGCCACGGCAGCACGCCCCAAAGTCCCAGAAAATGGTCCTGCAGCGATCTCCGCCGCGATCGCCGCACTTCGCTCCCATTGCACTCCGGACAGTTCAATCCGAGGACCATTACCACCATGCGCGATTACACAACAGAGCACGCCCGCGCCGGCATCCGCGCCAAACTCCCCCCGCTGGACACCTGGCCCAATCAGTTTCCCCATTACGTGATCACCACCCGCTATCCCGAATACACTTCCGTCTGCCCCAAGACCGGTTTGCCCGATTATGGCACGATCACCATCGAGTACATGCCCCGCAAACATTGCCTCGAACTCAAATCCCTCAAAATGTATCTCCTCTCCTATCGCAGCCTGGGCATCTTCTACGAAAACGCCGTCAACCGCATCCTCCGCGACATCGTCGCCGCCATCCATCCCGTCTGGTGCGAGGTCCGCGGCGAGTTTACCCCCCGCGGCGGCCTGAGCACCTCCATTCTCGCCCGCTCCCCCCGCCAGGCCTATCGCAGTTCAGGAAAATCCCGTTAACACAGTCCTCGACATCCTCCCCGGCATCCAGTAATAATGGCCAGAACCGGGCAGATGACTGAGTCCCGAATCCGGAGGAGGAGCAAGGCATGAGTACGTCTCCAAATGTCCCTGACGCACAGGAATCGCATCATTATGAAACCGCCGCGGGCACCCCGCGCTGGATCGCCCTGTTGTTCGCCGTTGTCTTTCTCGGCCTGGGCGCTCTGATTTATCTCAATCTCTCTGCACGCACCCGCGCGGAAAAGGACAATAGCCAGATCCAGGAGCAGAACCGCATCTTGTCCGCCCAGCTCGAACAGGCCAACTCCCGTGTCGCCGACCTCAAAGCGCACGTGGAAGCCACCGAGCAGAAATTGGGCATGACCGCCGCGGATATCGCCCAGGCCAAGGCCCGCGCCGAAGTCATCCGCAAGGAACAGAAAGAAGCCGACACCCGCCTCACCGCCGGCCTCAAAGCCAGCGAGGAGCATATCGGCGCCGTGGCCACCGAAGTTGGCGGCGCCAAGAAAGACATCGAATCCACGCGCACCGACCTGGAAGTCACCAAGGCCAAGCTCGACCGCGCCCTCGGCGACATGGGCGTCATGAGCGGCCTCATCGCTCGCAGCCGCGAGGACCTCGATCAGCTCCGCCGCAAGGGCGACCGCAACTATTACGATTTCACCCTGCGCAAGTCCAAATCCGCCGAGCGCGTCGGCCCCGTGCAAATCCTTCTCTCCAAGGCCGACCCCAAAAAGGGCCGCTACACCATGACCGTCCTCGTCGACGATAAATCCATCGAGAAGAAGGACCGCACCGTCGGCGAACCCGTCCAGTTCTACGTCAAGGGCGCCGCTCGCACCTTCCCTTATGAAATCGTCGTTTTCGAAGTCAATAAGGACCAGGCCTCCGGCTATCTCGCCACTCCCAAGGACACCCGCGAAGCTCCCGCCCCGGCGGCAGCCCCCGCGGCAACCGAAAAACCCGGCTCCTGAGCCCGCCGCTTCACCATCGCGGATATTCAATGCCCTGTCCCGCTACTGGAACTCCACGGCGAGACAGGGCATTTCCTTTTTCCCGCTCACGCCCCGATTCCTCCCCGAATTCCTTCCCGCGCAATCCGCCCATCCGGCTCCTTCTCCCCGCCCTGCTTGCGGCTTTCCTGCTCTGCCCGGTTTCCCCAGCCGCTGCGCAACAACCCGAAACCCCGCCCCCGGCTATCGCTCCGCAACCCCCACCGGCTCCACCGCCGCAGGATGAAAATAACAAGCGCCCGCCCGTACACAACGGCACCTCCAACGACCGCCTCCTCTACACCCTCCCCAATTTCCTTACCGTCGAAACCACCGACAAGATTCCGCCCCTCACCACCCAACAGAAATTCGCCGTCGTCGCCCGTTCCTCTTTTGATCCCGTTCAATTTCCCTGGTACGGTTTTCTCGCCGGCATCAGCCAGGCGCAAAACAATCAGAAGGGCTATGGCCAGGGCGCCATCGGCTATGCCAAGCGCTATGGCGCCGCCTGGGCCGACGGCACCACCGAGTACTATTGGACCGCCGCGATTCTTCCCTCGGTCCTTCGCCAGGACCCCCGCTACTACCAGATGGGCACGGGCGGATTCTGGCGCCGCCTCGGCTACGCCATCTCCCGCACCGTGATCACCCGCGGCGATTCCGGCAACACCCAGTTCAATTGCTCCGAGTTTTGCGGCACCATGATCTCCTCCGCCATCTCCACCTACACGTACTACCCGCGCACCGACAGCGATCTGCGCAACGCCGGCATCCTCTGGGGCTCCCTGCTCAGTTACGACGCCCTCACCTTCATCGGCAGGGAGTTCTGGCCGGACATCCGCCGCAAGCGCGAAAAGAAACGACACCCCGACGCCGGCGTGGCTCCAGCCGCGCCCGGCCGCTAACCTCTCAATTCAATTTTCACGATTTTTTATTTTGGATTCAGGCGGCCTGCTCATCCCGCGCC
>JAIQGC010000045.1:26339-36997 GCA_020072805.1 Terriglobia bacterium
AGCCGCTCATCGGCCATCCCAAACACCGTTCCCGCCTCGTACCTCCCGCCCACCGCCCTCTGCCCCGCCGCCACTCCCGTCAAAATTTCCAGCCCGTCCTCCACCTGCTTCACCGCATAAATGTGAAACTTCCCTGCGCTCACCGCCTCCAGAATGTCTTCCCGCAGCATCAGGTCCTCGATGTTTCCCGCGGGCATGATCACGCCCTGTTTCCCCGTCAGCCCCTTGATCCGGCACACGTCGAAAAATCCCTCGATCTTGTCGTTCACCCCTCCGATGGCCTGCACCTCTCCCTGCTGGTTCATCGACCCCGTCACCGCCAGGTCCTGCCGCAGCGCTATCCCCGAGAGCGCCGAGAGCAGCGCGTAAATTTCCGCGATGCTCGCGCTGTCCCCGTCCACTCCCGAATACGACTGCTCGAAGCAAATGCTCGCCGCCAGCGACAGCGGCTTGTCCTGCGCGAATTTCGAACGAATGTACCCGGCGATGATCTGCATCCCCTTGTCGTGGAACCGCCCGCTCAGATTCGCTTCCCGCTCGATATTGATGAGCCCCGCCTTGCCCAGCGCCGTGCTCGCCGTAATCCGCACCGGCTTGCCGAACGAGTACCCGCCGATCTCCAGCACGCTCAGCCCGTTCACCTGCCCCGCCCGCGCGCCGCTCACCTCGATCAGCAGCGTCCCTTCGTCGATCATCTCCCGGATGCGCGTCTCGATCAGGTTGTGCCGCTCGATCTTCGCCTGGAACGCGTTGCGCACCTGCCCCGCGCTCACCTCCGTTTCTCCCGCCCCGCGCGCCGCGTACGAGGCCTCCCGCGCCAGGTCCGCGATGTCCACGAACCGCGCCGTCACCTTGTTCCGCCGCCCCGCCCGCCTCACGCCGAATTCCAATATCGACGCGAACGCCCCGCGGTCGAACGGCAACAATCCTTCCTTCTCCGAAAGCGCCCGCAGCCGCCCCGCATACTCCGCGATCACCCCGTCGCTCATGGGCATCTCTTCGTCGAACTCCACGCGCACCTTGAAAATCTTCTGGAAATCCTCCTCGTACTCGTACAGCAGCTCGTACAGGTTGCGGTCCCCGATCAGGATCACCTTCACGTTGATCTCGATCGGCTCCGGCTTCAGCGCCGACCCGCCGAACGGAAAAAACATGTCAATCGGCTGGATCTCCAGCCGGTTGTGGTTCAGCGTCCTCTTCAGCGCCCGCCACACCCCCGTCTCCGAGAGCGCCTCGATCGCGTACATGATCAAAAACCCGCCGTCCGCCCGCAGCAGCGACCCGCCGCGCAAATCCATGAAGTCGCTGTTCCACCCGCCCCGCGCGTCGTACGCCCGCTGAATCGTCCCGAAAAGATTCGCGTACGTCGGCGTCGTTTCGAAGATCACCGGCGAATCCGCCTCGTGGTTGTGCGCCAGAATCACGTTCACGCCGTAAATCCGGAACGGGTCCCGCTCCGGTCCCGGCGGCCTCGCTCCCCCCTCCAGCGGCTCTTCCTCGTGCTCTCCTTCCCCGTCGCGCTCCTTGAACGGGTCCAGGTTGTCCAGAATGTGATGCCGCACTTCCTCCAGATACTCCGTCACTCCGTCGCCCGGATATTTTTCCTTCAGCTCCTCGATCACTCCGTCCACCAGCACCGAAGCCGCTTCCTGCTCCAGATAACTCAATTCGCTGGCCAGTTCGCGCGATAGCGTCAGCGTCTTCCGGTACACCACCGTGAACTCCTGCCGGAACTGTTCGTATTTCCTCTCGATTCCCTCCGCCACTCCCGCTTCGATCTTCCCCTCGTGCACCATCTTGGCGATGTCTTCGATCGGCACCATCTGCCCGTCCAGCACCGGAAAAATCTCCGGCAGCGCCACCGCTCCCACCTGCATGTGCCCCAGGGCAAACTGCTCCCGCGCGATCCGCCGCGTGAAGTCGTCCATCAAATCCTTTTCCCGCGCCGTGAACCGCTCGATGATCCGCCCCTTCTGCCTCTGGAACGGTTCTCCTTCGAACACCTGCGGAATCCGCCGCCGCAGAAAATCAATCCCCGCCTGCATGTCCTTCTTGTACCCGTTGGCCCTCCCGCGCTCCAGCGCCAGCAGCCGCGGCCGGTCCACGTGCTTGAAGTTGTGCACGTAACAGCGGTCCATCGAAGGCTTGGACTCCGGATGCACTTCGCGGATCATCTGCGCAATCGTTCCGCCGCGGCTGGTCCCCGCCAGCCCGCACACGAACACGTTGTACCCCGGCGCGGTCAGCTCCACGCCCATCTTCAGCGCCCGCAGCGCCCGTTCCTGCCCGATGAATCCCTCGCGCAGCTCCGCCTGCGATGTCGTTTCGAACGGCAGCCGCGCCGGGTCGCACCTCCACCGCAGCTTCTCCGGTCCCAGTCCCGGAGGCAGTTCCGCCGCTTTGTGCTTAGTGGATTTCATCCGCGCGCTACTCTAACACACCGCAACTACCCGCAACCATTTTCCCTTTATCCCCCCGCCTTCGCCGCAAATCCAACAGAAACGCTCCCCACCGGCTCCAAATGAAACTCCACTTCCTCGCCCCCCGTGATCCACAGCGGCGGCACAATCGATCCCCCGATAATCACCTGCCCCGCGCACAACCTCTCCCCAAACGCCCCCAGCAAATCCGCCACGCCCCGAACCAAGTCAATCACTTCCCCCGTGTTCGCCTGCACATCCGCCGTATTCACCGCTTCCTCTCCGTTCTTCAGCATCCGGCAGCTGAGCCCCTCCATCACGCATCCCGCGCGCGAAAAATCCTTCACCCCCAATATCACGTTGCGCTGGTTGATGTTTCCCGCAAGCAGCCTCTCCAAATCCTCCACCGGATCCACCGCATCCGCCAGCTCGAACGCCGGCCCCACGCTCCCCACCGCCGCTTGCGCCGCCTCCCGGTCCGCACCCGCCGGCAAATCCGCCGCCATGTACACGGCCACCTCCGGCTCCAGCATCAGCTTCTTCCATCCCACGAGCGACACCGTCACGCCCGAAGCCATCTGCGCCCGCTCCATCAAATATCCCACCAGCGGCCCCGTAAGCCCCATCTTCTCCATCGCCCCCGGCGAACCAAACGCCACCTTCCACCCCAGCGCCTTCTGCCCCGCATCCAGCAGCTCCCGCCTCCTCCGCAACTGCTCCTTCATCCCCCGCGCGACTCGTGGATCTTCCCAAACTCTGCTCATCGCTCATCCTCTCCAGGAAGCATTAACCTGAATTCCAAAATTGGAGTATCCGCTGACCACTGCAAATCCTGCGCTCGGCAGGGGTTTACACGAGTCACGAGTCACGAGTCACCCTGCCCTCCGCGCTCAACTTCCTTTTTCAGGACGAATATCCCTCCGGCGGTATCTCATATCCCGCCGCCTCCAGCGAACCCGCTCCGCTCCAGCCCCACACGATCACCACATCCTCGGTGCCCGTATTGTTAAAACCGTGCCAGCTCCCTCGCGGCGTAAAAATCACGTCGCCTGCCCCGGACGGCTCGTCCGCTCCGTCGGTGTACACATACCCGCTCCCTTTCAGAATCACCAGAAACTCATCCACATTCGGATGCCGATGCTTGTCGTGCCTCGCCCCCGGCGGCAGCACCGTGTATCCCACCAGCAATTTGTCCGACCCCGCATTCTGCTGGTTAATCAGGAACTGCACCTGCATATTGACCCAGCCCTCTTCTTCCTTCAGCCCTTTCTCCTTCGGAATATCCTTCAGATTCGTCCGGAACCGTTTCATTTCGTCATTCCTCCCAGTCGGCGATAAACTTCATACACAATCACAAAGTCGTGCTCCACCAGCCCCAGCCCGCGGCACGCATTCAGCATTTCGTTCGCCGCCGCTCCCATCGGCACCGGCACTCCCTGTTTCCTTCCCAAATCCAGCGCCAGCAGCATGTCCTTCTGCTGCAAGTCCACGCTTCCGTAGGTCGCATCCGAAATTTTCCCTTCCAGAATCAACGGCCCGCGATACGCCAGCACCGGCGACGCAATCACGCTTTTCAGCATCGCGTCCACCGCCACCTCCCGCGGCACCCCGCCCTTTTCCGCGATCGCCACCGCCTCGCAGAACCCCACCACCTGAATCACCAGCGCCATGTTCAGCGCCACCTTCAACTGCACCGCCAATCCCTGCGCCCCGATGTACGTCACCTTTGGCCCGATGGACAGCAACACCGGCTGCGCCCGCTCGAACGCCGCCTTGTCTCCCCCCACCATCAGCGACGCTTTCCCCTGCGACAGCGTCAGCGTCGTCCCCGAAACCGGCGCATCCAGCATCGTCAATCCCGCCCGCGCAAATTCCGCAGCAACCTCCCGGCTCACCCCCGGATCAATCGTGCTCATATCCAAATAAACGGCATCCCTCCCCAGCCCCGAAATAATCCCGTTCTCCCCCAGCGCCACCGACTTCACCGCCGCCCCATCCGTCACAATCGAAAAAACAAAATCCGCCCCCTTCGCCGCCTCCCGCGGCGTCTCCGCCCACTTCATCCCCAATTTCAGCAGCGGCTCCGCCTTCCCCTTCGACCGGTTCCACCCCGTTACCTCATGCCCCCCCGCCATCAACCGCGGCACAATCCCTTGCCCCATGTCCCCTAGCCCCACAAACCCGATCTTCACGTGTTCTCCTTCCCACCTCGCCAGGATTTTCCACCAGCCAAACTTTTCTACTTGCCACCCTGAGAGTCTACCTTACAGCCCGCCCTCCGCGCAGCCCACCCTCTGCTTCCTCTGATTTCCTCCAGCACACTTGTTCGCCGAGTGCCGGACCCTGCGCCTTGCAAGGGTCCGGGTTAAGAGTGTGAACATTTTTACGCAACGCAACGGAGACCGCCAGCGCTCCCCCTGTCAGGGGTTTTCCCCTCGCTCTCTGCGCACCCTGCAACACTTCAACTCCTTCCCCAGGGAACACCGCCACATTGAAATTCACCGCAAACCACTCGTTGCTTTTCTTTCCGCGAACGGTTTAACATCCCATGCAACAGGGAGATTATTTCCATGAGAGCCGCGCGGCTTTTCCTTTTATCGCTCCTGATTCTTTTTACCCTGCCTGCATCCGCGCCCGCCGAGACCTTCGACATTTTCACCTACCAGCCGCCCGAAGGCTGGCGGAAAGACACGCCCAAACGCGGACTGGTCACCTACACAAAAATCGTGAAAAATAAGTTCTGTGTCATTGGGATTTACGCCAGCAAGCCGAGTTCCGGCAATTCCAATCAGGATTTTGACGCCGAATGGAACGATCTGATCGTCAGGCCCCTGGGCACGGGCGAAGGCTCTGTCATCAAGGAGTCGAATGATGCCGGCTGGAAAGTCAGGCTGAAAGCCGGAGTCGCGCGGGCCAAAGGGGCGGGCGAATTCCGTGTCGCCCTCACTTCCTTCAGCGGCCATGGCAGAGTATCCAGTGTCGTCATTCAGTATAACGATGACTCCTTCGGTAACGATATCGAAGCTTTCCTCAAAAGTTTCGGCGCCGTAAACGATTTTTCCGGCAACACGGAGCAGCCCGCCCCCTCGAACGATGCCTCCCCCAATCCCGCCCTGCGGGGAGACGGCGTGGTCGGTGTATGGATGGGGATGACCAATAGCGGCTTAAATTATAATGTGTTGTCCCATCAGTACGAATACAGCCCCGCCATGCTTAAACCCAAGTTCCAGGTGTTCTTCGGCAATGGCGTCTATTTCTCGGAACTGCCCGATGGCGGCCTTTTTAACCTGAACCTGGCCGGTAAGAAGCGCCCCAGTGTCCCTTCCGGGACCTACCATGCATCCGGCAATACTGTCTCCTTAAGCGGAGAATCGTCTAAATTCAAAATCCTGGATTCCAACAGGATTCAGTATGACTTCAATAACTCCACCCTCTTTCGGGCGCCCAGCGTGGATGGCCTCCGCCTGGACGGCACCTGGGGAATCAATGAGAGTATCGCCATGCCCGCAAATGACAAAAGCATCGCCTTTGCCGTCAAATTCTCCCCGGACGGCCGCTTCGTCGATCACGGCATGTTTGTGTCCGACCTGAGCAATCCGTACCGCTCCCCCGCCGACGCTCCTGGATCGGGCACTTACCAGATTCGCGATTTTAGCCTGATCCTCAGCTACTCCGACAGCAGGGTAATTCAGAAATCCTTCATCGAATACAAAACACTTTCCCCCGCCGCAAAAGTAATCTTTGTAAATGGAAATGACTGGCACAAACTGGATTAACCCGCATTTCTCACAACAGTCAGGCTGTAGGGGCGGGGCTTGCCCCGCCCGCTGCGCCATCCGCACGATTGCCTGCTCAGCCGTAGGCGTCACAATCTAGCCTCATTGCCCCGCGCAAAATTCCTCCGAACTCCTGTAGCCGCCCTCTTCAGAGGGCGGGCCTTTCCCTCCCGGCCGCGCAGACCCGCCCTTCCTCGCGAGAAATCTGGGCCTACACTCCCCCAATAACGCGGCCAGCGAAACCAAAAAGTGGTCCACCCGCCGCTCTCTCCATATTTTTTCCCACTGGAAGGCATCGTGCAATTGAAGGCCGCGTGTGCCCGGCCCACGCCCGGTCTTTTTCTTTCAAATTTGACTGCTAACTCACGCCCCTCCTCCCGTCACTCCACGACCACTGCTCTCAAAGTCGTTGACACGCGCCGCAAAATGCTGGAAAGTGCGCCATGAAAAAATCGAGTTGAATAAGGCGGGCCCATGCCACACTACATTTACCGCTCAGCTTGCGAACTCGCCCAATTAATCCGCGATAGGCAAGCCTCAAGCCTGGACATCGTCAAAGAGCATCTGCTCCGCATCAAGGAGCGCAACGCCGAACTCAACGCCTTCGTCAACGTCTTCGAGGAAGACGCCCTCGCCGTTGCCGCCGAACGCGACCGGCAGGCTCAACAAGGGAAATTCCTGGGGCCTTTGCACGGCGTCCCGGTCAGCATCAAAGAGCAGTTCTGGATCCAAGGCAAGCGCAGCACGATCAACGCGAAATTTCACAAGGATTTCGTGGCCCCCGAGGATGCGGTGATCGTGGACCGCATCCGCAAAAGCGGCGCCGTCCTCCTCGGCCACACCAACGTCCCCAGATTTCTCCTGGACTATCAGGTCTCCGGCGACCTCTACCCCGAAGGCAAGAATCCCTACAACCCCGCCTGCACCCCGGGCGGCAGCACCGGCGGAGGCGCCGCGGCGGTGGCCGCCGGATTCTCGCCCCTCGAACTGGGCGGTGATTTGGGCGGCTCCATCCGCAACCCCTCCAATTTCTGCGGCCTCTACGGCATGAAGCCCACGGAAAACACGGTTCCTCTGCATGGGAACATTCCCTTGCCCCAAAATGCCAAAACTTTTCTCGTTCACCTCACCCAAGCCGGTCCTCTGGCCCGCACCCTCGATGACCTCGAAACCCTGTGGAAGATCATCGTCGGCCCCCACCAAAGCGACCGCAACACCCCTCCCATCGATTGGCGCGCTCCTCAAAAGAAATGCTTGTCCGAATATAAAATCGCCTGGGTGGACGGCTGGCCGGACCATCCCGTGAGCAAGCAGACCAGCGGAGCCATCCGCGAATTTACCGAAAAGCTCGCACAACACGGCTGCGCCATCGAAAATAAGTCCCCCGAAGGCAATCTCCACGAGGAATCCCTTGACCTGTGGATGGGCATCTTCCCCTACATCCTGGCCCAGGGCGCCCCCTGGTTCGTCCGCCCTTTGCTGAAAATGGATTTGAATTCGAAAATCCTGAAAGGTTTAAAAAAGCATCGCCGGGAGTTTGACAAGGCCTTCGCCATGTCCGCCAACCACTACGGCGAAATGCTCCTGCGCAGAAGCATCGCCATCTCCAGGTGGGAATCCTTCTTCAAAGAATACGACTTCCTGATTTGCCCCGCCGCTTTTGGCCCCGCCTACCCCAGAACAAAAATCGGCAGCAAACTCCGCTACGACGGCACGGAAATGATTTACAGCAACTACGTCTGGCCCTTCCTCGCCTGCTTCAACGCCTCCGGCCATCCCGCCATGAACTTCCCCCTCGGCCTCGGCAAAGAGGGCCTGCCCCTCGGCCTCCAAATCGTCGGCCCCTATTGGAGCGAGCCCGCCCTACTCACCTTTGCCAAGCATGCCTCCCAACTCACCCCCGGCTTCTTGAAGCCCTCCAACTACTGACGAACAGCCCGCAGCTATCGCTTAGGCAACTGCGAAACTCCGAGGGGGTTTCCAATACGCGCGGGCCCCATTCTTTCGCAGCCATAGGCGCTCTTGCGGTTTCCGATAGGGCCGTGCCATGCCCCGCTTCAGCGCTTTTTGATAAAGTCCCCGGCCTGCAGTTCGGCCATAGCCTGCCGCAGCTCTTCCTTCGTGTTCATCACAATCGGGCCGTACCACGCCACCGGCTCTTCGATCGGCTTGCCCGAGACCAGCAGAAAACGAATACCCTCATCTCCGGCCTGGACGACAATCTCATCCCCGCGGTCAAAGAGCACCAGCGAGTGATTGCGAGCGTCATACACCGGCTCGGCGCTGGGTTCAGCCGCCTGCTCCGTCAGCACCGCTCGCGGCTCCGAGGCCTCGCGGAACCTGCCCGCCCCCGCGAACACATACGCAAAAGCATTGCGCGTGGTCTCGATTTTCAGCCGCTTCCGCTGGCCCGGCGCAACCGAAATATCCACGTAATTCGGATCTGCGGCCACCCCTTCCACCGGTCCCCTCTTGCCCCAGAACTCTCCGCAAATCACGCGCACCCGCGTCCCATCATCGTCCGTAATCTCCGGAATCGCGCTAGCCGGAATGTCCTGATACCGCGGATCGCTCATCTTCAGCGACGCAGGCAGGTTGGCCCACAGCTGAAACCCATGCATCCGCCCCCGCGCGTCCCCCTTGGGCATCTCCTGATGCAGGATTCCGCTCCCCGCGGTCATCCACTGCACGTCCCCCGCCCCCATTTCCCCTCGGTTGCCAAGACTGTCCCCATGCTCCACCGACCCGGCCAGAACATACGTAATCGTCTCGATCCCCCGGTGCGGATGCCAGGGAAATCCAGCCCTGTAATCTTCCGGATTTTCATTCCGAAAATCATCCAGCAGCAAAAACGGATCGAACTCCTTCGTTTTCCCAAAGCCAAAGGCGCGCTCCAGCTTCACCCCAGCTCCCTCGATGGTGGGCGTCGTTTGAATGATCTGCTTGATTCCTCGAAGTGACATGCGACCCCCTTTCGATCCCCCGGCATCACGCCGCTCGGGCGTATGCCGGGCGACCTTGTTAATTTAAGCCTTCACGAACTGCACGTCGAGCGTGATGGTTACCTCTTCCCCGACGAGAATGCCGCCGGTCTCCAGCGCGGCGTTCCAGGTCAAACCGAAATCTTTGCGGTTGATTTTCGTGATTGCCGAAAGACCCACACGGGTATTGCCCCAGGGATCTTTCCCTGGCGCGGTTGGACCCTCAACGGCAAACTGCACGCTGCGGGTGATGCCGTGAATCGTAAGATCGCCCGCCACGGACAACTCTCCGTCTCCGTCTCCGTCGCCGGCGCGGCTGATGCGCGTGGATTGGAACGACAACGTGGGGAATGTTTCCACGTCGAAGAAGTCGGCGCTTTTGAGATGCGCATCTCGCTGAGCTTCGCGCGTATTGATGGAGGCCGCCTCGATGGACGCCTGGACGCGGGAGTTGGTTAAATCGGTTTCGTCCAGACTCAGGACGCCCCGGACGCTCGTAAATTGCCCCTTCACGTTTGAAATCATCATGTGTTTCACTTTGAACTCGGCCACGGAGTGAACCGGGTCGATGTTCCAGGTAGTGCTTGCGATTTGCGGAATAGCTTGCGCGCTCATGGCTGCAATCCTTTCTGATTTTTACTGCGTTACTCCCCATTGGATGCGTCATACCGATACTCGTTACAACGACTATCTAAGTAAAAAAAAGGGGCCGCCTGACTGCCCGCCGCGCAACGGCACGAGCCGCGCGCCGCGGCTTGCTTTCCGATTGGCCTGCCTTCTTCATAAAAACCATATTACTCGTTATCACGACTATTGTCAAGACGTATTTTAAGAGACGTGACCCCGGCAGCCGGACGCAATGTGGGCGGAGAAATCGGGGTGCCGGGTGCCCCACACGCCGTTTTTGCGTGTGGGTCTCTTGCTCGGGGACTTCCTGGAATTTCACTATCCGGCCGGCTCACTCGGAAGCATGGGTGCGTCAACCGCTCCGCATACTTCTTCCTTCTTTCAACTGTCAACTGTTAACTGACAACTGTTTACTTTCCCCCGCCTCCCGCCACTCCACATACCCTCGAAACACCCCCAGCGCCGCCGCCAGAATCACCGGCCCAATCACCACCCCCAGCATCCCAAAAACATTCACTCCCCCCAGCACCCCGATAAACAGCAGCAAACTGTTCAACTCCGTGCGGTTGCGCAGTAGCAGCGGCCGCAGCACGTTGTCAATCGTCCCCGCCACTCCCCCGCACATGGCCACCACCAGCAGGCCCTTCCCCCAGTGCCCCGTAAACCCCAGCCACGCCGCCGCCGGAACCCAAATCAGCGCCGAGCCCACCACCGGCACCAGCGAAAAGAAAATCAGCACCACGCCCCAGAAAAACGCCCCGGGAATTCCCGCCATCGCAAACGCAATCCCGCCCAGCGCCCCCTGTATCGCCGCAATGAACAGCCCCGCGGCCATGCTCGCGAAAATCAGCCCC
>JAIQGC010000046.1 GCA_020072805.1 Terriglobia bacterium
AGATGCTCCGGCCCCAGCACGCCGGCCTTGGCCGCGGCCACGTAGGCGTTGTCCGGAATGGGGTCCCAGCCGCCGAAGACGAGATTGGAAATTTTTTCAAGAGGAACGAAATCGCGTACCAGCGGCGTGCGATTGTCCGTGCGCTTGCCCAGACGGATCGTGCCCATCTGCGTCACCGAACCGATCGGCTGCGCCTTGCCCCGGCGAATCAGTTCGACTCCGGCCATGAACGTAGTTCCCACGGCGCCCATGCCGACGAGCAGAATTCCCAATCTTCCTTTGGGCGGAGCGATCTTTCCAGGCTTATCCATGTGCATCCTCTGGGTACGGGAGATAAAAGCAAGAGCAGGCGCAAACAAGCCAGCGGCTGTTCCCTGAACAGAAATGTAATGATGAGCGAACCGCGCAAGATTTGCAAATAAAAGAGAGACGGAGAGTGCATCCGACGGGTTCCTCCGGGGTAGCGCCTGCTTCGGATGTGCTCCGCCATTGACCTGTTCCCGCCTCGCCTGTATCATCCGCGTGGTTTGCTTCCGATAATCGTCAAGGGGTTCAACATGCCAAAACTCTCGAGAATCATGAACCGCAACAGTGCCGTAATGCTCGCGCTGGCGTTCCTGCTGGCCGCTTCCGCCCTGCTGCACGCGCAGCAGCCGCCCAGCACTCCGGATACGTTTGGGCAGCTCAAGTATCGCTACATCGGCCCGGAAGGAAACCGCGCCACGTCGGTCGCCGGAGTGCCGGGGAACCCCAATATCTGGTATGTAGGCGCAGCCTCCGGCGGCATTTTCAAGAGCACGGACGGCGGAATCCACTGGGATCCGATTTTTGACTCGGAGCCGGTGGCCTCCATCGGTTCGCTGGCGGTGGCCGCGAGCGATCCGAATATCGTGTGGGCGGGCACCGGCGAATCCTTCATCCGCAGCCATATCTCCGTGGGGCAGGGAATCTACAAATCCACGGACGCGGGTAAAACCTGGTCGTTGATGGGTCTGGAGAAGGCCGGCCGCATCGGCCGCGTCGAAATCGACCCGCGCAATCCCGACGTCGTGCTGGCCTGCGCGCTGGGCCACGCCTACGGGCCGCAGCCCGAACGCGGAATTTTTCGCACCACCGATGGAGGAACGACCTGGACCGACGACTATGTGCAGGGTGGAGTTCAAACGATCTGGCCTGGGAGATCCCGGTGGGCCGCACCAGCGGCGGGCCGGGCAGCGGCCTGTTCAAATCCACCGACGGCGGCGCCACCTGGAAGCGCCTCGAGGGTCATGGCCTGCCGCAGTCTCCGGTGGGCAGAATTGCCGTGCGCGTGGCTAAAAAGGATTCCAACCGCGTCTACGCGGAAATCGAAACCGGCGACGGCGTTCCCCAGCCCAACAGCCCCGGGCAGCTCGGCCAACTCTGGCGTTCCGACGACGGCGGCGATAACTGGCAGATGGTCAATTCCGACCGCCAGCTCCGCGGGCGCACGCACTATTACACCCGTACCGAAATTGCGCCGGACAACGAGAACGAAGTGTTTTTCTTCTCCGCGGCATTTTCGCGCACGCTCGATGGCGGCCGCACGCTCACCAAGATGCCCTCCGATCCCGGCGGCGACAATCACGAGATGTGGATTGACCCCACCAACGGCGACCGCATGGCCGTCGTAAACGATGGCGGCGTCAATATCTCCGTCAATCGCGGCAACTCCTGGAACCATATCAGCCTGCCCATCGCCCAGATGTATCACGTCACCGTGGACGACCAGATCCCCTACTTCGTTTACGGCAATCGCCAGGACGGTCCGTCGTGGCGCGGCCCCAGCAACAGCCTGCAATTCGGCGGCTACTCCGGCAACAGCATCCCGCGCGGCGCGTGGCACCCGGTGGCCGGAGGCGAAAGCGGTTTCGCCGTCCCCGATCCCGTGGACAACAACATCATCTGGTCCACCGGCACCGGATCGGGCAGCATCGGAGGCACGGTCACCCGCTTCGACGAACGCACCCACCAGGACCGCGAAGTCGAGGTGTGGCCCGATTATGTGGCCGGTGCGCCCGCCGCCGAAGTGAAGTACCGCTTCAACTGGGAATTCCCCATCGCCATTTCTCCCCACGACCACAACAAGGTCTACGTGGGCAGCCAGTTTGTGCACGTCAGCACTGACGGCGGCAATAGCTGGCAGGTCATCAGTCCCGACCTGACCCGCAACGACAAATCCCGCCAGCAGATTTCCGGCGGACTCACTCCCGATAATATCGGCGTGGAATACGCCGGCGTGATTTTCGCGCTGACCGAGTCGTCCAAAGAGGCCGGCCTGCTCTGGGCGGGCACCAACGACGGCCAGGTGCAGGTGACGCGTGACAGCCGCAAGACCTGGACCAACGTCACCAAGAATCTTCCCGGCTTCCCCGAGTGGGGCACGGTGAGCAATATCGAGGCCTCCCGCTTCGACGCGGGCACGGCCTACCTGACCGTGGACGGACATCAGGTCAATTTCCGTGACCCCTTTGTTTACAAGACCGCGGACTACGGAAAATCCTGGACGCTGATCACCAACGGCATTCCCCACAACATGCTCAGCTACGCCCACTGCGTCCGCGAAGACCCCGTGCGCAAGGGACTCCTCTATCTCGGCACCGAAGGCGGCCTCTACGTCTCCTTTGACGACGGGAAAAACTGGCGCCCGCTGCAGTCCGGCCTGCCGCACGCGCCGGTTTACTGGCTGACCGTTCAAGAACGCTTCCATGATCTGGCGGTGGCCACCTACGGCCGCGGCTTCTGGATTCTGGACGACATCACCCCCCTCGAGCAGTTCACGCCCGAGATCGGCGCGGCCAAGGCGCACCTGTTTGCCCTGCGCGATGCCTATCGCTTCAAGGAAGTGGCCCAGCCGGCTGCCGTCGATTACGACCCCACGACGGGAAAGAATCCGCCCTACGGCGCGTCCATCAATTTCCATCTCAAGTCCAGCCTGGGAGAGAAGGAAGTGGCCAAGCTGACCATCGCGGACGCAGCCGGAAAGAATGTCCGCGAGATCGAATGCCGCTCGCCCAAACCAGGCGCCGGCAAGCCCAAAGAGCCTGTCGTGGATGAGGAATACATGGAAGTTGAGCCGCCGCCCTGCGAAGTCAAGGAGGGCATCAACCGCGTCTGGTGGGACTTGCGCTCCGAACGCAGCTCGCAAATTCGCCTGCGCACTACGCCCCTTTTCGCCCCGGATGTTCCTTTTGGCCCGGAGGGATGGCGCAAGCCTCCGGCCCTGACGCGTCTGTCGGTCCTTGTCCCGCCGGGAACCTACACGGTCACGCTCGCCGTGGGAGGAGAAAAATTCACGCAGAAGCTGGCCGTGCTGAAAGATCCACATTCGGCCGGTTCGGAAAATGACATTCAGGCGCAGACGCGCCTGCAGACCGCGCTCTATGGCGAGATGAACGACCTGGCGGCCACCGTGAATCAGATTGAGGCCCTGCGCGCTCAGCTCGTGGCCCTGGGCAAGGACTTGGGCGACGGCGAATCCGCAAATCCCCTTCGCAAAGCCGCCGCCGACCTCGGCGAAAAACTCGCCTCCATCGAGGGAACCCTGCTGCAACTCAAGCTCACCGGCCGCGGCCAGGACGACTGCCGCTGGTCGCCCATGCTGCTGCAGAAGGTCTACTACCTCTTCAGCCAGCTCGATGCCAGCGCGGATTTTCCGCCCACGACGCAGCAGACGGCCGTGCAGGAAGAATTGAAGCAGTGGGGTGCCAAAGCGGCGCAGGACTTCCAGCAGTTTGTAGGGAAAGACCTGGCGGCGTTCAACGCCATGCTCCGCGAACACAACATCGGCAACATTTATCTCAAGACGCCCTGAGGCCGGAGGCACTCTTGCATCTACTCTTCGTAGGGGCACGGCATGCCGTGCCCCTACCCGGTCAGAACCATGCCCCGGACAGCAGCGCGATTTCTGGTTCAGCCACAATCGTCACACTATGATTTTATCTCCCGCGGAAAAAATCCCCCGGCTTCTGTAGCCGCCCTCTTCAGAGGGCGGGCCTTTCCATCCCGGCCGCGCAGACTTGCCCTTCCTCGTGAGAAATGCACATCAGGGCAGTTCGCCGGCGGCCAGAATCTCCCCCGGCTTGATCCGCCCGGTGGCCAGATTGGCAATCAACCCCGAGTTCGCCGCCAAAAAATCGTAACCCGCCAGCTCCCGCGGCAGCGCCCAGACAATCTGTTCGAACGCGCGCGCCTCGATCCCGCCTTCCTCGATGGCAGCGGCGAAGAAAATAATTTCCAGCGGCTCGGGCAGCGTGGAGTAAGTGTGCTTCACGCGGCAGATTTCCCGGCACCGGCGCAGCGTCGCCCCCAGCTCCTCCCGCAACTCCCGCGCCAGCGCCGCCTCCGGCTCCTCCCCCTCGCGCACCTTCCCGCCCGGAAACTCCCACTTCAGCGCCGAGCTGTCCGTCTTGCGCCGCTGCCCGATCAGCAGCCGCCGGTCCTCGCGCTCGATCACCGCGGCAACCACCAGCATCAGCCGCGTCCCTTCCGCTCGGGCGCGCCGTGGAGAATTCGAAAGAGCTGCCGCGCGCCTTCCAGCAGCGGAGGCCCGGGCGTATTCAGCAATTCGTCGGAAATCACATGCACGCGCCTGTCGCGAATCGCCGGAACATTTTTCCATTCGGCGACGGCATAGGCCGTTTCCGGCTTGGCTTTTTCTCCCGTGGCCGCCCACGCCAGCACCATCACCTCCGGCTGCGCCGCGGCCACCTGCTCGTCCGATACCCGCTGGCCCGCCGGGACGACCATTTCCCCTCCCGCAATCTTCACCAGTTCCGCCACCCAGTGCGGGGAACTGATGCGTGGATTGGACCAGGACTCGCAATACACGCGCTGACGCCGCTTGTCGCGCGCGGATTTCTTCGCCAGTGCCGCAAATCCCCGCTCCATCTTCCCGGCGATTTTCTCCGCCGGCGCGACCCGGTCCACGATCCGCCCCAGCAGGCGAATGTCCGCAAAAATCTCCGCCAGCGAACGCGGATTCATGGCCAGAAACGTGATCGGGTTTTCCAGCAGCTTGCCCACTGTTTCGGTCTTGTAGGGCATCGAGCCGACCACCAGTGTCGGCGCAAGAGCCATGATTTCCGCCGGGTCACCTGTCCAGCAGTCGCCCACTTCCGGCAGCCCGCCCACCGGCGCGACTTCCTTGCACCACCGCGTCACCCCCACCAGCGATTTCCGCGCCCCGATGGCCCACAAGATCGAAGTCACGCTGGGCGCCAGCGAGACAATCCGCAAACTTCCCTTCGGTTTTGTTTTTGTCATGGCTGCGAACCATTTTAGAATGTCTAGAGTAACGCCGCAATCTTCTGGAATCGCATTTCGGCTGCACGCCGCATCTTCCAGTGGCACTGTTCCAGATTGTTTCTGGCCGTTCTAATTCGCACCCTCATCCTTAGGATGAATCGAAAGGTTTTCTGTGAATCGCTGGCTCGCACTCTGTCTGTTCTCCGCACTCGCGGGAGGGGTATCCGCGCACGCGGCCCAGTCGCAGCAGTTCGGCTCCGCCGTGCAGTCCCAGGACGCGCCGCCCGCCGCAAATGCGCCGGATGCCGCGCCGGACGCCGATTCACCGGCAACCATTTTTCCTCACTCCGATTCCAGCCGCTGGTGGGTCTCCGGCCAGGTCAATCTCATCTCCCAGTGGCATCCGGCGTTTTCCGCACCGTATTCGGGGACAAACAGCCTCTCGCCGCAAGCTCAGGACGCCACCTCCCGCGTGCTGACTCTCTTCACCGGAATCCAGCTCAGCCGCACCACCGAATTGCTTTGCGACGTGCAAGAAACCGGCGGGCACGGTCTCGGCGAAGCCCTGGGCCTGGCAGGCTTCACCAATCTGGACGTGGTGCGCAATCCCACGCTCAGCAAAGCTCCCTATGTGGCCCGGCTCATATGGCATCAGATCATCGCCCTGAGCCAGGAAAAAGTTTCCGGGGAACGCACGCCACTGTCGCTTTTTCACGAACTGCCCGCGCGGCGCCTGGAACTGCGCTTCGGCAAATTCGGTTTGGCCGATTTTTTTGACCTGAACACCTACGGCACCGACAGCAACTTCCAGTTCATGAATTGGACCATGGACAACAACGGCGCCTACGATTACGCCGCCGACACCCGCGGTTATACCTTCGCCGCAATGGTCGAAATCCACGACCGCCGCTGGGTGGCCCGCTTTGCCGAAGCCTTGATGCCCAAGGTGGCCAATGGCATTCGACTGGACGCGGACCTCGGCCGCGCGCGCTCGGAAAACGCGGAATTCGAATGGCACGCCTCCGCGCTCCCGCATCGCCAGGGAGTCGTCCGCCTGCTCGGCTATGTGAACCACGCCAACATGGGCAGCTACCGCGAGGCCGTGGACAACTTCCTCGCCGGACGCAAGCCCCTGCCGGACATCACCGCGCATCCCCTGCGCACCACCGTCAAATACGGCTTCGGCGTCAATTTCGAACAGTCCCTGAACGAATGGATCGGCGTCTTCGGCCGTTGGGGATGGAGCGAAGGCCGCCACGAATCCTACGCCTACACCGAAGTGGATCAGACGATTCTGGTTGGCGTCGGCGCAAACGGCCGGCGCTGGCGGCGAAAACTGGACCGCGCCGGAATCGCTATGGCCTCCAATGGAATTTCGCGCGACCACCAGGAATACCTGGCCCTGGGCGGCAGCGGCTTTCTCCTGGGCGATGGCGGCTTGATCTACGCCCGCGAGCAGATCGCCGAGCTTTACTACACCGGGCATCTCTGGCGCGGCGTCTTCGCCTCCGGCGGATTGCAGCACGTCAACAACCCCGGCTATAACCGCGACCGCGGCCCGGTCCTCGTTCCCGCTCTGCGCCTCCACCTGGAATTTTAGCCGTGCACGATTGTTGCTTCCGGGCGTTGACTCCGCGCCGTCGCTGTGTTCGACTTTGTTGTCGTCGTGGCCATCGCCAACCGGAGGTTTTTTCTTATGCGTATCCGTATGCTACTCGTGGCTCTTTCCCTGATGATTGTTACCATGTCCGGTTTGGCCGCTGCACAGCAGGCCCCGCCCGCTGCGCCGAAGACGATCCACTTTGAAGGCACTCTCGAAAATGTGAAGTACGTCTACGGAGTCGCGCCGGCGGTGGCCCGCGTGCGTCCCGGCGACACCATCGACGCAACCACTCTCGACGCCTTCGGCAACGCCATCCAGAAGCCCGGCGACACTCTCGCTCTGGTCAAGGGCGATAATCCGCTCACCGGGCCCTTCTTCATCGAAGGCGCTGAACCCGGCGATACGCTGGTCGTCCACATCCAGGACGTGCAGCTCACCAGCCGGCAGGGAATCGGCGCCACCGTTCCTCTCTTTGGCGCGCTCAATGCCACCAGCTACACCGCCATGCTCCATCCCCCGCTGCCCGAACGCGTCTGGTTCTATCCGCTCGACCCGGTTTCGAATACCGCCACGTTCCAGGCCCTCGATTCGAAATTCACCACCAAGATTCCCCTGCATCCCTTCCTAGGCTGCATCGGCGTGGCCCCCGCCGGCGGCGAAGCCCGCAGCTCCATCGTCCCCGCCGAATTCGGCGGCAATATGGACGCTCCGGAAGCTTCCGCCGGAAACACGCTCTATCTGCCGGTAAACGTTTCCGGCGCATTGCTGTATATGGGCGACGGCCATGCGGCCATGGGGGACGGCGAAATTGCCGGAACGGCCATAGAAGTACCCCTGCGCGTGAAGCTGCAGGTGGAAGTGCGCAAGGGCAAGAGCATCACCTGGCCCCGTTTCGAAAACGACCGTGAAATCATGACCACCGGAATCTACCGCCCGCTGGACGATGCCGTGCGCATCGCCTTCACCGAACTGGTCGCCTGGATCCGCGCCGACTACGGACTCTCCGACCAGGACGCCTACGAGCTGCTTTCGAAAGCCGCCAAAGTCCGCCTCGCCGAAATGGTCGACCCCAACTATGTTATCGTCGCCTCCATCGAGAAAAAATACCTTCCCGCGAAGAAATCCACCGCGCCCTGAAAATAGTGATCAGCGAACGGCACATTGCAGTTTTTCGAAAGCGTTGCCATACTTTGCGCGATGCATAGCCACGCCGTTCTCGACCATTTCAAGAATCCGCGCAACGCCGGAGAATTGTCCGGCGCGACCGCCGCGGTGGAAGCGAGCAATCCCGTCTGCGGCGACGTGCTGCGACTGGCCGCGCGCGTCGAAGCGGGGCGCTTCGCGGAAGTGCGCTTCCTCTGCCGCGGCTGCACCGCGGCGATTGCTTGCGGCTCGCTGCTGACCGAGCGCATCAGCGGGCGCGCGGTGAGCGAATGCCGGAGCATCACCGCGGAGGAGATTTCCGCGGCGTTGGGCAGCTTGCCCGAGGCCACGCAACATGCCGCGCAACTGGCCGCCGGCGCGCTGGCGGCGCTGCTGGCGGAAATCAAGTAAGGCAAAAAATTATCCGCGGAGCTTTTCGAAAGCCTGGGGATCGTTCAGATTCAGAATTACGCCTTCCTCGATGGTGGGAACTTCCAGTATTTCATTCTTGTGCGCCCAGACGACCGCGCGCGCGCCCAGATCCAACGGCGCGTCGAGAAGCTCGGGATAGAGCGCGGCGGAAAAAATCAGCGGATGGCCGCGGCGGCCGTTGTATACGGGCAAGGCGATCGCGGGCCTCTCGGAATAAAACGCGGCAATCAGTTTCGAAATCAGATCGGCGCTTACGAGAGGATGATCCACGGGGCAGAGCAGCATCCCGTCGGTTTTGCCGATGGGCAGGCTGAGCAGAGCGGCGTGGATGGAGGAGAGTTGGCCCTTTTCCCACTCGGGATTGATGACGATTTCTTCGGGATCGAGATGGATGCTGCGGGTGATGATTTCGGCGTGGGCGCCGAGGACGACGCGGCGGTATCCGATTTTAGGATGAGCGGTGACATCGAGAAGGTGCTGGAGAAAGGGGCGGCCCTGCCAGGGCAGGAGGGCTTTGGGCGAGCCCATGCGGCGGGATTCACCACCGGAAAGAATGACGGCCGCTAGCATGGTGAAAAAAACCTCTCAGACGGCGCCGGCGGTTTTGGAATCGAGCGCCATCTTCTTGTGTTTGGCTCCGGCGGCGTTGCGGCGCACGGCGATGAGTTCGGCGGTGATGCTGATGGCGATTTCCTCGGGGGAGAGGGCGCCGATATCGAGACCCATGGGGGCGAAGACGCGTTCGAACTCCTGGGGCTGGAAACCTTCCTTTTCGAGGGCCCGGTAGACGGAGAGAACCTTGCGTTTGCTGCCGATCATGCCGATGTAGCGGGCGTCGGTGCGCACGGCCCAGGCCAGGCAGCGCATGTCGTCCTTGTGGCCGCGGGTGACGATGACGATGTAGCTTCCGGGGCCAGGCTTGAGCTGGGCGAAGGCGTCGTCATAGCTGGTGAAAAGTTCGCCGGCCATGGGGAAGCGCTGGGCGTTGGCGAACTGTTCGCGGTCGTCAATGACGCCGACGGCGAAACCGGCGGCGGAGGCGGATTTGGCGACCGCGATGGAGACGTGGCCGCCGCCGAAGAGATAGAGGATGGGCTGGGGGAGAATGGGTTCCACGAAGACCTCCAGCGTGCCGCCGCAGATGAGGCCGCTATCGTAGTTGGCGTCATGGTTAAGGTTGAAAACCATTTTGCGGGGAGCTTCTGTTTGCATGACCTCGCGCGCGGCGGCCCACACGTCGGCTTCGACGCAGCCGCCGCCGATGGTGCCGGAGATGGAGCCGTCCTCGCGGACGAGCATGCGCGAGCTTTCATAGCTGGGGATGGAGCCGTTGGTGTGGACGATGGTAGCCAAGGCGGCGCGGCGGCCTTCCTTGCGGAGTTTGACGATTTCTTCGAAGAGGTCCATGGATGTCCTAAATACCAGCGTACGGCGGGGCGTTTGCGGTGTCAACGGAGGTTCGTTGGTGTATGCTTTTTGCCTATGAATATCGTGCTGACGGAAGCGGAAGCGCGGGTGTTGGGGGCGCTGGTGGAGAAGGAGATCACCACGCCGGAATATTATCCGCTGTCGCTGAACGCGCTGGTGAATGCGTGCAACCAGAAATCGAACCGGGACCCGGTGATGAGCCTGGACGAGCAGGCGGTGCGGGAGGCGCTGGCGAGCTTGAAGGGGCAGGGGCTCTCCGGGCTGGGGACGACGGCGGACAGCCGGGTGGCCAAGTACGAGCACCGGCTGGCGGAGGTGTTCAATTTCACGAGGCCGGAGACGGCGATCCTGTGCGAACTGCTGCTGCGCGGGCCGCAAACGCCGGGAGAGCTGCGCAGCCGGGCGGAGCGCATGCACCGGTTTGACGATTTGAGCCTGGTGCAATCCACGCTGCATAAGCTGATGGAGCGCGAACCGGCGCTGGTAAAGGTGCTGCCCAGGCAGCCGGGGAGGAAAGAGGCGCGGTACGCGCATCTGCTGGCGGGGGATGTGGTGGTGGAAGAGACTGTTGAGGAGACGCGGCCGGAAGCGACGCGGGGCGGGGGCGATGGCGGGCGAGTGGAGCGGTTGGAGGAGCGGGTGGCGGGGCTGGAGGGGGAGGTTGCGGAGATGAAGAGGCAGTTGGCGGAGTTCCGGAAGCAGTTTGAGTAGAGGGCGTTTCGGAAAACCACAGAGAAGAAGCGAGTTGCGAGCAAACTTCAAGTGATACTTTAAGATTTTGACTGGAACTCTACCCCACACCCCCGGTGTTTTTGCAAAGAGTGCGCAATCAATTGATTCCAAAGCGCCTGCGGCTCGTTCCTGTTTTTGGAAGAGCGTAAAGAGTGCGGATTCCATTGATTGCAGAGTAGTTGCTGCAAGCTCCTGTTTTTGGAAGAGTGAAAAGAGCGCGATTGGGTCGGGGTGTGAGGATCTGGAAAAGGATTGCGGAGCTTGCTGGGCAGGGTGTCGGTCGAGATTCACAAAGCATGATAACGCATAAGGCACTTACTGTCAATAGAATTGTTGGCGACGCTGGTTGGTGCAAGCGGATTCTGTGCAATCTGGATTCTTCAGCACGGCGCAAAACAATTTTCGGTTGCCCAGGGACTTCTATTCCATTTCCACTAGATAGCCTTGATTTTCTCGCTGGGGAGCATGCGAAAGGGTGTGTGTTTCCACAGGAAGTGTGGGAAACTGCAGCGCCGGAGGACTGCGCCGGGCAAAGCAATGAGCTTGCGAGTGTCTGCCGGGTTGCGGAAGAACGGCTGAAAAGTGGTCGCTGGGCTGTCCTGGAGCAGGTAAAGGATTGAAGAGAAGAGCCGGGCTCCCGACCGGGTCGGCATAAATTCGGCCCGGCCACACAATCACGGCGAAAAAAAAGGGGGGTAAGCGTGAAGATCTGGTATTTGTACGCGATGACGACGGTGATGCTGTGGGGAGTGTGGGGGGTGTTCAGCAAGCTGGCTTCGCCCCATGCCAAGCCGAGACAGGCGTTGCTGTTTCAGGCGGTGGGGGCGATCGCGTTCGCGGTGGTGGTGCTGATGATGGAGAAATTTAAGGTAGAGGCGACGTTGCCGGGATTCAGCTGGTCGTTTGGGGCGGGATTTTTCACGTTCATGGGGTTTCTGGCGTTTTTTGCGGCGCTGGAGCAGGGGAAGGCGTCGACGGTGGTGACGCTATCGGCGCTGTATCCGGTGGTGACGATACTGCTGAGCATCTTATTTTTGCGGGAGAGGCTGACGCTGCGGCAGATGGCGGGGATTGCGCTGGCGCTGGTGGCGAGCGTGCTGCTGGCGGAGTGAGGGTGGGAGGCGGCTGTGGTCTGGAAGAAAAGAATGAATTCAAAAACTCCACACGTAGAAACGACGTGTAGGGCGCCCCGGCTAAAGAGCCTGTGTGGCAGCCGCAAAATCAGTTCCTCAGCGGCTAAAGCCGCACTAGAAAGAAAGGGTTTATGTCGGAGCTGAAGCTCCGACGCCCTATAAAACAAAAGTTACCACGCGGACTCTAAAGGGGGGAAGCGAGGGGAAAGAGTTAGAAGCAGAGGCGCAGAGGGGGAGAGACGGGAGAGTGTGGCGGTCGCTCCGGCTTTCGACTGACAACGGATGACTGGCGACTGTAGACCTTTACTGTGCTTGACGGCGAAAGCAGGATTGACTTCGCCGGCGGCCGCAAGGATGATTTCTTTTTGACGGAGGATGCCTGTATGAGCTCGAACGGACGTGAATTATCGCGGCGGGGATTATTGAAGCTGCTGGGCGCGGCGGGCGGGGGATTGGCGCTGGCGGGAATGGCGGAGGGCGTCGGTGCGCCGGCGCAGGAGGCAGCCTCGGGAGCGGCGGTGAAGAGTTTTACCGGGCCGGGGGCGAATCCGTATTGGAATTCGGTGGGGCCGTATGTGAACGAGGCGCAGAAGGCGCCGCTGATTCTGCTGACGGACCGGCCGGTGCAACTGGAGACGCCGCGGCATTATTTTCGGACGGCGTTTACGCCCAACGAGGCGTTTTATGTGCGCTGGCACCTGGATGGAATTCCCAACAGCGTGGATTTGAACAGTTGGAAGCTGAATATTGAAGGGAACGTGGAGAAGCCGCTGTCGTTCAGCCTGCCGGAGCTGATGGAGAAGTTCAAGGCGGTTTCGGTGGCGGCGGTGAATCAGTGTTCGGGGAACAGCCGGAGCCGATTTCAGCCACGTGTGCCGGGCGGGCAGTGGGGCAACGGGGCGATGGGGAATGCGATGTGGACGGGAGTGCGGCTGCGGGAATTGCTGGATGCGGCGAAGGTGAAGGCAGGATCGGTGCAAGTGCAGGTGCAGGGGTTGGAGACGGGTTCGGGGCCGAAAGGATTCGGGTCGAACCGGTTTCTGAAGTCTCTGGAAATCACCAATCCGGCGCTGGACGAGGCGGTGGTGGCGTATTCGATGAACGGAGAACCGCTGCCGGTGCTGAACGGGTTTCCGGTGCGGCTGGTGGTTCCGGGGTACTTTGCGACGTATTGGATGAAGTGCCTGACGTGGATTCGCGTGTTGGACAAGGCGGATGAAAATTTCTGGGTGAAGACGGCGTACCGCGTGCCGGACACGCCGCGGGGGAACACGACGCCGGCGGAGATGCAGGCGGGGACGGTGAAGACGGTGCCCATCGGGCGGCTGGCGGTGCGGTCGTTCCTGATTTCGCCGGATGGAGGGACCAAGATTCCGGCGGGAATGGGAGTGATGCTGCGGGGGATTGCGTTCAGCGGACAAGGGCGCGTGGTGAAGGTGGAGGTTTCGGAGGACGACGGGAAGAACTGGACGGCGGCGAAGGTGGGGGAGGATTACGGGCCATACTCGTTCCGCACGTGGGAGGCGCTATGGACGCCGAAGAAGACGGGGCGGTATTCGGTGGCGGTGCGGGCGACGGACGAAAAGGGAAATACGCAGCCGGACGAAGGGGTATGGAATCCGGGCGGGTATTTGTGGAACCGGATCGAACGGCAGGAGATGGTGGTGGGAAGTGCGGGATAAAGGAGAGCGACGCGCCATGAACAGGAAATTGCGGATAGTTGTCTTGCTGAGCTGTGGAGTGGTGATGGCGGCGGGGCTGGCGGTTGCGGCGGGCGGCGGGGATTACCAGCCGGCGGCGCTGGGGCAATTGCCGCAAGCTGCGCCGGCGGAGCTGACGCCGGACGGAAATTATGGCGGGGGAGCGTATCCGCTGTATCCGCCGGAGCTGGCCGCGGGCGAGGGCAAGGTGGAAGTGGAAGGATATTGCAGCGTGTGTCACAGCACGCGGTACATCACGATGCAGCCGCCGTTGCCGGCGGGGGCGTGGGACGCGACGGTGCACAAGATGCAGAAGGCGTACGGGGCGACGATCCCGGACGCGGCGGCGGCGAAGATCATTTCCTATCTGCATACGCATTACACACCGGAGACGCGGAAGCAGTAGGGCACGCGGGAAAACAACCAAATCAAACAAGGATGAGAAGGCGGAGGGAAACTGTCCCGGGCCATGGGGGCAGGTGGAAGATGCCTGCCCGTTTATTGGACTTTGCGCCAGTTACGGAGAGGAAGGGAGGGGAGTAGGCTAGCGCGTGTGGTAACTGGAGGGAATCATGAGCGAATTTACGAATTGGTTGCAGGGGAATTGGTATGAGGCGGGGAGCCTGCTGGTGCAATTTGCGATCTTGGGGGCGATCGTGTGGTTTGCGCGGAAGGCGGTGAATGCCATCTGGGCGATCTGGATATTGCAGGCGCAAGGGACGGGGAACGCGCGCACGGGGATGGATGATGTGAGCGTGGCGCGAGCGGGACGGGCGGCATATGCGGCGCCGCGGAAAAGGGTGAGCGTGTTCGCGGCGGTGGGGGCGGCGCTGCGCGGGGCGCAGAGGTGGTTGAAGGAGCCGGTGAGGAGCGGAAGGCAGAGGACGGTGTTGCAGGCGTAGGGGGTGCGGTTAATTTGCGCGTTGCAGGCCGTTACAGTTGAGATCCTCCGGCCCCGATAAAAAGCATCGGGGCCTCAGGATGACAGCTTTCAATTCGTCTTTCAGGGGGCGCGAGATGCGCCCCCTTCTTTTTTGATAAGGCGAAGCGATGCGCGCCTTGAAGCATGCAACGGTGGTCGAACATGAGCGGGCACGGCATGCCGTGCCCCTACGGGAGACATTTTAGCGGCGGAATTGGGCGATGGTGGTGTTGTAGGCGCGGGTGGCGATTTCGTCGAGGGGGCGGGTGCGCAGTTCCTTATTGAGGACTTCGATGCCGACGGGGCCGCGGTAGCCGGCCTTCCAGCAGGCGTCGAGGAAGCCGGGAACATCGAATTCGCCGTCGCCGCAGAGGAGGCGGTGGTTGATGGTGTCTTCGAGGAGGCTCCAGGGGCACTTAAAAGTGCCGTCATTGATTTCGACGGCGAAGAAATATTCCATGGGGAAGCTGGCAATCTGCTCGAAGGGGATGCCCATCTTAGCGACGTGCCACATGTCGAAGATGACGCCGCCGTTTTTAGCGCCGGCGCCCTTGAGCATGGTGAGGGTGTCGGGGAGGTTGTCGACCATGGCGAAGGGCATGAGTTCATAGACGACGCGGACGCCGTGTTCGGCGGCGTCCTTGCAGAGGGCGGCGAAGGATTCGATGACCTTGGGCATGGGAGTGGTCTTGTGCTCGAAATCGCCGACTTTGAGATGGCGGGCGCCGAGCGCTTCGTAGACGTCGAAGAGTTTTTTCTTGCGGATGTCGGACTGGCGTTTTTCCTCGCCGTCGCGGAACCAGTCGGCGAGGAATTCGATTTCGATGTATTTCATGCCGTTGGCGTCCAGGATTTTTTTCATTTCGGGCAAAGACCATTTGGTGAGGATCATGTCCAGGTCGGAATGCCAGAAGCCGATGCCTTTGAAGCCGACGCGGGCGCAAGCTTCGACGCGGTCCTTGAAGTCGAAGAGGCTGTGTTCGGGGCCAGTGTGGGGAGTGGCGCCGCCGGCGAGGGTCCAGTAGGTGGCGATGAGTTCGACGGTTGCGGGGTTCCAGGTCATGGCGTTTTCTCCGTTGGGGACAATCAGGGCTGCAAATGCTTGAGTTCGACGGTGAGCATGCGAACTTCGGTCGTGCCGATATTCTCGACCGAGTGCGGGGGAAGGGGACCGATCCATTCGATGAAGGGGGTTGGCTGAGAAGGAGGGGCCTGGCGGGAGTCGAAGAGGACTTTGCCGCCGCCATCGCGGCGGATGAAGGCGCTGGTGGATTGGACGTAGATGACGCCGGGCCAGCGGTGGGTATGGACGGGGACGAATTCGCCGGGCTTGATGGTGACTTCGAGATAGCGGACGTGTTCGTTTTCGAAAAGTTTTTTGTGGAAGGCGGGAGCGGCGACGAGGGCGTCGAGGGAGTCGGGCCAGGGCCAGGATGAGGCCGCGGGAGAGTTCGTGTCCATTGTTGCAGCGCTCCAGGGGACAACTTGCCAACACAACTGGCGGGAGACAGTTATACCAATTCGCGGAGCGTGAGGGGTAGGATTTCCGCGCGGGGCGTCCGATATTCGTACAGCGGAGCGGCGCGCTGGCTAGCCGCCGGCGATGGAGGGGACGAGCATGAGGCGGTCGCCGTCTTTGACGGCGCAGGATTCTCCGCCCTGGAAGCGGATGTCCTCTTCGTTGAGATAGACGTTGAGGAACTGGCGGATCTGGCCTTTATCGTCGCGGATGTGGCGGGCCAGGCCGGGATATTGGGCGGTGAGTTGATCGAGAACGGCGGCGACGGTGGCCGGTGAAGCGGCGAAGGTGGCGGCATTGTCGGTGAAGCGGCGAAAGGCAGTGGGAATTTCAACGGTGACGGGCATGGGTCTGTTCCTGGGCTCCTGTTATTTTGTGGCGACGGCTGCGGAGAGCCGGCCTTCCAGATAGGCTTCGAAAGCGTCGAGACGCGGGGGAATGGGCTCGGCGGCGGCGAATTCGCCGGCGAGCGCGTCGGTGGTCTTGAGGCCGTTGCCGGTGATGCAGAGGACGGTAGTGCCACCGGGAGCGATGCGGCCCTGGCGGATGAGCTTTTCGGCGACGGCGGTGGTGACGCCGCCGGCGGTTTCGGTGAAGACGCCTTCGAATTCGGCGAGCTTGCGCATCCCGGCGACGATTTCGGGGTCGGAAACGTCTTCGGCCCACCCGCCGCTCGAGCGCATGACGTTCATGGCGTAAGGGCCGTCGGCGGGATTGCCGATGGCGAGCGAACGGGCGATGGTGTTGGGTTTTTGCGGCTCGAAGCGGTCGAGTTCGCGCTTGACGGCGGAGGAGATGGGCGAGCAGCCGGTGGCTTGCGCGCCGAAGAAGCGGACGGGCTTGGGTTCGACCCAGCCGAGTTCGGTGAGTTCGCGGAAGGCTTTGGAGATTTTGGTGATGAGGGAGCCGCCGGCCATGGGAACGACGACGTTATCCGGGAGGCGCCAGCCGAGCTGTTCGGCGATTTCGTAGCCGACGGTCTTGGAGCCTTCGGCGTAATAGGGGCGGAGGTTGACGTTGACGAGGCCCCAGCGGAATTTATCGGCGATCTGCGCGCAGAGACGGTTGACGTGGTCGTAGTTGCCGGCGATGCGGGCGACTTTGGCGCCGTAGATCTGCGTGGCCATGACCTTGGCGGCTTCGAGATCGGAAGGGATGAAGATCCAGGCGGCCAGGCCGGAACGGATGGCTTGCGCGGCGACGGCGTTGGCGAGATTGCCGGTGGAGGAGCAGCCGACGGTTTCGAAACCAAAGCGCTTGGCGGCGGTGAGAGCGACGGCGACGACGCGGTCCTTGAAGGAGAGAGAGGGAAAGCAGACGGCGTCGTTCTTGATATGGAGTTCGCCGAGGCCCCAGGATTTGGCGAGGCGGGGAGCGGAGACGAGGGGAGTGCCGCCGACGGGAAGCGAAGGAATCTGGTCCGGGGAAACGGGCAGGAGTTCGGCGTAGCGCCAGATGGTATGGGGGCGCGAGGAGAGCTGCTCGCGGCGGAGGGAGGCGCGAATGGCGGCGTAGTCGTAGGTGATTTCGAGGGGAGAGAAGCAGTCTTCGCAGAAGGAGCGGGGGGCATTGCCCCACAATTTACCGCATTCGCGGCATTTCAGTTCGAACAGTTCGGCCATCTAAATACTCCCAAAAAGGCAGCGCGCGCCAGGACGCGAGGATGCCGTGAAGTCACGCGGAATATGATCAAGGGCAGCGCGGAGGGGAAATAAAAAAACCTCCGTGCCAAAGAGTGCTCGGAGGGTCTCAGAAAATCTTCTAAGAAGCTCACAGCTCTTTAGCAGTTTTTTACGTGGAGCAAGTTGCCCTAAATCGCCACGTGTGGCTCAGCTACGAGCCACGTACAGTTTGTGGGAAACGGCGGTGCGGTGTCAAGAGGGAAGAGGGGAAGGATGGCGAAAAAGGAGAGGGTCAACCATAAATTCAGAGGCGGGAATCCGAATTTTTTGAGCAGGAGCGCGGAGTGGCGGATAACGAAACGGGGGGAAAGCGCGTCCAAAAGAGAGCGGGTAGGAAATGGCGTCCGGCACCTGTCTTTCCGGACAGTTTCCCTATACGAACGTTACAAGCAAGGCGTCCGCCGCGGTGCAGCGGCGATGCTATACTTTTCTGGGGCAAGGGTCCAAGGAGAACGAGCAATGGGCGAGCAGGTGAGGGAATTGGTGGTCTGGGCGCGGCGGAGGAAATTGCTGGCCAGCGTGTTCGTGGCGCTGACGCTGGCGACGGGAATCCTGATCGGGACGCTGGTCTCGGGTCACGCATCGGCCATGCGCGTAATGGGATTTGCCGGAGGAGCCACGCCCCTGGCCCTGCCGGAGCCGGCGCAGATGTCCACGTCATTCGCCGGGGTGGTGAACAAGGTGGAGCCTGCGGTGGTGAATATCTCGACGACGCAGATCGTGGACCGGAGACGGAGCCAGAAGAGGCGGCCGGCGCCGAACCAGCAGCAAGAGGACCCCTTTCAGGATTTCTTCGACCGGTTTTTCGACGGCGGACAGCAAGGACAGGACGGTCCCGCGGCGGCGGAGCGGAGCCTGGGTTCGGGCGTGATCGTGGACAAGCGCGGGTTCATTTTGACCAATAACCACGTGGTGGAACAGGCCACGAAGATTCAGGTGCAACTGAACGACGATTCCACGCGATACACGGCCAAGGTGGTGGGAGTGGATGAGGAGACCGACCTGGCGGTGATCAAGATTGATGCGGGGAAGGATCTTCCGACGGCGCGGCTGGGAAATTCGGACGGGGTACAGGTGGGGGATTGGGTGCTGGCAATCGGCAGCCCGTTCGGCTTGCAGGCGACGGTGACGGCGGGAATCATCAGCGCGAAGGGGCGGCCGGGAATGGGGCGGCAGTTTCAGCGCTTTTTGCAGACGGACGCGGCGATCAATCCGGGGAATTCGGGGGGGCCGCTGATCAACCTGGCCGGGGAGGTGATCGGGATCAACACGGCGATCATGACCGGCGGGCGGGGCTATGAAGGAGTGGGATTCGCGCTGCCGTCGACGACGGCGCTGATGGTGTACAACCAGATCGCGACGAAGGGACGGGTGACGCGCGGGTCGATCGGGGTGAGTTTCACCGAGGAACGCGGAACGAACCCGATCACGCTGAAGGAGCTGGGAGCGCAGCACGGAGTGGTCATCGAGGATGTGGCGCCGGGAAGCCCGGCGGAAAAGGCGGGATTGAAGGCCGGGGACGTAATCGTCAGCGTGAACGGGAAGCCGGTGAAGACGGGGAACGACCTGGTGAATCCGATCGCGGAAGCGGCGATCGGCGATAAGGTGAAATTGACGTACGTGCGGGACCGGGAGCAGAAGGACACGGCGGCGACGGTGGAGGACCGGACAAAGGTGTTTCCGGCGCGGGCGGGACGAGGCGGAGAACAGCCGGAGGAAAGCGCTCCGGCGGAGTTCGGGCTGCGGGTGGAAGAGTTCACGCCGGCGCGGGCGAGCCGTGCGGGGATCGAGTTCAGCAAGGGAGTGCTGGTGACCAGCGTGGAGCCGGCGAGCTTTGCGGAGGACATCGGATTCGTGCCGGGAGACGTGATCACGGAAGTGAACCGCGCGGGAGTGGATGACGTGGCGGGCTACCGGAAAGCGATTGGGAAATTGAAAGCGGGAGAAAATGTGGTATTCAAGGTGATGCGGCGGGTGGATGGCGGGAGGCTGGCGACGGTGTTCCTGCCCGGAGTGGTGCCGGCGGATAATCAGCAATAGTAAAGGGGAATCCCGGCCGCGGAGAAGGAAGCGGAAGGCCGGGAAAAGGGACTATGCGAAGAGGATCGGCCGTAAAGTGGTTGGTGGCAGTGCTGATGGCGGCGCTGGTGTTGCCGGGCGCGGTGGAGGGGGCCTCGGCGCAAGGAGGGAAGAAGGCGCCGGTAAGCCGCAAGGTTTCGGCAAGGAAGAGCACCGGAAAGAGATCGAAAGGGCGCGCGCAGCAGGTGCGCGGGCAGAAAGCGCCGGCGGCCGAGCGAATTACGGAGATTCAGCAGGCGCTGGCAAAGAGCGGAGCCTATAGCGGAAAGCCCAGCGGAAAATGGGATGCGGCGACGGTCCAGGCGATGAAGAAATTTCAAGAAGAGCAGGGACTGAATCCGACGGGCAAGATGGACGCGAGGAGCCTGCAGAAGCTGGGGCTAGGTTCGGAGATTGCGGGACTGGCGGCGCCGATTCCGACGGCGGGCGGCCCGGCGGGGGATGCGGAGAGCAGCCGGAATCCGTATTGAGTTGCAGGGCAGGGCGCGAGGTGCCGTTCACCGCACAGGTGGAGGGCGCGCTGATTCCCATCGAAGCAAATCCTTAGCATAATCTAAGCTTAAGAGCGGGGTTGGCGTAGATGTGCGCCTGCCGCCCGCCCGGGGAAACCCTCGGGTGGCCAAGGAACAGGGAATAAAAGCGAGGTATGCACTTATGAAAAAGACGCTGGTTGTTATGGCGATGTGCCTGGCGGTGGTTCTGGGAGCGTCGCGGTTGGTGCGTGGCCAGTCGAATCAGGAAGGGAGGATCATCGCGCTGGAGAATGCGTGGGAACAGGCGGAATCGAGAGCGGATATCAAGGCGCTGCAGCAGATGCTGGCGCCAACGTTTGTGTACACGGACGAATACGGGGAGTTCATGGACAAGGGGAAGTACCTGGCCAGCCTGAAGAAGACCACGGACGATTCCACGCAGCAGGGCAACCGTTCGCTGACTGTATTTTTTTACGGAGACACGGCGGTGGTGGCGGGGCTGTACAAGGAAAGAGGAATGAAGAATTCGAAGGCCTTCGTGAAAACGGGGCGATTCACGGATACCTGGGTAAACATCAACGGAAGCTGGCAGTGCGTGGCCAGCCAGCTGACGATCGTGAAAAAGTAGGCGGGCGGGAGAAATCACGGGGCACTGTGACAGGAGTCACAGACGGATGTGCGGGCTTGCCGTTAGCTGGTGAAAGCCGCTGGGCGCGGCCAAGCCAGGGCATGGAAGAAAGCCGGACATTTGAGTCGGGGGCGCGGAGGGGTATAATCCGCTCGGGGGAAGAGATGCGCGCGCCCTACGGCTTGCCAATCATCGAAAACTGCCTGAACTGCCCGCACCGGGAAGAGCGGCTATTCTGTAATTTGTCGCCGCCGGCTCTGCAGCGGCTTTCCGAAATCACATCGGCGTCATCGTATCCGCGGGGAGCCACCCTGTTCGTGGAAGGGCAGGAGCCGCGGGGAGTGTTTATCGTGTGCAGCGGTCGGGTGAAGCTTTCGACGTCCTCGCCGGAGGGCAAGACGCTAATCCTGAGATTCGCCAGCCCGGGAGACGTGCTGGGACTGGCGGCGAGCGTTTCCGGGAAACCGTACCAGGCGACGGCGGACCTGCTGGAAGCGTGCCAGATCAATTTCATCGGGCGGGCGGATTTTTTGCAGTTTTTGGCGCAGTTTGGAGAGGTGGCGCTGCGGGTGGCGCAGCAGATCAGCGAGAATTATCACCTGGCGCTGGCGGAGATGAGGACGATCGGGCTCTCGCATTCGGCGGGAGAGAAACTGGCGCGCTTTTTGCTGGAACTGGCGGCGGAGCAAGACGGGAAGGGCAAAGGGGATATCCGGCTGAAGCTGACGCTGACGCATGAAGAGATCGCGCAAGTGATCGGGGCGTCGCGGGAGACGGTGTCGCGGCTGTTCGCCGAGTTCAAGAAGAAGCAGTTGCTGCAGGTGAAGGGATCCACGGTCATCCTGAAGAACAAGGCCGGGCTCAAGAACGTAATGATGGCCTAAGCTCCGCGCGGGTTGTGCGAACGGGCGGAGGAATGGCATTTCCAAATTGACAGAAAAACATGAAATTCCCACTGACTTTCCGCGTCAGCAATATTTGTGTTGGTCTCAATAAGGGGCGAGGGAGGCCGGCGCCACAAGCGTTCCTGGAATTGGCAGGGAAGGCCAAGGTTAAGGGATGGGTGTATAGTATTGGCGGCCGCGAAGCCAAAATGGAAATACCGGTTCAGGAGAAAATGGGCGCCGATGGCAACGCAGCTCGATTCGACAAGACCGGACCTGGGCTCGCTGCGCATCGATGAGGGGAAGCGAGCGAAGAGCAGCAGGGGCCGGCGCATCGTATATGCCGCCATGCCGGTTCTCATCTTTACGGGCCTGGTCGTCGCCGCCTACACTCTGCGCAACCAGAGGGCAGTGGTGGAAGTGGCCACGGCGGCCAAACCCGAAGCGGGCGGCCCGCAGGCGCTGCTGAATGCCAGCGGGTACATCACGCCGCGGCGCCGGGCCACGATCGCGGCCAAGATCACCGGGCGGGTGACCGGCGTATTCTTCGACGAGGGAACGAGGGTGGCGCAAGGCCAGTTGCTGGCAACTCTCGACGACTCGGACACCAGGCGCGCACTGGATTCGGCGAAAGCGGATCGCGACTCCGCCCAAGCGGCCATTGCCGACTTCGAAGTCCAACTCAAAAACGCGCAGATCGCGCTGCGCCGCGCGGAACAACTGCAGAAGGCAGGGATACAGACGCAGGAGGCTCTGGACAACGCCAGCACGGCGGTGGAGAGTCTCCAGGCCAAAGCGGCGCTGGCCCGGCAGCAAGCGGCGGCCGCGGAATCCCGAATTCACGTGGCGCAGCAGGCCGTGGACAATTGCACCATCCGGGCGCCCTTCGCGGGGATCGTGGTTTCGAAAGATGCGCAGGTTGGCGAGATGGTCTCACCGGTCTCGGCGGGGGGCGGCTTCACGCGCACCGGCATCGCCACCATCGTGGACATGCATTCCAACGAGATCGAAGTGGACGTGAATGAATCCTACATCGCGCGTGTCCGGCCAGAACAGCCGGTCACGGCGACTCTCGACGCCTACCCGGACAAACCGATTCCCGCCAAGGTGCGCACGGTGATACCCACCGCGGACCGGCAAAAAGCCACCGTGAAAGTTCGCATCACGATCATCGATCTGGAGAAGCACAATTTCATTCTTCCGGACATGGGCGTGAAGGTCGCGTTCCTGGAGGAGGCCAAGCCCCCGGCAAAAGGGAAGGCCGGGGACGGGGAGCAGGAAAAAGGCGCGGAAGCCGTGGCTTACATTCCCAAGAGCGCGGTGCGCTCCGGCGGCGGGGCTTCCTTCGTGTACGTGGTCCGCGAGGGAAAGGCCGAGCGGAGGGCCGTCAAACTGGGCATGGATCGCGCCAGCGACGTGGCCGTGCTGGCGGGGGTCCGTCCCGGGGATTCCCTGGTGGTGAAAGGTCCCGAGAATTTGAAGGATGGAGACCCAGTGGAAATTCGCGAGTAGGAGACAAGAATGATCCGCGTAGATGGACCCAACGATTCCCGGAGCCTGATCCAGGTCCGCGGCTTGAACAAAACGTACAGCCGGGGCGGAGAAAAAATTCAGGTGCTCCAGGGACTGGACCTGGACGCGGACAAGGGCGACTTTGTCGCCTTCATGGGTCCCAGCGGTTCCGGGAAAACCACCTTGCTGAATCTGTTGGGCGGCCTGGACGTGCCTTCGGCCGGGAGCATCACAGTGGATGGCGATGAAATAACACACATGTCGGCCAACAAGCTGACGCAATGGCGCGCACGGCACGTGGGCTTCATTTTTCAGATGTACAACCTGATTCCGGTACTTACCGCCTTCCAGAAGGTCGAGCTTCCTCTGCTGTTGACGAATCTTTCAACAGCGCAACGGGAATCTTTCAAAAGCGGAACGGCGCAAGCACGTGGAAACCGCGCTCAGCGTGGTGGGCCTCTCCGACCGGATGCAGCACTACCCGCGGCAGCTCTCCGGCGGTCAGGAACAGCGGGTAACCATCGCGCGGGCCATCGTATCCGACCCGACGTTTCTGCTTTGCGACGAGCCCACCGGGGACCTGGACCGCAAGAGCGCCGACGAGGTAATGGCCATCATTGAAGAACTTGTGGGCAAGTACGGCAAGACCGTGCTGATGGTGACGCACGATCCGGTCATTGCGGCGCGAGCGCACACCACGCTGCACCTGGAAAAGGGAGTGCTTGTGGAAGCGCCCAAACACCCGCACGGGGCGGGCGCCGGGGGCGGGGCATGAAATACGGGGCGCTGCTGCGGGCCAATCTGCTGCGCAAGAAATTCCGCCTGATTCTGACGATCGGGTCGTTTGCGATGGCCCTATTTCTGTTTGCCTTCCTGGCGGTTGTGCGCGACGCATTCAGCCGCGGCACGGAGGTCGCCGGGGCCGACCGGCTGGTGGTGATCAACCGCGTTTCCATCATCAGCCCGATTCCTCTTTCCTATCGCGATAAGATTCTGCGCATCCCGGGCGTGGAAACCATTACGCACAACAACTGGTTCGGGGGAATTTATCAGGATGAGAAGAATTTCTTTCCGCAGTTCGTCATCGATCCGGAGAATCAGCGGCAGGTTTTTCCCGAACTGGTGACGCCCGATGAGCAGTGGAATGATTTCCTGAAGGACCGCGAAGGGGCGATTGCCGGGGAGCGGACGGCCAAGCGCTTCGGCTGGAAAATCGGGGACCGCATCCCCATCCGGGCCACGATCTGGGGCGGCGGGGCGTGGGAGTTCAATCTCCGGGGGATTTATCACGGCAAGCGCGCGCAGGACGACGACACGCAGTTCTGGTTCCGGTGGGATTACTTCCAGGAACGCATTCCCAGCGGGGTCAAGGGTCAGGTGGGGTGGTACGTGCTTCGCGTCAAGAATCCCGAGGACGCCGTGCGCGTGGCCAAGGCCATTGACGCCGAATTCGCCAATTCGCCCAGCGAGACAAAAACCGAAACGGAATCGGCTTTCGCGGCGGGGTGGGTCAAACAGTTTGGGAACATTCAGTTCCTCATCCTCACCATCGGCACGGTTGTTTTCTTCACGCTCCTGCTGGTGACCGGCAACACCATGGCCATCTCCGTCCGCGAGCGCACCGCGGAGCTGGCCGTGCTTAAAGCCATAGGCTTTTCCGGCCGCGCTGTGCTTTTCCTTATTCTTGCGGAATCCATGGTGATTGCCATGGCCGGCGGCCTGCTGGGTTTGGGTGTGGCCTACCTTGCCGTGCCGCTGCTTGGCACAGCCTTGAACGGACTGCTCCCCAATCTGGTTCTTTCAGTTTCCATGCTGGCCGGCGGCTTTGCCGCGACTTTGCTTGTCGGCGTTGCCAGCGGAATTTTCCCCGGCATGGGCGCCATGCGCATGCGCGTCGTGAACGCACTGCGGAGGGTTTAAGATGGCCATACCACTGATCTACAACGTGCGCAGCGTCAAAGCCCGCTGGGCGTCCGCTATCGTTGCAGTGCTGGGAATTGCCGGGACGGTCGGCGTCTTCGTGGCCATGCTCTCGCTGGCACGAGGGTTCCGCGCCACGCTGGTGGCTTCGGGCTCCTACGGCAACGCGCTGGTGCTGCGCGCCGGGGCGCCTTCGGAGATGATGGGCGCGATTACGCTGGATTCGGTGAAAATCATCCAGGACGCGCCCGGAGTGGCTCGTGATTCCAGCGGGCCGCTGGTCACGCAGGAAGTGGTGGGAGTCGTGCCTTTTCCGCTGCTGAGCACCGGTACGGATGCCAACGTCCAGGTTCGCGGGGTTTCCGCGAACGTGCTGCTGGTCCGCCCCAGCGTTAAGATCGTGCAAGGGCGCATGTTTCAGCCCGGGCTTTCGGAATTGATCGTCGGCAAGAACGCTTCGGCCAGCTATGCCGGCCTGACCCTGGGCAACACCGTGAATTTTGGCGGCGGACGCTGGCAGGTTGCGGGCGTTTTCGACGCCGGGGGATCCTCGTTCGATTCGGAAGTGTGGTGCGATGCCCGGATTTTCAACGAAGCATTGAAGCGGCCGGAGAATATTTTTCAGTCCGTGACAGTGCATCTGGCCACGCCGGAGTCTTTTCAGCAATTCAAGGACGCGGTCACGGCGGATCCGCGCATGAACGTGGACATCACCCGCGAGGTGGACTACTACTCCAAGCAGTCGCGCACCATGACCACGCTGATTACGGTATTGGGCGGGGTGGTGGCCGCGATCATGGCTATCGGGGCGGTCTTTGGGGCGCTCAATACGATGTACTCCGCGGTGGCCGAACGCGGCCGGGAAATCGCCACCATGCGCGCACTCGGATTTGGCGGCCCCGCGGTGGTTTTTTCGTTTCTTGTGGAAGCGCTGCTGATTTCCTTCGTGGGCGGAGTTGTTGGCTGCCTGGCCGTCCTTCCGCTAAACGGCCTGACCACGGGCGCGATGAACTGGCAGACTTTTTCGCATCTGGCATTCGCCTTCAAAATCACGCCGGAATTGCTGGTCAAGGGGGTCATTTTCGCGCTGGTCATGGGAGTGCTCGGCGGACTTCTTCCCGCCATCCGCGCAGCGCGGCTTCCGGTGGCCACGGCCCTTCGCGAACTGTAGCCGCCAGCGGCGAAAAGCAGAAAAGGAATGGAAATCGAAGTCCGCTTCCTGCGCAGGGGCTTGTGCGCGGAGATTTGACGGGGCGCGGAAGGCTCTGCTAAATTTTTGTTTCCGCGAGGTACGCCCCCGTCCGACCCCGCACCGAATCAAGAGACAGACGAGGCATTCGAGGAGGAAATATGTCCAGCACAGTTGCGCCTAAGGCGTACCGGAATTTCATCAACGGGGAGTGGGTGGAGGCGCGCGGGGAGAAAGCGTACGAGAACCGCAATCCGGCGAATACGGAGGAGCTGATCGGGATGTTTCCCGTCTCTGGGGCGGAGGACGTGGAAGCGGCGGTGGAGGCGGCGAAAGAGGCGTACAAGAAGTGGAGGCTGACGCCGGCGCCGAAGAGGGCGGAGATTCTGTTTCGCGCGGCGGAGCTGCTGGTGCAGAGGAAAGAGCAATATTCGAAGGATATGACGCGGGAAATGGGCAAGGTGCTGGCGGAGACGCGCGGGGACGTCCAGGAAGCCATCGATATGACGTATTACATGGCGGGGGAGGGACGGCGGCTGTTTGGGCAGACGACGCCTTCGGAGCTGCCGAATAAGTTTGCGATGAGCGTGCGGCAATCGATTGGCGTGTGCGGAATGATCACGCCGTGGAATTTTCCGATGGCCATACCGTCGTGGAAGATGATGCCGGCGCTGGTGAGCGGAAACACGGTGGTACTGAAGCCGGGAGAGGATACGCCGCTGTCGTCGTACAACCTGGTGCAGGCGCTGACGGAGGCGGGACTGCCGCGGGGCGTGGTGAACCTGGTGAACGGTGACGGGCCGGGGGCGGGAGCGCCGCTGGTGAAGCACCGGGATGTGCCGGTGATCAGTTTTACGGGGTCGTGCGGAACGGGGCGGGAGATTGCGGCGGCGTGCGCGCCGGAGTTCAAGCACTACAGCCTGGAGATGGGCGGGAAGAACATCATCATCGTGATGGACGATGCCAACCTGGATCTGGCGGTGGATGGAGCGATTTGGGGCGGATTTGGGACGACGGGGCAGCGGTGCACGGCGGCGAGCCGCGTGGCGGTGCACCGGGCGGTGTACAAGGAGTTCGTGGAGCGGTTTGTGGAGAGGGCGCGGGCGTTGCGCGCGGGAGACGGGCTGGATTCGGCGGTGGACATGGGGCCGCTGATCAATGAAGGGCAGTTGAAGACGGTGATGAACTACGTGGAGATCGGGAAGAACGAAGGAGCGCGGCTGGCGGCGGGAGGAAACCGGCTGACGGAAGGGAAATATGCGAAGGGATGGTTCCACGAGCCGACGATTTTCGCGGATTGCACGCCGAAGATGAGGATCGCGCAGGAGGAAATTTTCGGGCCGGTGGTGTCGGTACTTCCGGTGAGCAGCCTGGATGAGGCGCTGGAGGTGGCCAACGGAGTGGTGTACGGGCTTTCGGCGTCGATTTATACGCGGAACGTGAACCGAGCGTTTGCGGCGGCGAGGGATTTGTACACGGGGATCGTGTACGTGAATGCGCCGACGATCGGGGCGGAGACACACCTGCCGTTCGGGGGAACAAAGCAGACGGGGAACGGGCACCGCGAGGCGGCGATTGCGGCGATCGATTTCTTCACGGAGTGGAAGACGATTTATATCGATTATTCGGACCGGTTGCAGAGGGCGCAGATCGACAACGCGTAGGGCGAAGCAGGCGTTGGCGAATGGGAAAGGCGCGTTGACGCGAAGGAAACGGGTCTCTAAAATGAAATCAGCGCTCAAGGAAGAGCGCTGCCATGCGCAACCCAGTTCTACAAGAGCGGCGGCACCGGCAGATCCTGGCGGATCTGGTGCGGACGTACATCGAAACGGGCGAGCCGGTCTCCTCGAGGGCGATCTCGCGGCGGCTTGAAGAAGAACTGAGCGCGGCGACCATCCGCAACGTGATGGCCGATCTGGAGGATGCGGGGCTGCTGTACCAGCCGCACACCTCGGCGGGACGCGTGCCGACGGCAACGGCTTACCGGTTTTTTGCGCAGGAGATAGCGCTGCAAGCAACGCTGAGCCGGGAAGACCGCGAATGGATACAGCAGGAATTTGCGGGGGCCTCGACGACGACGGAGATCACGGAGCGGGCGGGGCACGTGCTGGCGCAGGTGTCCAAGGGGCTGGGGATCGTGATCGCGCCGCCGATCGCGCGGGCGGTGCTGGAACATGCGCGAATGTGGCTGCTGCCGGACGGGCGCGTGGTAGTGGTGCTGATCTCGCCGGGAGGGGTAACGCGGGACAAGGTGCTGCGGCCGCAGCGGCGCTTCACGCAGGCAGAGCTGGACGCGACGTCGGAATTTTTGAACCGGGAGTATTCCGGCTGGACGCTGGATGCGATTCGCGGGGATTTGCTGCAGAAGCTGGCGAGCGAGCGGGAGAGGTACGATTCGCTGGCGGGGAGCGCGCTGGCGCTTTGCGACCCGGTGATGCGAGGCGAGGAGCTGACGCGGCAGGTGCACGTGGAAGGCGCGGCGCAAATCATCGGTTCGCCAGAATTCACCGACCAGATGCAGATCCGGGAATTGCTTTCGGCGATCGAGGAGAAGCACCGGCTGATCAGCGTGCTCAACGCGTGCATTGATACGCCGGAGCCGGTGCACGTGCAGATCGGAATCAAGGAGATTTCCGTGGGGGGAGAGAACCTGGCGCTGATCGGAGCGGCGTACACCCACCATGACGAGGTGCAGGGGACGCTGGGAGTGCTGGGGCCGACGCGGATGCATTATGAGCGAGCGGTGACGGCGGTGGCGTACGTGGCGCGGCTGTTCAGCGACGCTTTGACGAAGATTTAGCCCGCATTTCTTACCAGGAGGAGCGGGTATGGGCGGGTGGGAAAAGCCCGCCCTCTGAAGAGGGCGGCTACAGAACACTTGTGAGAAATCCGGGTTAGGGTTACGGCGAGCGAGAGGATTGAACTTGGCGGAGAAGAAAAAAGTGGACAGGAGCGAGAACAGGGGCGGGGAAGATGCGCTGGAGCAGAGCGCGGAGGCCCGCGCGGAAGCGGCGGATTCCCTGCGGATCGATGCGGACGTGAATAAGCTGGCGGTAGACCTGGAAGAGCTGCGGCAGATGCTGGTGCGGCGGCAAGCGGACTTCGATAATTACCGCAAGAGGATCGAGAAGGAGCGGGCGGAGGATAGCAAGCGGGCGACATCGCGGGTGATCGAGTCGCTGATTCCGATTCTGGATGGATTCGAGCAGGCGCTGGCGGCGCATAAGGAGCCGAGCTACGAGGCGTACCGCAAAGGGTTCGAGTTGATCTACAAGCAGATGATGGAGAATCTGACGAAGCTGGGATTGGAACGGCTGGACCCGGCCGGGGGAAAGTTTGATCCGCATTTTCACCAGGCGGTGGACCGGGCGGAGAGCGACGAGGCGGAAGATGGAACGGTGCTGCAGGTTTTCCAGCCGGGGTATGTGTTTCATGGGCGGGTGCTGAGGCCGGCGCTGGTGCGCGTGGCGGTGGGGCGGGATAGGGCGGCGAATTAAGGGAAGCGGAGAAACCGGCGAGAACTCATGATCAGGAAAGAGCAGAGGGATTTCTACGAAGTGCTGGGAGTTGCGCGCACGGCGAGCGCCGACGAGATCAAGGGCGCCTACCGCAAAGCGGCGCTGAAGTGGCATCCGGACCGGCATCCCGAAGACAAGCACGAGGCGGAAGTGCGCTTCCGCGAGGCCACCGAAGCCTACGCGGTGCTGAGCGATGCGCAGAAGCGCGATGTGTATGACCGCTACGGGCTCGCGGGACTTTCCGGGGCCGGGGGGATGGAGGATTTCAGCGGGACCATCTTTCAGGATTTTCACGACGTGTTCGGGGATCTATTTGGCGGGGGCGATTTCTTTTCCTCCGGGAGGCGCGGGCGCAGCCGGGTGCAGCGCGGGGCGGACCTGCGCTACGACATGGCGCTGAGCTTTGAAGAGGCGGCCAGCGGCGTATCCACGAAGATCAAAGTGCCGCGGCAGGAATTCTGCGGAGTATGCAACGGAACGGGCGCCAAGGCGGGGACGGGCGTGGTGGCCTGCCAGACCTGCGGCGGGCGCGGGCAGGTGGTGACGCAGCAAGCCATGTTCATGATTTCGCGGACGTGTCCGGCGTGCCGCGGAGCGGGGCAGATCATCAAGGAAAAATGCCCGGACTGCCGCGGGCAGGGGCGGGTGGAAAAAGAGCGGACGATCGAGCTGAGGATTCCGCCGGGAGTGGACACGGGGACGCGGCTGCGGGTGAGCGGCGAGGGCGAACCGGGGCCGAATGGCGGCCCGGCGGGCGATCTGTACGTGGTGCTGGAAGTGAAGGACCACCGGTTCTTTGAGCGGCGCGGGGCGGATCTGTATTGCACGGTGCCCATCAGCCTGGCGCAGGCGGCGCTGGGAACGGAGTTGATGGTGCCGGGGCTTGCGGGAGAAGAGAAGCTGAAGATTCCCGAAGGGACGCAGAGCGGCACGATTTTTCGGATGAAGGGGAAAGGACTGCCGGACCCGCACGGAGGGGGCAAGGGGGATCTTTACTTTCATGTGCGGGTGGTGACGCCGACGAAGATGAGCAAGGAGCAGAGGAAGTTGATGGAGCAGTTGCGGGAGATGATGAAGGTGGAGAATGCGCCGGCGGAGCGGGATTCGGCGATGTTCGACAAGATGAAGGATATTTTAGGATAGAGGAAGTTGTCAGTAGACAGTTATCAGTAGGCAGTAAACAGTCGTTGGTATGCGGTTTCCCTGGTGGTTGGGTTGAAGTTCAGTTCGGATGTTCCGCGGGATCAGCGCAAATTGCTAGATGGTGTTGAATGGTTTGGGGCCGGGGTGTGCTTGAGCGGTGGTACAATTCGGGCCGTGCGCAGAAGATTTTTTGTGGAGCAATTTGAAGAGGGCCGGTGCGTGATGGAGGGGGAGACGGCGCATCACCTGGGGCGCGTGCTCCGGGCGCAGCCGGGACAGAGGTATGAGCTGAGCGATGGGCGGCGGGTGTGGCTGGGGCGGGTGGTGAATGCGGGGCGGGAGAGCGTGGAGTTTGCGCTGGAGGAGGAGCTTCCTGCGGTAGAGCCGGCGCTGCGGCTGACGCTGTTGCTGGCGGTGGTGAAGTTTGACGCCTTTGAATGGGCGCTGGAGAAAGCGACGGAACTGGGGGTGGAGGCGATTGTGCCGCTGGCGGCGGGACGCAGCGAAAAGGGGCTGCTGCAAGCGGCGGAGAAGCGCGCGGAGCGCTGGCGCAGGATTCTGCTGGAAGGAGCGCAGCAGTCGAGAAGGCTGCGGCCGCCGCGGCTGGAAGCGCTGAGCAAGCCGCAGGCGGCGTTTGCGGAGAAAAGGGAAGGATTGCGGCTATTGCTCTCGGAGAGGGCGGAAGCGCCCATGTTGAAGAACGTGATTGGCAAGGCGGCGCGGACGCGGGAAGCGGTATTCGCGGTGGGGCCGGAGGGCGGGTGGACGGAGGAGGAATTTCTGGCAGCGGGGAAGGCGGGATTTGCCGAGGTGTCGCTGGGAAAGATGATCCTGCGGACGGAGACGGCGGTGACGGCGGGACTGGCGGCGCTGAACTATGCGCTTGGAGAAGAATAGCGGGTGAAGTAGGATGTCGCGCATGTCACGCACCCTTCTGTTTTTCCTGGCAAGTATGATTGCAAGCGCCGGTTTGTGGGCGCAAGACCGTCCGCTGCGCACGGTGGATGCGGAAACCGTGCCTGCGGGAATGCTGCGGGCAGAAGTGGGGATGGAGTTTCTGCGCAACATTGATTTTCCGCTTTCCGGGCTATCCGGGGATCTGACCTCGGCCGGAGTGATTAATTTTCGAATGGGAGTGGGGAGCCTGGCGGAGGTGCAGATCGAGGGCTCGATCCAGGATTTTCTGGATATCCACTCGCAGGGAATCTCCTACATCACGCCCTTGCAGTTGAGCGGGGCGAATTCCACGCATGACACGGGAGACTATTCGCTTTCGGTGAAGCTGCGGGTCTTGAAGGAGAAAGGAAGGCGGCCGGGAGTGGCGCTGAAAACCGGATTTACGATGCCGAATTCGAACGAGAAGAAAGGCATCGGAAACAACACGCTGGCGGCGCACGCGATCCTGGCGGTGGGCAAGCAGTGGAAGGGCGTGAAACTATTCGGGAATGCGGGAGTGGAAGTGATCGATGCGCCAAACGCGCTGCACGCGCAGAATGACGTGGTGCGCTATGGAGGCGCGCTGGCGATTCCCGCGGGGCGCAGAGTGGAGATCGTGGGAGAGGTGGCGGGTAGGTATTCGCCGAGGACGATCACGGTGGGGCTGGTAGGAACGGAAAGCCGGGGAGAGGCGAGGATGGGAGTGCGAATTGCCGCGGGCGGATTTACCTGGGACGTGGCGGGAATCGCGGGACTTTGCCGGGACGATCCCGGCAGCGGGATAACATTCGGAGTGCGCAAAGAGCTGAGGATTTTCCATCTGGGCGGGGAGAAATAGGCGGGGGCAGGGCGGGAGGCGGCGCGCAAGTTGTGGCGCAAGGCGCCGCGGACGTGTTATAAATTATAGGATATCGAGCGCATGCAGAATACAGACGAGAAGGAAATGCCCGCCTCACCGGCCACCCCAGAGCCGGCGGAAAACTCTTCCCCGACGGTCTTTCATCATGAAGTGCGGGCGTGGACGCGGGACCTGCTGCTGGCGATCGGTCTGGCCCTGGCCGTGGTCGTTTACCTGTACCAGCCGGTGAAGGTGGAAGGAACGAGCATGGCGCCGCTGCTCTCCGACCAGGAGCGGATTTTCATCAACAAGTTCGTTTACCGCTTCGAGCCCATCGAGCGCGGCGACGTGGTGGTCTTCTGGTATCCCCTGGACCGCTCGAAATCGTTCATCAAGAGGGTGATTGCGCTGCCCGGGGAGAGCGTGGAGATTCGCGACGGGCGGCTCTCGGTGAACGGGGTAGAAATGCGCGAGCCTTACGTGCCGCCGCAGTATGCGGATTTGAGCGATTACGGCCCGGTGCGCGTGCCTGCGAGAAATTATTTCGTGATGGGGGACCACCGGATCAGCTCGAACGATTCGCGGATGTTTGGATCGGTGCCCAGCGAGTTTATTTACGGGCGGGCGGCGTTCGCGTACTGGCCGTTCGACCATTTTGGAACGCTTTCGAAGACGAATGCGCAGGACAAATGATTTTCGCAGGAGGCACCACTGACCGAAGTTCTGCACCGACCCGCAATACTTGCGCTGGAAGACGGGCGCGTCTTTAACGGCCGCGCCGGGGGCGCGATCACGCGCCGCGGCGGAGAAGTCGTTTTCAATACCAGCCTGACCGGCTATCAGGAAGTATTCACCGACCCCAGTTATACGGGACAGATGGTCTGTCTCACCTACCCGCACATCGGAAATACGGGAACGAACCAGAACGACGAGGAATCCCCGAAGCCGTACATCGAATCGCTGATCGTGCGCGAGTTTTCGCAGCTGACGTCGAATTACCGGAGCGAGGAAAGCGCACAACTGTATCTGAACCGGCACGAAATTCCGGTGATCTGGGACATCGACACGCGGGCGCTGGTGCTGCATATCCGCAAGATGGGCGCGCTGCGCGGGATCGTGGCCACGGACGGGACTTCGGCGGAGCAGTGCATTGCGGAGGCGCGGGCGCTGCCCAGCATGGCGGGGCAGGAGCTGGCGTCGCGGGTGAGCTGCAAAAAGTCGTATGAGTGGAATCGCGGTTCGATCGAACTGGCGCTGCCGCCGGTGCTGCCGGGAAAGAAGGAGCAGGCCGAGGAGCGGCGGTTGCGCGTGGTGGCCTACGATTTCGGGATCAAGCAGAATATTTTGCGGATGCTGGTGGACAACCGCTGCGATGTGCAGGTGGTGCCGGCGCTGACTGCGGCGAAGGATGTGCTGGGGCTGAAGCCCGACGGCGTGTTTCTATCGAACGGGCCGGGGGACCCGGAACCGGCGCAATATGCCGTGGAAAATATCCGGGCGCTGCTGGGGCGCGTGCCGATCTTCGGGATCTGCCTGGGGCACCAGTTGTGCGGGCTGGCGCTGGGCGGAAAAACGTTCAAGCTGAAGTTCGGGCATCATGGGTCGAATCATCCGGTGAAGAACCTGCTGACGGAGAAGGTGGAAATTACCGCGCAGAATCACGGGTTCTGCGTGGACCCGGATTCTCTGCCGGCCAAGGACGCCGAGATCACCCACGTCAACCTGAACGACGGGACGAACGAAGGGATACGGCACCGCACGATGCCGTTGTTCAGCGTGCAGTACCACCCGGAAGCGTCGCCGGGGCCGCACGATTCACACTACCTGTTCGGGCAGTTCACGAAATTGATGAAGGAATTCAAATAGCCGGAGAGATTGCTCCGGCCGGGAAGCGCTGAAAACGAGAATGCCCAAACGGAAAGACATCAAGAAAATCCTGATCATCGGCTCGGGGCCCATCATCATCGGGCAGGCGTGCGAATTCGACTATTCGGGGGCGCAGGCGTGCAAGGCGCTGCGCGCGGAAGGGTACGAGGTGGTGCTGGTGAATTCGAATCCGGCGACCATCATGACCGACCCGGAGATGGCCGACCGGACCTACATCGAGCCGCTGACCAAGGAATATGTGGAAGGAATTATCGCGCTGGAGAAGCCGGACGCGATTCTGCCGACGGTGGGAGGGCAGACGGCGCTGAACCTGGCGGTGGAACTGGCGGAGAGCGGGATTCTGGAGAAGTACAAAGTGGAGATGATCGGCGCGTCGCTGCGCGCGATCAAGGTGGCGGAAGACCGGCTGTGGTTCAAGGACGCGTGCCGGAGGCTGGGGCTGGACGTTCCGGCGTCGGCGCTGGTGAACAATGCGCAGGACGCGCTGCGGCTGTGCGACCAGCTGGGATTTCCGCTGGTGATCCGGCCGTCGTTCACGCTGGGCGGGACGGGCGGATCAATCGCGTATAACAAGGAAGAGTTTGCGGAAGCGATTGTGCAGGCGCTGGATTTGAGCCCGGTACACGAAGCGCTGGTGGAAGAGTCCGTGCTGGGGTGGAAGGAATACGAACTGGAGGTCATGCGGGACTTCCGGGACAACTTCGTGGTGATCTGCACGATCGAGAATTTCGATCCGATGGGCGTGCACACGGGGGATTCGATCACGGTGGCGCCGGCGCAGACGCTGACGGACAAGGAATACCAGCGGATGCGGGATGCGGCGGGGGCCATCATCCGGGAAGTGGGCGTGGAAACGGGCGGGTCGAACATTCAGTTCGCGATTGATCCGGTGAGCGGGCGGATGATCGTGATCGAGATGAATCCGCGAGTATCGCGGAGTTCGGCGCTGGCCAGCAAGGCCACGGGATTCCCAATCGCCAAGATCGCGGCGCGGCTGGCGGTGGGCATGACGCTGGACGAGATCTCCAACGACATCACCAAAAAGACGCCGGCATGTTTTGAGCCGACGATTGACTACGTGGTGGCCAAGATTCCCAAATGGCAGTTCGAGAAGTTTCCGGGAGCGGATTCGGCGCTGGGCACACAGATGAAGTCGGTGGGCGAAGTGATGGCCATCGGGCGGACGTTCAAGGAAGCGCTGCAGAAGGGGATCCGGTCGCTGGAGCCGAGTTCGCCGTGGAGGGCGCCGGCGGAGACGCCGGATTCGCTGCTGCGGGAAAAGCTGGCGACGCCGCGCCCGGACCGGATTCACTGGCTGCTGGTGGCGCTGGAACGTGGCTTGCAGGCGAGCGAAGTGTTCGAGCTGACCAAGATCGATCCGTGGTTCATCGGGCAACTGGAAGAGATCGTGGCCATGAACCGGCGGGTGGCGTCGGTGACGGTGGAAACGGCGTCGAAGGATTTGCTGCGGGAAGCGAAGCGGCACGGGATGAGCGACGAGCAACTTGCGCAGATCTGGAAGACGGCGGCGTCGGCGGTGCGGTTGCAGCGGGCGCGGTGGGGAGTGGCGCCGGTATTCAAGCGGGTGGACACGTGCGCGGCGGAGTTCGAGTCTTACACGCCGTACCTGTATTCGACGTACGAGGACGAGGACGAATCGGATCCGCAGGCGCGGGCCAAGGTGATGATCCTGGGAAGCGGGCCGAACCGCATCGGACAGGGAATTGAGTTCGATTACTGCTGCTGCCATGCTTCGTTTGCGCTGCGCGAAGACGGCTTCGAGACAATCATGGTGAATTGCAACCCGGAGACGGTCTCGACGGACTATGACACCTCCGACCGGCTGTATTTCGAGCCGCTGACGCTCGAGGACGTGCTGGCGATTGTGGAGAAGGAAAAGCCGCAGGGCGTGATCGTGCAGTACGGCGGGCAGACGCCGTTGAACCTGGCGATGGAATTGAAGCGCAACGGAGTGCCGATTGTGGGCACGGCGCCGGAATCGATTGATTTGGCGGAAGACCGGCGGAGATTCGGGCGGCTGCTTGAAGAGCTAGGCATACCGCAGCCGAGGAACGGAACGGCCCTGGTGCCGGAGGAAGCGGCGCGGGTGGCGGCGGAGATTGGGCTGCCGGTGCTGGTGCGGCCGAGTTACGTGCTGGGCGGGCGGGCCATGGTGATCGCCTATGACGTGAACACGGTGCAGGAGTACGTGGCGCAGGCGGCGCTGATGGGCACGGCCAAGCCGGTGCTGATTGACCAGTTTCTGGAAGAAGCGACGGAAGTGGACGTGGACGCGCTCTCGGACGGTACGGACGTGGTAATCGGCGGAATCATGGAGCATATCGAGGAGGCCGGGATTCACTCGGGCGATTCGTCGTGCGTGCTGCCGCCGGTGAGCCTGGCGCCGGCGATATTGGATACGATCCGGAGCTACACGCAGAGGCTGGCCAAGGCGCTGAAGGTCGTGGGGCTGATGAATGTGCAGTACGCGATCCAGCGGGAGACGGTGTACGTGCTGGAAGTGAATCCGCGGGCGTCGCGCACGGTTCCGTACGTGAGCAAGGCGACGGGAGTGCCGCTGGCGAAGGTGGCGGCGCGGCTGATGATGGGCAAGATGCTGGCGGAGATGAAATTGCCGCTGGTGACGCACAACGGGGTCAGCGAAATCGCGGTGCATGATTTTTATTCGGTGAAGTCGCCGGTGTTTCCCTTCAACAAATTCCGCGGGGTGGATACGATTCTGGGGCCGGAAATGCGCTCGACCGGGGAAGTGATGGGGACGTCGAAAAGTTTTGGCCTGGCGTTCGCCAAGGCGCAACTGGCCGCGGGGCAGAAGCTGCCGCGGAACGGGACGGTGTTCCTCAGCGTGAACGACCGGGACAAGCGGCAGGTGGGGTCGCTGGGCAAGGAGCTGGTGGCGCTGGGATTCCGGCTGCTGGCCACGCGCGGGACGGCGGCGGCGTTGCAGGGGGCGGGACTCGAAGCGGAAGCGGTGTTCAAGGTGAACGAAGGGCGGCCGAACATCGTGGACCTCATCAAGACCGGGAAGATCGACCTGGTGATCAATACGCCGCTGGGCCGGGAATCCTTTTACGACGAGAAATCGATCCGGCGGGCGGCGATCCGCTACAACATTCCGTGCATCACGACGCTTTCGGCGGCGCATGCGGCCACGCGGGGAATCGGCGCGATGCACGAGCAGGGCATCGAAGTGGCGGCGTTGCAGGACCTGCACCGCGCGGGAGCGCGTGTGCACGAGGAAAAGGACGCAGGGGAGTGAGCATGGGGCTGGATTTTAGCGGAATTTTTCCGGCGTTGACCACGCCGTTCGGCGCGGACGGCGCCGTGGCGCTGGCTGACTTGAAGCACAATGTCAGCTTGTACAACAAAACGGGTCTGGCGGGCTATCTGGCGATTGGCTCGACGGGCGAATCGGTGCTGCTGGAAGAGACTGAGCGCGAGGCGGTTCTGGCGGCGGTGAAGGAAGCCGCAGCGCCGGGAAAAATATTGATCGCCGGTACGGGAGCGGAGTCCACGGCGGCGACGATTCGCTGGACGCGGCGGGCCGCGGAACTGGGCTATCAGGCAGCGCTGGTGAAGACGCCGTACTACTTTAAGCCGATGTACAAGGCGGAAGTGCTGGCGGCGCATTTCCGGCGCGTGGCGGATGCTTCGCCGATTCCCGTGCTGCTGTATTCGGTTCCGCAATTTACGGGCGTGGCGCTGGAGGCCGGGGAGGTCGAGGCGCTGGCGGCGCATCCGAACATCGTGGGCTTGAAGGAAAGTTCGGGGAACGTGCAGCGCGTGGGAGAGATTATCGCGGCGGCGCCGGCGGCGTTTCAGGTGCTGGTGGGTTCGGCTTCGACGTTGAATGTATCGCTGGTGACAGGGGCGCGGGGCGGGATACTGGCGCTGGCGTGCGTGCTGCCGGAGTTGTGCGTGGAGTTGTACCGGTTGGCGCGGGGCGGATCCGCGGAAGGCGCGCGGCGGCTGCAGGAAGCGCTGCTGCCGGCGTCGCGGGTGATCGTCGGCGCGAATGGTCCGGCGGGAGTGAAGTGCGCGATGGAGTCGCGCGGGTACCGCGGTGGGCCGCCGCGGCTGCCGCTGCAGCCGCTGGGGGAAGCGGCGCGGCAGGAGATCGGAAAGATATTGGCTGCGCTTCCAGCGGTCGAAGCGGCGCGAGCCTGACGAGGGGCTGCTGGGCCGCCCAAGGCCGGCGGTAAACGAACGGATTGCCGTGACGGCGTGGCGCGGCTATCATCTAATGGTTCATGCGCTGTCAATCCATCGCCTACGGCCGTCTGCCGCACCCCTCCAAGCTGTTTCTCCATTACATTGAAGAATTTTCCCGGGTGAGCGGATTCTATGCGCATGCGCCGAATTTTGCCGCGGTGAAGCGCGTGGCCGGAAAGCGCGCGTTTCCCCTGGAGAGACGGCGGGAAGTGGCCGCGATCCTGCGCGAACAGAATCGCGCGCTGGGCTGCGGCGCGGCCACGGAGCGCAACCTGGAGCGGCTGGAGAAGGGCGCGGTGGCCATCGTCACCGGGCAGCAGGTCGGGCTATTTTCCGGGCCGGCGTATGCGGTGTACAAGGCGCTGACGGCGGTGGCTGTGGCCGAGGAGTTGACGCGTGCTGGCGTGGAAGCCGTGCCGGTCTTCTGGATGGCCACCGAAGACCATGATTTCGAAGAAGTGCGGCAGGCGCAGTGGTGGCGCAACGGAGGGCTGGAAACGTTTGCGCTGCCCGCGGCGCCGAAAGAAGGGGTTCCAGCGGGGAGTGTTGCGCTCGGTGGCGAGATTGCGGAGATGGTGCGGCGCGCCGCGGATGCGCTGGAAGGTTCGGACTCGGGGCGGATTGCGGAAATTCTGAAGAGCAGTTATGCGCCGGGAGAAACCTGCGGGAGCGCGTTCGGGAAATTGTACGCACGGCTTTTCGAGGAAGAAGGGCTGATCCTGCTGGATCCGCTGGACGGGAGGCTGCACAAACTGGCGGCCCCGGTTTTCCGGCAGGCGATCGCCGAGTGCGGAATTCTGCGGGAAAAGCTGCTGGAGCGCGGGAAAAAACTGGAGCAGGCGGGATATGCGGCGCAGGTGAAAGTGACGGGCCGAAGCACGCTACTGTTTCAACTGGAAGGCGGAGTGCGGCGGGCCGTTACGGAAGGCAACGGCGGATTTCAGGCGGGAGAGAAGATTTGGACGCGCGAGGAGTTTTTACGGGTGGCCGAGACTGGCGCGGAAGTGCTGAGCGCCAACGCGTTGCTGCGTCCGGTGATGCAGGATTTTCTACTGCCGACGGCGGCGTATATCGCCGGGCCGGGCGAGATTGCCTATTACGCGCAGGCGGAGGTGGTCTACCGGCAGATTCTGGGGTGGATGCCGGTGGTGCTGCCGCGGGCGGATTTCACGGTGGTGGACGGGAAAGCGGAAAAGCTGCTGAAGAAGTACGGATTGAAGGTGGAGGAGATTTGGGACGGCCGGGAGAAGATCCGGCGAAAAATGGAGTTACAGAAAATTCCGGCGACGCTGGGTGCGCGAATGGAGGAAGGATACAGGGAGGCGCAGAGGGCGCTGGAGAGATTGCGGGGGCCGCTGGGGAAGCTGGATGTGACGCTGCTGGGCGCGCTGGAGCGGGCGAAGAAATCATCGGCTTACCACTACGAGAAGCTGAAGAACAAGGCCGGAAGGGCGCGGGCGCTGCGCGAAGGAGTGATTGCGGGGCACGAGGAGTATCTTTGCGCGCTGCTGTTTCCGCGCAGGGGAATGCAATCGCGCGAGTTGTGCCTGCTACCGATGATGGCGCTGTGGGGGCCGGAAGCGCTGAGGGAATTGAAGAAATACGCAGGCAGCAAAGGTTTGGGTGCGCATCAGGTGATCTATCGCGGCTGAGGCGGAGGAGCGATGGTCAGTCTGCGGGTGAAGACAGCGCGGAGAACGCAACTCCTGGACATCACGCGGGAGGTGCAGAAAGCCGTGGCGGAGAGCACCGTGAACAGTGGCGTGTGCACCATATACGTGCCGCATACGACGGCGGGCGTGATCATCAACGAGCATGCAGACCCCGACGTGGCTAGCGACATGGAAGCAGCGTTCGACCAGATGGCGCCCCGGGAAGGGAATTACCGGCACGCCGAGGGAAACTCCGATTCGCACATCAAGACTGCGCTGACGGGCACGAGCCAGGTTGTCCTTGTGGAGGGTGGAAAGCTGGCATTGGGGCGCTGGCAGGGAATCTTCTTTTGCGAATTCGATGGGCCGCGCGAGCGCACGGTGTGGGTGAAGATCGGAGCGGACCGTGACCGAGGGTAGCGGGGCGATAAGGGGCAAGCGCATACAGCGAAGCGATATCGATTGAGTGTGATAGAGTTTTTTGTGGCCATGAAACTAGGCGTTTACATCCAGGTTCCGTTTTGCCAGACCAAATGCACCTACTGTAATTTCCACACGGGTGTGGTGGCCCGGGAGCGCTACGGGCCCTACGTGGCCGCGGTGGAGCGGGAGATCCGCGAGCACCGGAAAATGTACCGGGAAGCGGGGATCGCTCTGCCTGAGACGTTCGCCGATGCCGTGGTGGATACGATCTATCTGGGCGGAGGCACGCCGAGTCTGCTCGACCCGGAAGACCTGGCCAGGCTGCTGGATGGAGTGCGGGAAACATTTCCCTGCGCCTTGCGTGAAGTGACGCTGGAAGCTGATCCGGAAACGGTGGACGAAGAGAAGGCGCGCGGATGGTTTCAAGCGGGAATCGACCGCATCAGCTTCGGGTTGCAGTCGTTTTCCGACCGCGAGCTTTCCGCGGTGGGACGCATGCACCGCCGCGAGGACATCGAGCGCGCGGTGCCCCTGTTGCGCGGCGCGGGCATCGGCAACATCAGTTTCGATCTGATCGCCGGGCTGCCGCACCAGACAGCGGAAAGCTGGGGAGCGACCGTGGGAGAGGTGCTGGCCATGGGGCCGGAGCATATCTCCATTTACATGCTGGAAGTGGACGAAGGAAGCAGGCTGGGGCGGGAGATTCTGAGCAAGGGCGGGCGCTACGGAGCCAACAGCGTGCCGGGCGATGACGAAGTGGCCAATTTTTACGATTTTGCGCGGGGCGCGCTGAGCGCCGGCGGGTACCATCACTATGAAATTTCCAATTGGGCGATTCCCGGAAATGAATCGCGCCACAATCTGAAATACTGGCGGCGCGAGGGGTATTTGGGGTTTGGCGCAGGGGCGCATTCGTTTTCCGGCACGCAGCGGTGGGCCAATGAGCACGATGCGGCGAAGTACACCGAGGCGCTGGCGGCGGGGCGGATTCCCTGCGAAGGACTGGAAGCGCTGAGCGCCGCGCAAGCGCTCGATGAGGAGCTGTTTCTGGGGCTGCGGCAACTGGACGGGATTGATATTGAAAAGATCGAGCGGGATTACGGAGTGCAATTGAGCAGCCGGCTGGAAAGCCTGGAGCGGAACGGACTGGTCGAGCGGACGGGGCCGGTAGTGCGGCTGGCGCCGGCGCGGCTGAGCATATCAAACGAAGTGTTCGTGGACCTTTTGCGCTGAGCGCATGGCGGATGCGGGACGAAGAGGGCGCGTTCACGGACCCCATTTATATTTCCAGAGAAAGGCGAAACGAAGTGACCCCACCAGAGGCGCAAAGTGAAATGAAGCGCGGCATGGCCGCACATTCCCCGGAAGGGATTGTGGACCTGCGCAGCGACACAATAACGCGGCCGACCGCGGAGATGAGACGGGCGATGTCCGCGGCGGAAGTGGGCGACGACGTTTACGGAGAAGACCCGACAGTAAACCGCCTAGAGGAGCGCGCGGCGGAGATTTTCGGCAAAGAAGGCGCGTTGTTTGTGCCCACGGGCTGCATGGGAAATTTGATCGCCATCAAGATCTGGACGCATCACGGTGATGAGGTGATCTGCGAGGAGCGCAGCCACGTGAATCTTTACGAGCTGGCGTCCATGTCCGCGATTGCCGGGTGCATGCCGCGGGTGGCGCGAGGGGAGGACGGGATTCTCAGCTGGCCGGCGATTGAAGCGGTGATCCGTCCGAAGATTTACTACGACTCGCAGTCGGCGCTGCTGTGCCTGGAAAACACCAGCAACATGACCGGAGGAATCGTTTATCCGACGAAGGTTGTGGAGGAGCTGTGCGGCCGGGCGCACGAGGCGGGACTGAAGGTGCATTTGGACGGGGCGCGGATCTTTAACGCGGCGGTGGCGCTGGGGGAAAGCGTGGCGCAGATGACCCGGAGGGTGGACTCGGTGATGTTTTGCCTGTCGAAGGGGCTGGGCGCGCCGGTGGGTTCGATGCTGGCCGGTTCGCGGGCGTTTATCGAAAAGGCGCGGGTTTACCGCAAAATGTTCGGCGGAGGAATGCGCCAGGCGGGAATTCTGGCTGCGGCGGGGCTGATCGCCATCGAGAAATCGCCGCTGCGGCTGCATGAGGACCACGCCAACGCGAAACTGCTGGCGCAGGGAATCGCGGAGATTCCGCGGCTGGAACTGGATCCGGCGAAGGTGCGCACGAATATCATTATTTTCGGCTGTGCGAAGACGGGAATGACGGCGGTGGAGTTCTGCGAGGCGCTGAAGGCGCAAGGAGTATGGGCGCAGGACACGGCGCAGTATTCGGTGCGCCTGGTGACGCATTGCGACGTGGACCGCGCGGGTTGCCAGCGGGCGCTGGGCGTGCTGCGCACGGTTGCGGGCGCCTGACGAAGGACCGGGGAAAGCACGGATTTACTTTCAAATGCGGCGCGGTGGTGAGGTGTGGTATAAAATATGCTTTGGATGAGTATAATCAAAAGCATATAGGCGGCACGCCCATGGAATTCACGTTTTCCGACGAGCAGCAGCAGTTGCGGCGTAGTGTCCGCGAATTCGCGGAGGGGGAAATCGCGCCGCACGTGATGGAGTGGGATGAGGCCTCGCATTTTCCCGCCGAGATCCTGCCCAAACTGGCGGAGATGGGGCTGCTGGGCGTGATTTTTCCCGAGCAGTACGGCGGGGCTGGGCTGGGCTACATCGAATACGCGCTGGCCATCGAGGAGCTTTCGCGGGTGGACGGTTCGGTGGGGCTGACCGTGGCCGCGCATAATTCTCTCTGCAGCAATCACATCTACAAATTCGGCAGCGAAGCGCAGAAGAAGAAATACCTGGCGCCGCTGGCGCAGGGGAAAATGGTGGGGGCGTGGTCGCTGACCGAGCCGGAAGCGGGGTCGGATGCCGGGGGAACGAGGACCACGGCGGTGCGCCAGGGCTCCGAGTGGGTGCTGAACGGCGCGAAGACCTTCACCACCAACGGGCACTACGCCGGCGTATGCGTGGCCATGGCGGTGACGGACAAGAGCAAGGATTCGCACGGGATTTCCGCGTTTCTGGTGGAAAAGGGCACGCCGGGATTTAAGCCGGGGAAGAAGGAAAACAAGCTGGGGATGCGGGCGAGCGACACCTCCGAGGTGATTTTCAGCGACTGCCGGGTGCCGGCGGAAAATCTGCTGGGGGAAGAAGGAAAAGGGTTCATCAACAGCCTGCAGATTCTGGACGGCGGGCGGATTTCGATTGCGGCGCTGGCGCTGGGCATGGCCCAGGGCGCATTGGACGCGGCGCTAAAGTACGCGCAGCAGAGGAAACAGTTTGGCAAGGCCATCAGTGAGTTCCAGGCCATCCAGTTCAAGCTGGCGGACATGGCCACGCAGGTGGAGGCGGCGCGGCTGCTGGTCTATCAGGCGGCGTGGCTGGCGGACCAGAAGAGCGCGCGGTTCACGGCAGAATCGAGCATGGCCAAGCTCTTTGCCAGCGAAGTGGCCGTGCGCGTGGCCAATGAGTGCGTGCAGATCCACGGCGGCTACGGGTTTATCAAGGATTACCCGGCGGAGAAGTTTTACCGCGACGTGAAGCTGTGCACCATCGGAGAAGGCACCAGCGAAATCCAGAAGTTAGTCATTGCCCGCGGGCTGCTTAAAACGAAATAATAGGACATGCGCCTGGCGAAGCGAGTTGGCCGGCGGGAGGGGTATGCCCCTGACTGCTGACACAGTGGAAAAATGGGCAGAGCAGGTGCGCCGGGGCGATGTGCGCTCGGTCTCGCGCGCCATTACCGCAATTGAAAATCATGCGCCGGAAGCGGAAGAACTGCTGCGGCTGCTATTTCCGGCAACGGGCGGAGCGTATCTCACCGGAGTGACCGGCGCGCCGGGAACGGGCAAGAGCACGCTGGTGGACCGCCTGGGCGCGCATTACCGCAAAAAGAACGAGCAGGTGGGCGTAATCGCGGTGGACCCCACGAGTCCTTTTACGGGCGGGGCGATCCTGGGCGACCGCATCCGCATGCAAGGGCATGCCGGGGACAGCGGGATGTTTATCCGCTCGATGGCCACGCGGGGATTTCTGGGCGGGCTGGCGCGGGCCACAGCGGAAGTGGCGCTGCTAATGGACGCGGCGGGGAAAAAGCAGATCCTGATCGAAACGGTGGGCGTGGGCCAGGATGAAGTGGATATCGTGCGGCTGGCCGATTGCGTTCTGGTGGTGCTGGTGCCGGGGATGGGCGACGACATCCAGAACATGAAGGCCGGGCTGATGGAGATCGGGGATATTTTTGTGCTGAACAAAGCCGACCGGGAGGGCGCGGACCGCCTGGAGGAACAGTTGCTGGCGATGCTGACGCTGGTAATGCCGCGCGACGGCTGGCATCCGCTAGTGGTGCGCACGGTGGCAACGGAGAGCAAGGGGATTGCGGAGCTGGCCGCGGAGGTCGCGCGATTCCGGAATCACTTCGAGTCCAGCCAGGAGCGCAACCGCAAGCGCGCGGCGCACTGGAAATTGCGGCTGACGGAAATGCTGGGGTCGCGGCTGCTGGAGCGGGCCCTGCGCGGCGCGGGAGGCGAAGCGCGGCTGGAAGAGCTGGCGCGGGAAGTGGCCGAACGCAAGACGGACCCGTTTGCCGCGGTGAACGAGATTCTATCCAAGAGCGGTTTTTCAAGCTGAGGGTGCAATGAAACTGGGCGAAATCGATGTGCGGCTATTGAGCATGGGGCCGTTTTATCTGGACGGGGGCTCGCTGTTCGGCTCGCTGCCGAAGCCGGCGTGGGAGAGGAAAGTGACGGCGGACGCGCGCAATCGCGTGCGCCTGGCGATGAACGCGCTGCTGGTGCGCGCCGGAGGAAAGACGATCCTCGTGGACGCGGGCGCGGGTGGACAGAGCGACGCGAAGATGCGCGAGATATTCGGCCTGGATGAAATGGATCCGCTGCCGGGACTGCTGGCGCGGGAAGGCGTGCGTCCGGAAGAAGTGGACGTGGTGATCAACACGCACCTGCATTTTGACCATGCGGGAGGCAACACGCGGCTGGAAAACGGCCGCATGATCCCCAGCTTTCCGCGCGCGCGGTATTTCGTGCAGCGGGCGGAACTGGCCAACGCCATGAAGCCCAGCGAGCGCGACCGGGCCAGCTACGTGGCCACGGCGTTCACGCCCATCACGGAATCGGGGCAATGGGAGCTGCTCGACGGAGAGGGCGAAATTCTGCCGGGAATTTCGGTGGTGATGATCCCGGGGCATAATCTGACGATTCAGGCGGTGAAGATTTGCGGAGGGGGAAGGACCGTGTTCAGCTTCGCGGATCTTTTTCCCACCCGGCATCACCTTCCGCCGGCGTGGATCGCGGCGGTGGACCTGTACCCGATGACCACGCTGGAGACCAAAAAGAAGTTTCTGCCGCTGATGGTGCGCGAGGAATGGATCGCGATCTTCGGGCACGACCCGGACATGCCGGCGGCTACCTTCCGCGAACGGGACGGCAAGATTGAAGCGCAAGCGGTGGAGCTGGGGCGGTAGAATTCAGGAGAGGGCCACGATGGCGGCAAAGAAGAAAAGCGGGAAGAAGGCGGCGGGAGCCGCCGCGGAGATCGGCATCATCGGCGGCAGCGGACTCTATTCCATGGCCGGGCTGAGCGAGGCGCGCGAAGTGCGCGTGAAGACGCCGTTCGGCGAGCCTTCAGACGCGATCGTGCTGGGAAAACTGGAAGGGAAGCGCGTGGCGTTCCTGGCGCGGCACGGGAGGGGACACCGCATCCTGCCGGGCGAAATCAATTTCCGCGCGAATATTTACGCGATGAAGTCGCTGGGCGTCACGCGCATCATTTCGGTGAGCGCGGTGGGTTCGCTGCAGGAAGAGCTGAAGCCGCTGGATTTCATGATTCCGGACCAGTTCGTGGACCGCACCAAGGGGAGGGTCTCCACTTTTTTTGGAGGCGGTCTGGTGGCGCACATCAGCTTTGATAAGCCCGTGTGCGGGCAGCTTTCGGGCGTGGTGGCCGGCGCCTGCGCAGGCGCGGGAGTGAAGGCGCACCGCGGCGGGACGTACATCTGCATGGAGGGGCCGCAATTTTCGACGCTGGCGGAGGCCCATTTCCACCGCAAGATGGGCTTTCAGATCATCGGCATGACCAACGGGACGGAAGCGAAACTGGCGCGCGAGGCGGAGATCTGCTACGCCACGGCGGCCATGATCACGGATTACGACTGCTGGCATCCCGAGCATGAATCGGTGACGCTGGCGCAGATCATCGAAAACCTGAACAAAAACGCGGAGAATGCGCAGCGGATGATTCGCGAAGCGGTGCGCGCGATGCCCGGAAAGCGTGCCTG
>JAIQGC010000047.1 GCA_020072805.1 Terriglobia bacterium
GGATATCTGCGCGATGTTTACGGGGATCATTGAACATACCGGCACGATCGAGGCGCTGAAGCTCGGCGGCGAAGGCGGGCGGGTGACGATTCATGCGCCGGGCTTGGCCCCGCGGCTGGCCATCGCCAATTCCGTGGCGGCGAACGGCTGCTGCCTCACCGTAGTGGCCTGCGACGGGGAGCGATTTTCCGCCGATTTGTCCGGAGAAACCATCCGCAAGACTTCGTTTGGAGCGGAGAGCGGCGGCTTGCGGGCCGGGACGCGCGTTAATCTGGAGCAGCCGCTGACCGCGGGCAAGGAGTTCGGCGGGCATTTCGTGCTGGGGCACGTGGACACCGTCGGTTGCGTCACGCACCTGACGCCCGAAGGGGAAAACTGGTGGTGGGGTGTGGAAGTGCCGCAAGAGTTCGCGCGCTACATCGTGCCCAAGGGATCGATCACCATCGACGGCATCAGCCTGACCGTGGCGCGGTGGGACGGGCGCGTGGCGGAGATCGCGGTCATTCCCTTCACCTACGCCAATACGATTATTCGCGACCGGCGTCCAGGCGACGCGGTGAATCTCGAAGGGGACGTGCTGGGGAAATACGTGGAGCGCTATCTGGAGGCGCGCGCGGGCGGGCCGCAGGCCAAGCTCACGATGGAAAAGTTAATAGAACAAGGCTTCTGAATTTCCCACCGGCTCTCTTCGCCCGCCAGGAGTCACTGCCCGCCAGTCAGTCCTTCCCGCCCCTTGGCCCGCGCTCCGCGCCAGTAAAGCACCAGGCCAAGAACGATCGCCGAGACGGTGCCCCCCACAAGTTTCAATTCGAATCCGACTTTGTTCGAGGAATCGCCAGGAGGAATAAGCGCCAGCACAATCCCACCCAGGACCACGAGAAAACCCAGGCCCGAGGCGATCCAAATTCCCAGCGTTCCTCCAGGAATCAACACGGCGTGCGGATTTCCCTGGCGGTCGGATCGCCCACCCAGCTTGACGGCCGCCGCATACATGTACAGAAACGGAATGAAATAGAGAATGATGGCCGCGTCGATCAGGACCAAGTAGGCTCCCCGGCTGGTCTCATTGATCTGGCTCAGCAGGAGAACCGCGCCGGAAATCCCGGCCTGCACCAGGATGGATACATAGGGAGTCTTCCAGCGCGGATGAATTCTTCCGAAGGCCTTGGGCAGATAGCGATCGATGCCAACGACGAACGGAACCCGCGCGATTCCTGCGACCGTACTGCCGACACCTCCGGCATTTCCAACGGTGACGAGCAGAGCGGCCAGGATGCCAACGAAACCTATTTTCAGAGCCACCGCACCCACGGCGATGGCATGAAATACGCCGCTTTTCGGATCGGCCTCCGCGGCGGGGACCAGCGACAGCACGGCAAAGGTGCCGATGATATACATCAGGGCGATGAGCGCCGCGGCCCCCATTACGGCCCGCGGCAACGTCCTGCGCGGATCGCGAATCTCCCCGCTCATGGTGGAAACGAGTTCCAGTCCGGTGAGCGCAAACGCAATCTGGGACCAGAAATTAACAGTGTCCCAATTCCAGTCCGGCTGAATGTTGTGCCAGGTGAAATGCGTCACGGATCCATGCCGGAACCAGAGCACCCCTGCGATGGCAGTAAGCATCAGCAGGGGCAGATAGGTGGCCAAACCGCCGGCGTTTTGAAGCCACTTGCCAATGTTCAGACCGATGATGTTCAAGCCCACAGCGACGGTCAAAAGTGCGAAGGAAACCAGGAGCAGAAAGGTGCGATTCTGCGCCAGCGCCGCGCCATGTGCCCCGAAAGCGTAGGCGCTCATGGCCGCGCTGGCCATCAGCAGGCCCGGAAAGTAAAAAACCGTATAGATCCAGTAGGTCCAGCCGGCCACGAAGCCGTGGAAATCTCCAAAGGCTTCCTTGGACCAGGCGTACAGACCGCCCTCGTGCGGGAAGCGCGAAGACAACTCATTGACCACGAACGCGGTCGGAACAAAAAAGAACAGCGTGGCGAGAACCCACAGGCTGATCGAAGAGGTTCCATTGTGCGCGGCGGCGGCAATCCAGCGCGGACCCAGCACCGTCGCGATATTAAAGAGAAGGACGTCCCAGAAACCCATTTCGCGGCGCAACTGGGGAACGGATTCGTTGCTTGACGGCGAAGTGCTCACAGGGTCACGTCCAGCGCGGGGATGAGTTCGTCCTGCTTGCGGAAATTGCGCAAAAAGGCGTCAGGGGAATCCTCGAACTGCTCCCAGGGACCGAAGAAGGAGACGCGGCCATCCTGGAGAAAGACGACGCGGTCGGCCAGTTTCTTGGCCAGGTGGGTGTCGTGAGTGACGACGATGGAAGTCTTATGGAATTTTTCCTTCAGGCGGAGGATGAGGTCGCTCGTGTGCCCGGCCATGATGGGGTCCACCATGGTGGTGGGCTCGTCGTAGAGAATAGCCTGGGGATCCTGCGCCAGGGCGCGGGCGATGGCCACGGCGCGCTTCGTTCCGGTGGAAAGTTCGCTGGGGAGTTTATCGAGCTGGTCGGCAACTTCCAGCATTTCGGCGAGTTCCTGGACGCGCGCCTCGATGGCGTCGTCATCCAGCAGTTGGTGCGTGGCCAGGGGGAAGGCGATGTTTTCTCCGACGGTGAGGGAATCGAAGAGGGCGCCGGATTGAAAGACCATGGTGACCTTGGAACGCACGGAGGCAAATTCGTCCTCGGAATACCGCGTGACGTCCTGGCCGTCCACCAGCACCTGCCCGGAATCGGCCTGCAGAAATCCCATGATGTGCTTGAGCGCCACCGATTTGCCCACTCCGCTGCGGCCCATGATGACGCAGGTTTCTCCGCGCTCGACGGCGAAGCTCACCCGGTCCAGGACCAGATGGTCGTCGAAGGATTTGCATAGGCTGCGAAATTCAAAAAACGGTTCGTTCAATTCTTTCCTTCTTCCCATCGGGCGCGAATCCGCTGGAGGTCCGCCGCTGTGTTCATATTCAGAAATAACCGTCCCGCGCTATCAAACCTTTTCCAGCGTGCCTCGTCAAGAGTTTCCACCGCTAGCGTTGCCATTGCCCCAGGAAGGCCAGCCACTCGACGGTAAGGAACGGAAGGTCGCAGCCCACGATGAGGTTCCACGGGCAATCGGGCGCCGTCTCCGCGGTGTGCAGGAGCGCGGTGACGATTCCGCCCAGCGGCCCCTGGCCCGGCCAGCGGTCCGGCACAACGTCCACGCCCAGCCCCTCATAGCGCCCCGCGGGAGCCACAACGCTCGCCCGTCCCGCCACGGATTCCACGAGCGCGGTCATGCGCAGGAGCATGGGCTTGCCGCCCAGTTCGGCCAGGGCTTTGTCGCTGCCAAAGCGGGAACTGGCCCCGCCGGCCTGGACGTAGCCCGCCAATGCCCCGCCGCTACTCATCATTCCCGGACTCCCCATCCGTTTCCACGGTATCCACGCCTTCCAGACCAGGGCGGCGAATGCCCAGCTCGCGCAGCTTTTCCTGAAGGCTTTGCCGGTGCAGGCCAATGGCCGCGGCAGTGCGCGAGACGTTCCATTTCCTGGAGGCGAGCTGCTGCGTAAGGTAGGCAATTTCAAATTTGCGGCGGGCCTCGCGAAAATCGGCTTCGCCGAAGCCCGCTTCGGCGCCGGATGTCGCGGGCTTTCCGGTGAGACGCTCCCCAGTCAGGATTTCGGCGGAGAGATCCTCCGGGCCGATCTGCTCGCCGCGGCAGAGCACCAGGCTGCGCTCGATGGCGTTCTTCAGTTCGCGCACGTTGCCGGGCCAGGAGTAGTTTTCCAGCGCCGCGAGGGCCTCTTTCGAAAAGCGGGCCGCACGGCCCATGCGCTCGCCGTGCAGCTTGAGAAAAGCTTCGGCCAGCAGCGGGACGTCGTCCTTATGGGAGCGCAAGGGAGGGAGCTCGATGCTCACCACGCGCAGGCGGTAGAAGAGGTCCTCGCGGAAACGGCCGGCGCGGATTTCCGCGGGGAGGTCGCGGTGCGTGGCGCTGATCAGGCGCACGTCCACCGGAATAGTCTGCGTGCCGCCGAGCCTCTCGATGGTGCGGTTCTCGATGGCGCGCAGGACCTTGGCCTGCGTCACCGCGCCCATGTCGCCGATTTCGTCGAGGAAAAGCGTGCCGCCGTCGGCCTGCTCGAAGCGCCCTTTTTTCTGCTGGGCCGCGCCGGTGAAGGCGCCGCGCTCGTGGCCGAAGAGCTCCGATTCGATGAGCGTTTCGGGCAGGGCGGCGCAATTCACGGCCACGAATGGTTTTCCCGCGCGCGCGGAGCGGTTATGGATTTCCTGCGCGAGCAGGTCCTTGCCGGTGCCGCTCTCGCCCAGAATCAGCACGGTGGCGTCGGTGGGGGCCACGCGGTCGGCGAGTTCAAAAGCGCGGCGCATCTCTTCGGCGCGGCCGATCATGGCGCCAAACTGGCCGTCGGCGGCCACCTGCCGGCGCAGGCGGGCATTTTCCTGCTCGAGCGCGGAAAGCTTGAGAAGATTGGCCACGCGCTGGCGCAGTTCCTCGAGCTCGAAGCCCTTGACCAGATAATCGGCGGCGCCCAGGCGCAGGGCCTCGATGGCGGGCTTGGCCGTATCCAGCGCGGAAACCATCAGCACGGGCAGCGCGCTGCCCTGCTCGCGCAGCCAGCGAAGAAAGGAAAGACCGTCCTCGTCCGGGAGGATCACGTCGAGCAGAATCAGGTCGGGCTTCTCCTGGGGCAGAGCCGCGCGCGCCGCCGCCACCGTTTCGGCTTCGGCGATGCGGTAGGTGGCTTCGAGGGCGCGGCGCAGGCCGTAGCGGGCCGCCGGTTCGTCGTCCACGATCAGTATCGTCTTCAGACTCAAGACTCCCCCTTTTCTTTCCGTGCATCTTCCGGGCCCAACGGCAGGGTCACCTGGAATCGAGTCCCTCGCCCGTCTTTCAGGGGGCTTTGCCAATCGAGGCGCCCGCCACACTCCGCCACGCGGCGCGAGACGATGGCCAGCCCCAGGCCCGTGCCCTGCGCCTTGGTCGTGAAGAATGGCTGGGTGATCCGGGCGCTGATCTCTGGCGGGATGCCCGGCCCGTCGTCTTCGAGCGTCAGCAGGGCGCTGCCGGCCTCGCGGGCAATCCGCAGTTGGACGCGCCCAGAGGCCGGGACAGCTTCCAGCGCGTTCACCAGCAGGTTCGCGAGGATGTCCCGCAGGGCCTCGCGGCTGGCGGCCACGTGCAGGGGAGACTCCGGCCATTCGGTTTCGAGGCGAATGCCGCGGCTGGCCGCCTCGTGCCGCAGGATACCCGCGGCTTCCTCGCCGACCGCGCGGGCATCGCAGTGGGCCGCGGATTGGTCCGCGCGCACGGACGGGCGGCTAAACTGCAAGAGCTGGTTGAGCTTGGCGGAAAGCCGGCTGACCTCCTCAAGGATCAGGCGGGTTTCGCCGCGCAGGCGTTCGGGAAGATCAGGGCTTTCCAATTGCACCTGGAGAATGGTTTTGATGGAGCCGAGGGGATTTTTCAGATTGTGGGAGATGCTGGCGGCCATCTGCCCGACCAGCGCCAAGCGCTCGCGCTCGGCCAGTTCCCTCTCCAACTGGACTTTTTCTTCAATCAGGCGGCAAAGTTCCAGCGAGCCGGGCAGTTGTTCGCAGAGAAAATCGAGAGCCGCGAGAGTTTCTCCGGAAAGCAGCGCGCCGTAGGGTTCCGCGTAGAGAGTGCCGATAAGGTCAGCGCCGCGGCGCAGGGAAAATGAGCGCTGGGCGTAGGAGCCGTCATCGCCTGTGGCTTCCGGGGAGGACGGAGGGCCGAGTTCGAGGCGGACGTGGGCCAGTCCGAAAACCTCCTTCACGCGCTGCTCGACGAAACGGGTAAGCGCGAACAGGGAACCCTGGCGGGCTACTTCCTGAATTTCCGAACTGGTGCGCTGCTGACGGTCCACTTCGCTGTGCAGAGTGGCCCGCAAGCGCCCGGAGAGCGCTCGTTGCAGCGGCTCGACGAAGATGAGCAGAGCAAAGAGCAGAATCGCCGAGGTGGCCTCCGGCGGCAGCGCCGGCTCCATCCAGATGCCCACGCGGCGCACCAGGCTGAGATAGAGGATGGCCAGAAACATTGCGGAGACGGCATAGAGCAGGTTCTTCTGGCCGCCAATCTGCAAGAAGCGAAATTTGTGAACCTGATAGGCCAGGACAGCTAGCGGCGCGATGGGGAGCAGGACGAAACTGGCGCTCAGCCAGGCCCGCAGGAGGGGATCTGCAGGCCCACCCCCAAGGTGCAGGTAAAGCGCCAGGGCCCCTCCGGCAGCCAGCAGCACAGCAAAGGCGGAGTGGTAGAAACGCTCGGCGCGCAGCGCCACTGCCGCAAAGCGCACCTGCCAGGCCGCGGCAAAGGCCATGGACGCCGCCAGCCACAGGCCGTAGCCACTCCCGAAGGAACTCGCCGGAAATAGAAAGTCCAGCCGCCCGGCGGCCACCAGACGGGGATAGACGGCCAGCCCGAAGTAGAGCAACGGCGCATAGGCCGCCGCCAGGACGGCTCGGCGCAGGCCCTTGCTGCCCAGGCTCCCGCGGATGCGCGCATACTCCACGTGGATTTGCACCAGCAAGGGAGGCAGAAGGCACAATGCCGCGCCAATCATCAGTGTGGCGAAGGTCTTCAGAGCAGGCGGAGCAACCTGGTAATGGATCTGGGCGTTGACCACCAGGAGCGATCCCGAATAGTAGAGGAACAGGGAAAAACAGAGAAAAAACAGGACGCGCTCCAGATTGCGCCGCCGCCGGTGGGCCAGGATCACCGCCAGCCAGAAAAGCTGCAGCAGAGTCCCCGCAGTGTCGCCAATCAGCCGGACGTAGAAGAGTGCGCCCATCAGCCTGCTTTCCGCCGCGAAACGAATAGGGATGCCAGGCGGCAACTTGGTAGTACAGCAAAAGAGAGGCCAAGTGCAAGGTATTTCTTGCACCATCTATCGCTAACAAAATACGGCATTTATCTCTTGTCAGGGAGAAGGCCGGGGATTCCTGAATGTCCGATAAAGGCTTGACTTGGAGGGTGAATTTGCCTATATTAGCACTCGCCGGAGAGGAGTGCTAAAACGCATTTCCGCACCGGGACCTCGGTTTGAAATCAGTCATGGAGGAATGAGCAAGATGGCAGTCAACCTAACCCCGCTCCACGATCGCGTTATCGTGCAGCGCATCGAAGAGAAGGAAAGCGTCAAGGGAGGCATCATCATCCCGGACAGCGCGAAGGAAAAGCCCCAAGAGGGCGAAGTAATCGCAGTCGGCCCGGGCCGCCGCGAGAAGGGCGAATTGATCCCGCTGGATGTGAAGCCGGGCGATCGCGTCCTGTTCGGGAAGTACGGAGGCACGGAGATCAAGCTCGAAGGCGAAGAGTACCTGATCCTTCGCGAAGAAGAGATCCTGGCCAAGCTGAGCGGCGCCGCCAAGGCCGCCAAGAAGTAGTTTTCCCACCAACCCCGCATTTTTCACGCAGTTCCAAGTGAATTTCAGGTAGACCACCAAGCGGTCACCAGAGAGAGGATATAGAAGCATGGCGAAACAAATCGTAACCGGAGAGAATTCCCGTCAGGCCATTCTGCGCGGCGTCAACGTCCTCGCAGACGCGGTCAAGATCACCCTGGGCCCCAAGGGCCGCAACGCGGTGATCGAAAAAAAGTTCGGCGCGCCAATCATCACCAAGGACGGCGTGACCGTGGCGAAGGAAATCGAGCTGCCTGATGCCCTCGAAAACATGGGAGCACAGATGGTTCGCGAGGTCGCTTCCAAGACCTCCGACGTCGCCGGAGACGGAACCACCACGGCGACCGTGCTGGCGCAGGCCATCTTCCGCGAAGGCGTGAAGACGGTTGCGGCCGGCTCCAGCCCCACAGCCCTGAAGCGCGGGATTGAACGGGCCGTCGAGGTTGCCGTCGAGGAAATCAAGAAGCTGCACCGGGACGTGAAGGGCGACATGATCGCCCAGGTCGGCACCATTTCGGCCAACAACGACAAGCAGATCGGCGGCATCATCGCCGAAGCGATGAAGAAGGTGGGCAAGGACGGGGTCATCACGGTCGAGGAATCCAAGACCATGGAGACCACGCTGGAAGTCGTGGAAGGAATGCAGTTCGACCGCGGCTACCTCTCGCCCTATTTCGTCACCGACCCGGAGCGCATGGAATGCGTCCTGGAGGATTGCCGCATCCTGATCCACGAGAAGAAAATCAGCAACATGAAGGACATGCTGCCGCTTCTCGAAGGGATCGCCAAGATGGGCAAGCCGTTGCTGATCGTGGCGGAAGATGTCGAGGGCGAAGCTCTCGCCACCCTGGTCGTGAATAAGCTGCGCGGGACGTTGCAGTGCGCCGCCGTCAAGGCCCCCGGCTTTGGCGACCGCCGCAAGGCCATGCTCGAGGACATTGCCACGCTGACCGGCGGTAAGGCCATCACGGAAGATCTCGGGATCAAGCTCGAGAACGTGAAGATCGAGGACCTGGGCCGCGCCAAGAAGATCACCATCGACAAGGACAACTGCACCATCGTCGAGGGAGCCGGCAAGGCTTCCGAGATCGAAGGGCGCGTCCGTCAGATCCGCGTACAGGTTGAGGACACCACGTCCGACTACGACCGCGAGAAGCTGCAGGAACGGCTCGCGAAACTGGTCGGCGGAGTGGCCGTCATCAAGGTGGGCGCGGCGACCGAGACCGAACTGAAGGAAAAGAAGGCCCGCGTCGAGGATGCCATGCACGCCACCCGCGCAGCCGTCGAGGAAGGCATTGTTCCCGGCGGAGGCACGGCGCTGCTCCGCTGCATCAACGCACTCGAGAAGCTGAAGCTCGAAGGCGATGAAGCGGTGGGAGTGAACATCGTCAAGCGCGCGCTGGAAGAACCGGCCCGTCAGATCGCCCTCAACGGCGGTTATGAAGGCGCGGTGGTCATCGGGAAAATCCGCGAATCCAAGGACGAGAACTACGGGTTCAACGCGGACTCCGGCGAATACGGCGACATGGTCAAGATGGGGGTCATCGACCCGGCCAAAGTCACTCGTCTGGCTCTGCAGAACGCGGCCTCGATTGCCGGCCTGATGCTCACCACCGAAGCGCTGGTGGCCGAGTTGAAGGAAGACGATAAGAAGGCTGCCGCAGGCGCCGGAGCTCCCGGCCCCGGCGGCATGGGCGGCATGTACTAGTCCAACGCTCCATAAACTGAAAAAGGCGCCCCCTCACCGGGGCGCCTTTTTTTTGCCCGGCGGTCACTTCCCTGCCACGCTACCCCGCCCCCCTGCCGCTTGTCTCGCGGCCCGCGCTCGGCTATAGTTTTGACGATTCCAGCTGGCTCCACGAAGAGAGGTCCACAGACATGCCAGGTTTCCTGCGCCGATTGCTACCGCGCGAAGAGGATTTTTACGACCTGTTCGTCAAGCAGGCGGTCAATATCCAGGCTGGATCGTCCGCATTGGTCGAAATGCTCGCCCACTATACTGGGGTACCGGAACAAGCCTCCAGCATCAAGGCCATCGAGCATGCCGGTGACGAGATCACGCATAACATCTTCACCAAGCTGAACCAGTCTTTCGTCACCCCTTTTGACCGTGAAGACATTCACGAACTGTGCTCCAAGCTGGATGATGTTCTGGACCTGATTGACGCCGGCGCCAGCCGCTTCGTCCTGTATCGGGTCGATTCTGTGCGCAGCGGCACGATCGAACTCGCCAAGATTCTCCAGGACACCACCAAGGAGGTCGGCGCGGCAATTCACGCGCTGAACAAGCCCGACCACGTGCTCAAGCACTGCATCGAGATCAACCGCCTGGAAAACGAGAGCGACCGCCTTTGCCGCACGCTCATCGCCCAGCTTTTCGACGAGGAAAAAGATTCCGTCCAGATTATCAAGTGGAAGGAGATCTTCGAAGTCATCGAAACCGCGGTGGACAAGTGCGAGGACGTGGCCAACGTAATCGAAACCATCACCCTGAAGAACGCCTGACCGGACGCCGCCCCCATGAAATCACACCTGCCCAATCGTTTCGATGAGCTCTCCGCCCGCGAGGCGCCCTGCCATGGGTAGCCTGGGTAGCCTAGGCAGTCTGGGGCTGATCGGTGTCATCATTGTCCTGACGCTGACCTTCGAGTTTTCCAACGGCTGGCACGACGCGGCCAACTCCATCGCCACCATCGTCTCGACGCGGGTGCTCACGCCTTTTCGCGCGGTGGCCTGGGCGGCCTTCTGGAATTTCGTGGCCGCTTTCCTCTTTGGAACCGCCGTGGCCAAGACCATCGGCAAAGGCTTGGTCCACATCGAAATGGTGAATGAGCACGTGCTGCTGGCGGGACTGATGGGCGCCATCCTCTGGAACATGATCACGCTTATCCTCGGCCTGCCCACCAGTTCCTCGCATGCGCTGATGGGTGGATATGGCGGAGCGGCCGTCACCTATGCGGGCTTCCGCGCGCTGGTCCTGGGTGGCTGGACGATGCCCGTGCTTTTCATTTTCCTGGCGCCCATTATTGGCTTGATTGTCAGCCTGCTGGTCAGCATCATCACCAGTTGGGCCGTCCGTAACCACCGCCCGCAGAAGGTGGACCGCTGGTTCCGCCGGCTGCAGCTCTTCTCCGCCGCGGGCTACAGCCTGGGCCACGGCGCCAACGACGCGCAGAAGGGCATGGGCATCATCACCACGGCGTTGGTGGCCGGCGGGCTGATGAAGACCTACGCCGTGCCCAACTGGGTGCTCATCTGCTGTTATCTGGCGATGGCCGGAGGCACGATGGCCGGCGGCTGGCGGGTCATCAAGACCATGGGCCAGCGCATCACCAAGCTCAATCCCTTCGGGGGATTCGCCGCGGAAGCCTCCGGGGCGCTCACGCTGCTGGGCACGGCGCATTTCGGCATTCCAGTCAGCACCACCCACACCATCACCGGAGCCATCGTCGGCGTGGGAGCCTCGCATCGCCTCTCCGCCGTGCGCTGGGGAGTCACGCGGCGCATCGTGTGGGCTTGGGTGCTAACCATCCCCGGCGCCGCGCTGTTCGGCTCGGCGATCTACTATCTGTCGCGGCTCCTCCATCTGTAATCGCCGGGGCCACTCCGGCTTCCCTGAATCATAACTAAGAGGCGCACGGGAACGTTTTCCGGCTATTTGTGATTGCCTTTTGTCTGTAAACTCAATCCATTGTTCGACCCCTAATAATCAGGAGAGACGTCCATGGCCCTCGCCTTTTTCCGTAATGGCTGGAGCGAATTGAAGAGAAAGCTGGAACGCAGGCGCTGGAAAGGCCAGTTGCGGAAGCAGCAGGAGGAAATGACGAAGGCCCAATGGCAACTGGGCGAGCAGGCATGGAAGCAGCAGATGGATCTCTCGCCGTTTCCCGAACTGCGGCAGCAGCTCACCCAGATGGACCGCGACGCGGGCGAACTGGACAGCGCCAGCAAGAATCTGCAAGCGGAGGAGCAGCGCCTCACGGCGCAACGGGGCGCGGAAACCGCGAAATTTGACGCCCAGCGCAAAGCGGTCGAGGAAAAGAAGCGCCCGGTGGACGAATCCCTGCGCGCGGCACGCGCCAGGCAGGACGGCCTGGAGCAAACCGTGCGGCGCCTGGAAGCGCGCCGCGCCGCGCTTGGCGCGGAACTGGCCGCGCTGGACAAACCGGCCCCCGCGGGCGCCGCGCCCGATCCCCAGCAGGCCGGCAAGCGCGCGCAGCTTCTCGCCGAACAGGAGCAGTTGCCGGGCCAGATCTCCGCGGCACAAGCCGGGCTTCCGGCGGCCCTGGCGGAGACGCAGCGGCTGACGCAGGAGAATCTGGGCTACGCCGCCGAACTGACGCGCATCGAGCAGGAGCGCTCCGCCGCGGTCGCTCCGCTGGACGAACAGTTGAAGGTGGTGGCTTCGCGGATGCAAAACGTCCGGAATGCCACCGGGGCGATCGAGAAAAACCGCACCGAGCGCTTCACCCAGCTCGGCGCGGCTCTATTCGCGATGAAATCCTCGGACCCCTCAATCGGCGAACCCATGCGCGCCGCCCTGGCCATCGCGCAGCGGCAGGCCGCCACGCAGGAGGCCCTCACCGCATCGCTGGCTCTGAGCCAGACCATGCCCTCGGGGACGATGCTGAAGTTTGCCTCCGCCCTGATCCTCACTCCGCTACTGGCCGTGGGCCTCGCGGCCGGCTCCTACTGGTTCTGGCACTCCAGACCGTACCCCGAGCTCAGCGATCCCATCCAGGAGACCAATCCCTACCTCTCGCACTCCCTGCGATCCCTCCCGCCCTACATCCTGGCCAACCAGCTGGCGAACGCTCATGGCGAGGAGGGCACCGCGCGGCTGCTGCTGGATGTTTTCCGCGCCATCCATCTGGGTGTGTACAAGCCCAATGGCGAAAAAATTCTGGCGGGCTCCGAGCACAGCGATAAGGATTTCTTTTTGTACGATTTCCAGTGGAAGATTCTGGCCCACGCCTACCACAACCACAATATCGTTTCCTTCTCCGACCAAAGCATGGTATTCGGCAAAGCCCTTCTGGACATGAAGGATCCGGCGAAGCTCGATCCCATACTGGCCGAGTCCGTCTATCGCCGCTACCACGAGGCGCTGGAAAAACCCGATGACCCCATGAGCTTCCTCATCCTGCTGGTGGACGGCCTGGCCCGCCACCAGATCCGGCCCTATTCTCTCGACGAGATCAAGACCAAGCCTCATGACCAGATCTATCTCGACCCCATTCAGACCTGGCTCCTCACTCTCGATTTTCTCATCGGGCCTCAGCAAAAATCCGCCGCACATGCTTCCCGCGGCTTCTTCTCGCTCCCCTGGCCGCAACTGACTTCGGTATACGCCTCGGGCGGCTGCGAGGACATTGTAGGCGATGACACCAAGGAAGCCTGGGGACGCGGAACGGACATCGCCGGAGACGTGGCCGAGAAGGCCGGAGAAGAATTGGAAAAACATGCCCTGGAAAAGGCCGGCGCGGTCGCCGGCAAGACCCTGGGCGTCGTGCAAGCCGCCGGCGACTTGCTCTTTCTCTACGGCGTCAACATCAAGGTCACTCCGCAGCCGAGTCACATCCACCTGCTCAATCCGGAAATGCCCAACTTCCTTGCCGGCATCGAAGCGACGGTTACCTTCGATTCGCAGGGAGTCCCCGACGAAGTGCTCAAGTGCGGCTGGCTCGCCGGAAAAAAGATGCCTCTCAACGGGCCGGTGAAAAACGTGGAACTATGGTGGGATTTCAGCCCCTACCTCTCTCCCGATTTTGAAGCGGCCACCGACATCATGTGGCACGGGGACAATCCCACGATTACAAACGTCGCCGGGGGATATCGCACGAGAACCGATGAAAACGGCAAGTCCATCTTCCTCATTCGCCCAATTCGCGCCTGTCCCCGGCACCCCAAGGGCATGACCATCGAGGGCAATCGCTACATGGCCATCGTCAGCGTGAAATTCGTAACCTCGGATATGCCCACTCCCGGCCTGGCCGACACCATCGGCCTGGTTCTCAAGTTCGGACCGGGGGCCATCGAATACCTGATGCGGGGCCGCAAAGGCTACGGCAACTTCTGGTCGGAATGGCACAAGAAAAGACCCAAGCGCTACAATGAAGAGCAGTAGTGTAAAGACTCGGCTCGCTGCCGCCGCCGGACTCCTGATCGTGCTGGCGGGCGGCGCCTGGCTGTGGATCTTCCGCGGTCTTCCCGCGGGCGAGGAACTGCGCGCCCAGCTACTCGCCCGCTATTCCGCCCGGGCGGTCCCTTCCTGGACCCCTATCTGGACCGTCTCCACCCAGCTGCAGACCACCGTGGTGCTCTGGGAAGACCCGGACTTCCCTTCCCATCACGGCATCGCCTTCCGGGAGATTCCCCGGGCCATGGTCATGGACCTGCGCGCCGGAAAATATGCCAGCGGCGCCAGCACGATTACCCAGCAGGTGGCCAAGAACCTGTTCCTCTCCCAGGAGAAGACCATACGCCGCAAGCTCCGCGAGGCCGTGCTGGCCTGGCGGCTGGAAGACATTCTCAGCAAGGAGCAGATTCTCGAAATCTACCTGAACATCGCGGACTGGGGAGAGGGAGTGACCGGCGCGGAAGCCGCCGCCCGTTTCTATTTCGGCAAGCCCGCCTCCGGTCTCAATTGGGCCGAATCGGCCATGCTGGCGGGGCTCCTCCCCAACCCGCGCCGCCGCCAGCCTTTCCTCGACCTGGATACCGCGATGCGCAACCGCGCGGTCGTCCTCAAAAAGCTCCTGGACTGCAACGAAATTACTCAAGAAGAGTACGGGCGGGCCATGGCCACTCCCTGGTTCCCTCCGGCCCCTCTCCCGCAGATCCATCCAGCGCCCGGCGAGCCGCCCGCCGTTCACCCCGGAAACGCACGGTAACCGAATTTCTTTGGATTTCAGGCTGAGTTGTTCGTTGCAAGTCGCCGGATGATGGGGGCACTTGCCATGGATTTGCAGGGATGGCGTACCCGACCGGGAGCCTGGCGGAGCGTTATTCGACCTGCTGAAGATTGATGGCGACGCGCACGCCGTTCACCAGGACGATGCTGCGGTTGATCAGCTCCTGATTGGTGATTTCGGCGTCGGTGAACTGGCGCAGCATGGCCAGCGGGAAGACAAACTCGAGGGCTTCGGAGGAAGAAGTTTTGGGGCCGAGCTGGTTGAGTACGGTGATATCTAGGGCGTCGCATTCCAGGTCGGCGGGGAGTTTTTCCAGCATGCCCTTCAACTGCGGGGCCAGGAAGAGATCGAAGCTGCGGGCGGCGCGTTTATAGATGGAAGTGGCCTCGGGATCGAATGGTTTGGGATTGCGCAGGGTGATCTGCAGGGCGACCTGCTTGCGGAACAGGGCGAAGGCCGGGGGCGCATAGTCCACAAAGTGAAACTTGCTCGCGCCTTCCTTGGCGAAGCTGTCGAGTTGCGCCTGATATTTGGCCTGCGCGCGGTCAACGGACTCCTGCGTGGCCGGGGTGGCGGACTTCTCCGGCGCTTCGGTTTTGGCGGGCTGGCCCGGGGTTACGGGGCCGCCTTCGGGCGTTCCCGGCGCGGGAGCCGCGGGATGGAGCGTGAGTTTTTCCGAAGAAGCCGCCGCATACGAGGGAAGCGTATGCGAAGCGGGCGGTGCAGCGACAGCGGAAGCGGCCGCGGAGGCGAAGGAGGGATTGAGCGCCTGAACGTCAATGGGGTCGGCCTGATTCAGCGCGAGGCCAAATTCCTTTCCATCCACATAAACCAGGGAATGGCTCACGACATCCTGCTGCTGTTCGGCGGTCATTCCTGCGAAGCCGAATGCTTTATCGCGGTCAAACACAACAACGAGGATTTCCTTGCCTTCAAAGTCGGAGGCTTTCGTGCGGCGGCGCACATGGTAGGAAATCTCCAAGCCGATTCCGTCGCAGGCGAGATCCGGGGGCAAATCCTGCGTCAGGATGCGCAAGATGGGAAGGAACACGTCCAGAAAGGTGCGGCTGGCGCGTTGGTTTTGGGTCAGCAGGTCGGCGTTGTAGGCGGCGTTGTAGTTGCCCGTGACTTTCAGGATGAAGCGGTCCCTGAATTTGACGAACTCGAGGCCGCGGCTGTCCGCGCCCTCCTGCTGCTTGGGGCTGAGACCCACGTAGCGGCTCAACTTAAATTCCAGAGGGAATTTGGCGGCGGCGATTTTATGGTTGAGCGCGATCAACTGCTGGAAGTAGGTTTCCTCCAGCGTTTTCAGCTGCGGATTGACGATCTCCGCCGGGTGCACCTGCGCGGCCGCGGGAGAGGCAGCCAGCGGAAAGAATGTGCCCAACAGAACGATGGCCGGCAGCGTGCCTGCGCGCCGGAAGATTTTCATTTTCAGATTCATTTAGAGGGGCTGCCCGCCGTTCCTTCCCGTGTGTATGGCGACCCTGCCTGCGCCGGAGCCTGATAGGGAGGCTGCGCAACCGCGCGGACATAGGCGATCACCGCTTTGACGTCTTCGGGAGACAGCGTGCGTCCCCAGGGGGGCATCATAGCAGACTTGCCCAGCGCGCTCCCACCGAGGGTGATGATATTTTTCATGTAGTCGTCGCTCACGCCGTTCAATACCGTGCCGTCGCTGAGCAGCGGGGGAACCGGCGTGAGATTGCTGCGGTTGGAGGGTCCGGCGGGCGTGGCGTCCGCATGGCACCAAACGCAATCGGCGTAGAAGATGCGCTTGCCCTGAGCCTGCTGGTAGCTGAGCGGGATCATGTGCGTGGCATCGTTCGAGTCCACTTCGACGTCGTAGGCGTTGCGCAACGCATCCGCTTTGGCCGGCGCGGCGGGCTTGCGGCATCCTCCGGCAGCGAGCAGGAACACCGGGACGGCGGAAAGTAACAGCAAGGTTCGCAGCTTCATTGTCCGGCCACTCCATTTCCTCCGCGGCTCATTCCCTGCACCGCGGCTTTCTTCTGCGCCGCCTTGCCGCCGCCCTGGCGAAGCGTCATCAGGTAGGCGGTGATGGCCTTGATCTCTTGGGGCGTCATCGAGCGTTGCGGCTCGATTGTTCCGGGAATCAGCGCCTGCGGATTGGCCAGCCAGGCCGCGACCCATTCCGGCTTGAGCCAGTTGCCGGCGTTGTTCAGGTTGGGCCCGACGTATCCGCCGCCCGAGCCGATGGTATGGCAGGACTGGCACTGGTATTTCACTTCATAAAGCTGCTTGCCCAGTGCGGCCTGCGCGGGCGTCAGGTCCTTCACATTGAGCGATCCCGGCCGCACATCCGGGCTCTGCATAACCATGCTCAGATAATCGGCGAGGATGGCGGCTTCGCGATCGGTCATATTGAATTGCGGCATGCGGAAGATCAGCGTCGGCCGCAGCGTTTGCGGGCTCTTGAGGAAGCTGTCGATCCACTGGCGCTGTGCGCGGCTGCCTTCGTAGGTGAGGTCGGGAGCGAGATCGCCGCCGAAGCCGTTGAACTTGTGGCAGTCGGCGCACTGGTAGCGCTCATAGACCTGCGCGAATTCCCCGGCCGGGCGGAACTGCGGATTGGGACGCGGCACCGTCAGCTTCTGCAGCGCGCTGGTCGGGGGAGGCCCGGTCATGGCCAGCAGGGCGGTGGTGATGGCGTCCAGATCCGCCGCGTTGAAATTATATTGCGGCATGCGCGCGGCCTGGTTCACGGAGGAAGGATCGGTGATCTTGGACTGAATGTAGGAGATCAGGTTCCGCGGAATCGTGGATTTTCCAAATTCCAGCTGCGAGACGTTCTTGCTGCCCAGCGCGGAAAGGTCCGGACCGAAATCCTTTTGCGGCGGCATCCCTTCGATGGCGTGGCAGCTGGAACAGCCCTTTTCCAGGAATGTTTTCTTTCCCTCCGCGATTTCGTCCTTGGCCGGCTCGCCCAGTTGCGGCACCGTGCTGAGAAGATCCGAATCGGTTAGCTTGGCCTGAATGTAGCGGGTGACCTTGTACAGGTCCGCTTCGCTCCATTCATAGCGCGGCATCTTGCTATGCGGCAGATAAGCCTGGGGATTGAGCAGCCAGGCCACTAGCCAGTCCGGATTCACCTTGCTGGCCACTTTGGTCAGCTCCGGGCCGATTTCGCCGCCGATCATCTTGGTTTCGCCGGCGCGGGTGACCGCAAAGGAGTGGCAGGTCGAGCAGAACATCTGCCGGAAGCGCAGTTCTCCCTGGTCCACCACGTCGGGCCGCTTGGACCACTGGGCCAGGACGGCGGGGCTGAACTTGTACGGAGCAACCGGATGGCTGCGCAGCGAGCTGAGATACGCGGACAGATTGGTCAGCTCTTTTTCGCTCAGGCGGAATTGCGGCATGCGCGGAGACTCTTCCATCTCATACCCGTTAACCTTGACGCTTCCCGTATCGTCCAGGACGGTGCGCGGCTCCTTCAGCCACTTGTAAATCCATGCGCGGCTGACCTTCGTGCCCACGTTGGTCAGGTCGGGGCCGGGCATCGCGGCGCGTTGGATATCCTGCAGGTGATGGCAACCGGCGCAGTTGTGGCTTTCGAGCAATTGCCGCCCGCGATTGAGCTTGGGCGTTTCGGGACGGGCGTCGCGATGGCAGGAGCCGCAAGCGCCTTCAAGATAGCGTCCCGGCAAAATGGGTTGTTCCCACGCCAGCGTGGTTTCGTGCGCCTCTGCAACTTCCGTCGCCGCTCCCTGTCCGCGATGGCAGGGCGTGCAGCCCCACTCCTTCACGCGATGCGGGATGGGCGGATGCGCGCGGTAAGGCTGCGGAACATTGGCGTCGGCCAGCGTCGCCTGCGTGATCCCCTGATGGCAGGAGGTGCAGCGATCCACCACGTTCATCTCCGGAATCCAGATCTGATCGAGGTCGGGACGAAAGTCGGCGATGAGCCGCTTGGTGTCCGGCCGCGACCGCGCCAGATTCAGATAGCCGCGCTTATAGTGCTTCCATTCGCGCAGCAAATCCTTGACCGGAGAAACCGCCAGGGTGGCCACGAACAGCAAGCTGCATACGGCAAACACCAGCCGCATTCGATACGATACTTTGCCCATTTCTTCAGGCGCCATAAGGTCTCCACGGCCATACCCAGGACCAGCCCGGACCACGGAAGAACGTGCCGACCAGGGTGAGGATTAACGCAACAAAGACGAACCAGGTCATCAGCCACCAGGAAAGCGGACGGCTGCGGAAATAGCGCGCGGCGGCGCTGGCTTCCGATTTTGCAAAGTAGGACCAGATCAGCACCGCGCCGATGGCCAGCGTCGGCGCCGCAACCGTCCAGGCATCGAAGGCCGCCAGCAGCACGGTCAGCGCGACAATCACCGCCACGTAATTGCGGAAATGCCGCGCGGGATTGCGCTCCCAGATGGGCGCCCCCTCGATGTTCACGTTGAAGTAAGGAATCACGATCAGGGCCAGGACCACCAGCCCGGGAAGGATGACCCCGGCGACGAAAGGCGGAAAATAGTGCAGCAGCTCCTGCAAGCCCAGGAAATACCAGGGGGCCTTCGCGGGGTTGGGCGTGAGCAGCGGATTGGCCAGCTGCTCGAGCGGGGCGTCCCAAAACAGCGCCACCAGCACCACCGCCACGGTGAGAATCTGCGCCGCAATGGCCTCGCGCAGCAGCAGGTGCGGGTAGGTCATCAGCAGCGGGCCGCGGTCGTCCGTAACTTTCGCCGACGTCTTCCGCGTCACAAAGACGATGCGTTGCGGATTCTTCTTCGCGTCGGAGCCGAATCCTGTTTCGATTTTATTCTTTTCCGTCATCTTTACTCCGTACGGTCAGGCCGCCGTCTTTCTGCACCCGCCAGAAATGAATTCCGATGAACAGAAATGCGATCAGCGGAAGCACCACCACATGCATCACGTAAAATCGCAGCAGGGCGTTTTCTCCCACGAGGTTGCCTCCCAGAAGAGTGAATCGAAGCTTGCCTCCAATGACGGGCATGGCCGACATGATGTTGGTGCCCACGGTGATGGCCCAGAAGGCCAGCTGGTCCCAGGGCAGCAGATAGCCGGTATAGCTCAGGAACAGCGTCACCAGCAGCAGGATCACGCCGACCACCCAGTTGAACTCATGCGGCGGTTTGTAGCCGCCGCGATAAAAGACGTGGAACATGTGCAGGAACACCAGCAGGACCATCAATTGCGCCGCCAAGCGGTGGGCATTGCGCAGAAACACGCCGTTGGAGACCACGAAGCGGAGATCCTTCATGTCCCGGTAAGCCTGCGGCACCGCAGGATGGTAATAGAACATCAGCAGAATCCCGGTGATGGTCAGCGCAAGAAAAAGCAGGAAAGAGATCGAGCCCAGATAGTAGGACGCGCGCACGGCCAGAGACTTTTCGCGGACCTTCACCGGCATCCAGTGCAGGAAGAGGTTGCCAAATACGGCCTGGCTGCGCGTGCGATTGGTCAGCGCGGGGCCGCGGCGGAAGACGGATTTCCAGGCGCGGGTCTCGCGAAGCTGATCGAGTAACGAATGTAACGTCGTGGCCATGTTGCTCCTCAGGCTTTCAACACTTGCGTTGGTTTTACGGTCTGCAGCTTATCAACGAGCAATTCCCCATCGGGCGTCAAGGTCACCGAAAAATGCGGCAGCGGGCGCGGCGCGGGGCCTTCGATCTTCGTGCCGTCCGTCCGGAACTTGCTGCCATGACAGGGGCAGGCGATCATCTCCGCTTCCGGCTTCCACTGCGTGATGCAGCCCAGATGGGTGCACACCGCGGAGACCACGTAAAATCCCTCGGGCATGCGCACGATATACACCTGCTGATCCTGCAGGAAAGAGACGGAATGCACCGGATAAAGGTCCGGCGTGCCCGCGCGGAACGTCGTGGGCGGCTCGAAGAGCACGTTGGGCGAAAAGAACTGGTAGGTGACCGCCGCCGATCCCAGGCCGGCGATGCCCAGCGCGCCCAGAGTGATTTCGTTCAGGAAGTCGCGGCGCGTCTTGCCGGCGCCGGCTGGGTGGCTTTTTTCTGGTTCGTTGACGGGGGGCTGCTGTTTTGTGTCGCTCATGGCCGAAGCACAATCTCCTCGATGTTTACCAGATCCGGATCGTGGTCGAACACTTCAAACGCTTCCATGGTGATGGTGCGCACCGGGCAGCGCTCGGCGCACAGCCCGCAGCGAATGCACACCGATTCGTCCTTCACCATCACCGAGCCCTCGGCGGCGGGAAGTTCCTCCGCCGTAAGGTGCTGCAGGTCGAATGCGCGGCAGTCCGCTTCGCCGGCCAACTGCGTTTTCGTGGCTTCGGCGAAATCGAAGCGGCTGAGCGGCACCAGGCTGAGGCAATTCTCCGGGCAGACGTCCACGCATCCTCCGCAGAGAATACATTCCGTTCCGTTCACTTCGGTGCCTTCGAAAATCGTGTTGATCCAGCATTTCAGGCAGCGCGAGGCTTCTTCGCGTGCTTGCGCTTCCGTGAAGCCCACTTCCACTTCGGCCACGCCCGTGCGGCGCTCGAGCGGAATCACCGGCACGGGAAGCCGCGAATATTCGTCGTAGTGTTCGGCCATTTCGTGATGGTCGAGGACGGTGACGCGGACGAATTTGGACTTGGGCTTCCACTCCGACCCGCGCAGGTACTTGTCAATCTGCTCGGCAGCTTTTTTGCCGTCGGCGACGGCGTTGATGATCAGGCGCGGGCCGAAAGCGATATCCCCGGCGGCGAAAATGCCCGGCGCGGAAGTCATCAGGGTTTCGTTATCAATTTTCAGCGTGCCCTGGCGGGTGGTCTCGATGCCGTCGGCGGGCGTCAGGAACGTAAGGTCGGAGGCCTGACCGATGGCCAGGATGACCGTATCGCAGGGGATCACGTGCTCGGTGCCCTCGGCGAACTTGGGGCTGAAGCGGCGCTGCTCATCGAAAACCGATACGCAGCGGATCACTTCCAGGCCGGTCAGCTTGCCGTTCTTTCCAACGAACTGGCGGGGGCCGAGCGAGGGATGCATGCGGATTCCCTCTTCCAGCCCTTCGGTGATCTCTTCTTCGGAGGCGGGCATCTCCGCGCGGGATTCCAGGCACACCAGATGGACTTCGCGGGCGCCCATGCGCAGAGCGGCGCGGGAGACGTCCATGAACTCCTTCATGGCCACGTCCTGCTCGCTGGAGGTCAGCTCGTCCGGCAGCGCTTCGCCGGAGCCTGCTTGCGCCATTTTCTGCTGCGCGCGCATGGCCGAACGCGCCACGTCGATGGCCACATTGCCGCCGCCGATGACCACAACCTGCTTGCCAATGGAAAAACGATAGCCGAGATTGACATTGAGAAGAAAATCGATGCCTTTGACCACGCCGTCGAGATCATTGCCGGGCAGGTTGAGGTCGCGGCTGCGGTGCAGCCCGAAGGCCATCAGCACGGCCTTGTAGCCCTGCTTCTTCAGGTCCGCCAAAGAAAAATCGCGGCCCAGCCGCGAGTTCAATTTCAGTTCCGGACCAAGATCCAGGATTTCCCGGATCTGCGCCTGCAAAACGTCCCGCGGCAGGCGGTACTCCGGAATTCCCAGGTGCATCATGCCGCCGGGAACCGCCGCTCCTTCAAAAATGGTGACCGCATAGCCCAGCAGGGCCAGATCGTGCGCCGCGGAAAGTCCCGCCGGTCCCGAACCGATGACTGCGATCTTCTCCGCATGCACCACCTGGGGCTTTTCGGAGAACAGCTCGACCGGATTGCGCGATTCCGGGCCGTGGCGTTCCGTAAGAAAACGCTTGAGCGCGCGGATGGAGATGGGCGCGTCAAAGGACCCTCGCCGGCAGGCGGGCTCGCAGGGGTGCCCGCAAACCCGCCCGCAGACGGAGGCAAAAGGATTGGGAGTACGCGCGTAGCGGTAAGCTTCCTCGTAGCGCCCTTCGCCGATCAAGGAGACGTAGCGTCCCGCTTGGGTATGGACGGGGCAGGCCTGCATGCAGGGAAAGTTGGATTCCAGCCAGTCCAGGTCAACGAGTTTGCTTCGAGTCGTAATGGCATGCCTCCCGGTTACGCGCGTAGTTTCCCTTGCTTCCCTTACTTCTTGACCGTGATATCAGCCGTCGCTGCGCCTTCGCCCACCGTGATGCTCTGGGTCGTGGGCTTGCCGTCTTCGCTCCAGGTCTTCAGGGTGTAGGTGCCCGCGGGAACGCCCTTGATTTCAAACGAGCCGTCCTTGCCGGTCACCGCGAAATACGGGGTGGCCACGACGACGACGTAGCCGTACATTTCCGGGTGCACGTTGCAGAGCAGCGAAGCCACGCCCAGGTCGTTAAACTGGAAGGGCTTCTTTTGATCCTTCGGCCAGGTTCCCAGGTTGTGCGAAAGCTTCTTGTTTCCGCTGACCGAAGGCCAATAGACGTTGTGCCCCACGGGATCGCTGTTCAGGAAGTCCACGGTGGTTCCCTTCAATACAACAACCACATGCGGAATAAACGCCATTTTTTTCTGGTCGATCACCACATGCTCGGCCGGCGCCGGAAAGGTCTTGCCCGCGATCGCATCCACATAGACCGCGATATTTTCCGCCGACTTCAGCCCCTGCACGCTCACTTTGCCCTTGATCTCGCCCGCTTGCGCCGTGAACGCCATTCCCGCCACCGCCACGAATCCTGCCACCGCTAACGCCAGTCTGCTCATCGTTTTCATTTTCATTCCTCTCCTCACTGATTCAGTGAATTAAACTTTATTGCTGGCCGGGGCCTTGCGACCCCGGCCATTCCCTTAGAACGAGTAGTCGATTCCGGTGACGAAGGTGTTGGCCCTGAAGAATGGATTCGGGCCGGCGGGATTCGGTTGCTCCCAGCCGTGCTGATATTCCGTCACCACCTTGATGTTGCTACGGACCAGAATCTGCAATCCAGGAGTGATCCGGTTGCGCGTCGCATTCCTGGACATGCCGTTGAAAAAGTCCGCCGGCGAATTCACCGCATCATAGCGCAGGCTGGCGATCATCCACGGATAGAGCCAGTAATTCAACCCGGCGAATCCGCCGCTGTAGGTTACTGGAAGCCCCGAGGCGATCGTTCCCGCTTCCGTGTCGATCAGGTGATTCCTGTCGTGGGCGTACATCAGCACGCCGAACAGCTCCGCATGACGATACTTGAAACGGAGGTCCGTGCCAACCCGGTAGAACGGCTCGCGAATGGCGCCCAGGTAGGAATAGGTCTGACTCCCGACGTTCTGGACGTTGCGGCCGTAGTAGTAGAAAGCCCCGACGCGAATCGAGGTATGGTCGCGCGGTCCGGTGGGACCGGCGGCCTGGACTTCCTTGCGCGAGGTGGAATCGCGTTCCAGATTGAATTTCTGGGAGATACGCGCGTAAACATCCTTGGAATTGCGCGCCGCGAGGCCGTCATTGCTGCCGTTGACCACCGCAATAGACCAGGAGAAATTGCCGTCATTGGGATAGCCGCCGATTTCGATGCCTCGCTGCGGCGCTCCCAGCGTGAACGGGTTGTTGGTGGTCGGCATGATCAGCGGATAACCGTTCGTCTGCCAGGCTCCCGCGACGCTCATCTGATCAAAGATGTCGTAACCGGAGGGATAGACCGAGCGCGCCTCGGAAAACGGAAGGTCCAGTTCGAACTGCCCGAAGCGCACGTTCAGCGTGTCTTTGGGCAGCTTGAGATAGTGGCCCAAATCGTTGAACTTCAGATAGCCGTCGCCCAGCCCGCCGTCCGCGCCGGAGCCGCCGGTGGAAACGTCATCGTCGATCCAGAACGAGATGTTCTGCCCAAAACTCCCCGCACTGATGATGGTGAACGTGTTCGGAGTGAACATATCCGTCCGCGGGGTAAAACCGAGGCCCAGCGGGCGCTTGTTGTTCATCGTGAAAAATCCCGAGTAGCGGAAACCGATTGGAATCGATCCTGGCATTTCTCCCGGATAGACCGCGCCGGGGAAGGCTTCCTTCTGCGCCTTCGACCCCAGCATCACCGGCGGTTCCTTTACGAACACCTCATCGTCCTTCGGGAACTTAAAGCCGTTCTTCTTGAAAGCCTCGCCAAAATCGTTCAATTCCGGGTAGTTGCTGTGGCACGTTGTGCACGAGGTTTGATATTTGCGCGCGAACGCGGGGATCGCCGAAACCCGCGGCGCCGACACAAACAGCATGTAGACGAACGCCCCTGTCAGTATCGCCGCCGTCAACAGAACACCACCACTTTTTGTATTCATCATTTTTGCCTCCTTTTCTTTTCCTTCAACTGTGGTCCCTAACATACCGGCCCTGAATTGAGTTGCGGCCTAAAACCCTGGGTTGGCCCCGTGGAGATCCTGCTCCCCCGTTTGCGCGGGCATTCGCCGGCAGAGTTCCGCGATCGTGAGCTGCATCAATTCCCGCTGCGACTGCGTTTCGGCCTTCTTCCACATCTGTTGCAAGGGATCGTCCGCCACATTGGAATCCTCCTCATCCGGAGGAAGCACAAAGAGGTTCACCACCTGCTCCACCCGAATCTCCTCGGGCTTTTGATGAAGCTCGTAACCCCCGCTCGAGCCCCGGCGGGACCGCGTCAATCCTCCCCAACGCAGAGCGTGCAGAATCTTGGCCGCTTGCGACGGAGGAACGCGAGTGCCTTTGGCGACCGCAGCCGCCGAAACCGGATGGCAAGGAGACAATGCCAGAAATATGAGGATCTTGATTGCGTAGCGAATTGTAGCCGGCAGTTCGTTCAAGTGATTTCTCCAATTCGGAGTATCTATTCTGAATTGTGCATTTCTAGAACCACCTACCTGAATCCACAGCAAATTCACAATACACTGAAACTAAAGACGTTACAACACTTAGGACATTTTCGGCTGCTCCTAATTTCGCGCTCTGATTGCGTTAAATCACGCAGTATGAGTTATTTCACCCACCTGACTTGGTAGAATTGACCACATTCAGCGGCCTCCCTCTCTAGCGGATTCCTCTGAATGCCTGGCATTATCGAGCGGCCGCCGGTTGGAAAGCCGGTTGAGCGATGGCATGAACGAAGGCGATTACCGCCCGGATCTCCTCGCGGGTCAACGTCCCTCCATAAGGAGGCATCATGGCCGATTTCCCCAGTGCGCCGCCGCCTCGCGTAATGATGTCGCGGAGAAATTCGTCGCTCTTTCCATTCAAGGCGGCGCCGTCATTCAGCAGGGGAGGTACAGGGCTCAGGTTTGCGCGGTTGGAAGGTCCAGCGGGAGTCGCATCGGCATGGCACCAGACGCAATATTGATAAAAAAGACGCTGGCCGCGGGCCTGCTGGAAATTCAGGGGGATGAGGCGCTGAGGATCGTTCCAGTCGGGCTCGGTAGCGTAGGATTTTGGACGGGAATCGGTTTGCGCGGCGGCGTTTTCGCGAATCGCGGAGAAAAGCAGCGCCAGGGAGAAAAACAGAGCAAGCATGGCGAAGAGTTGTTTCATTTTTCAGCTCCGGCGGTGGCCGCATGCGCCGCGGGCTCCTTCTGCCGCAAAGTCATCAAGTAAGCCGTAAGCGCCTGTATTTCATCAGGAGAAAGCGTGCGGCGCGGCTCGATGCCTCCGGGGAGGAGCGCCTGGGGATCTTTCAGCCACGCCGCGATCCAGGCCGCGGTCATCCAGTTGCCCACGTTGCTCAGTTCGGGTCCGACGTATCCGCCGCCCGACCCGATGGAGTGGCAGGACTGGCACTGATATTTTTCCTCGTAGAGCTGTTTTCCCTGCGCCGCCATTTGCGGCGTGAATTGCGCGGGGTCCACCGCGGCGGGATTTACGGCCGGGTGACGCAGAGTCTGGCCGATGGAGTCGGCGAGGAGAGAAGCATCCTCGGCGGTCATATTGAATTGGGGCATGCGCAGGACGAGGCTGGGGCGGAGAGTCTGCGGATTCCGGAGGAATTCGATGAGCCACTGGCGCTGCGCGCGGCTGCCTTCATAGGAAAGGTCGGTGGCGAGAGTTCCGCCGTAGCCGTTGAATTGGTGGCAGACGGAACATTTGTAGCGGTCGTAGAGCCGGGCGAATTCTCCGGTGGGTTGAAATTCTGCGGGCTTGCGCGGGACGGTCACGCGCTCAAGTGCGCCGCCGGAGGAAGCGCCGGTCATGCTGAGCAGCGCCGTGGTGAGAGCCTCGAGATCCGCGGAATTAAAACGGTACTGGGGCATGTCCGCGGTGGGATTCAC
>JAIQGC010000048.1 GCA_020072805.1 Terriglobia bacterium
ATGGTGGCGGGGCGTCCGCGGTACTTAGCCAGGGATTCGCCGGGCCGAAGGACGGGCTCTTCGCCGCCCGCAGAAGGCGCTGGAGGAGCAAACCGCGCCGCATCTGGACGGCGCGCTTCGCCGCCGCGCTGTTCGAAACCACGCGGTTCATAGCCGCGAGGCCCAAACCCGCGCGGTTCGCGGCCCTGTCCGGGAGCCGCCCCGGAGCCTTGTGGCGGCCCTTGGGGCGACGCATATTTTGAAGGCGGCAGATCCCGGCCACCCGGCCGTCCGCCACCGCTTCCGCCGCGTCCCCGGCGGCGTCCGCCGAAGCGGTCACCACCGCGCCCGCCGCGGCCTCCACGGTCGCCACGGCCGCCGCGATCGCCTCCGCGGTTATATCCGCCCTCGCCGCGGGGCTGGAATTCCCGCCGGGGCTGCTGTTCGCGGTTGCCAAAGTTTTCCTGAGGCTGAGAGTCCTCATCACGCTCGGCGGGCGCCGCGGAACCTTGCACCTTGCTGAGGACTTCGCCGGGCAGCACAAAGGGCGTTTCCGTGCGGATTTCGGGCTGGCGTTCGGTCTCGTGCGCCGCGCCGGTTTCGGCAGCCTGCCGGCGCCGATCGCCGCGAACGTCGCTGACGTAGAGGAAAGCGTCGCCGTCCAGGCCGATATCCACGAAGGCGGACTGCATGCCGGGCAGGACGCGGTTGACGCGTCCCTTGTAGATGCTGCCGACGAGCGCGAACTCTTTTTCGCGCTCGATATAGATTTCTACGAGTTGGCCTTCTTCCAGAATCGCGACTCGCCGTTCATGGGCGGGTGCGGATATAACCAGTTCTTTTGACATGAAAACTCCTCAGGAGGCATCGCCGCGGTGCGCGGTCCGGCAGAGGCCCGCCCCGTTGGACCGGGGTCCGGGCACACACCAACTGCTCCGGCGCCCGGAAGGGAAGCCGGCCTTTCGAAAACCGGGAGAAGTTGCGCTCCCTGGCGTTCGCTGTTGGTCCGTTGCTGGATGGTTGCCGTTTGCACGGCGAGCGATGCAATCCTCAATCGTAAAATCCTGTCCGCCGCCGCTCGGATACTCCTTTGGCGGCTGGCGGAACTGGCGGCGCGTTCAGTTAACGAAACGGCGCAATCGGACGTTCATGACCAAACCCATCGCCAGAAATACAAACAAAGTAGCCGAACCCCCGTAGCTCATCAGCGGCAACGGGATGCCGGTGACCGGCATATAGCCGATGACCATGGCCACATTCACCAAAACATGGAACCCAAGCGCCGCCGCCACGCCCATGACCAAAAACATTCCCGCGCGATCCTTCGCACGCTGGGCATTTTGCACCAAACGGAGCAGCAACGCCAGATACAAACCTAAAGCCAGGACCACACCCCGAAAGCCCTGTTCTTCCGCCCACGCCGCCAGAATGAAATCCGAGTAGCGCACCGGAACGAATCCGAGTTGATTCTGGCTGCCGTTGCCGAATCCCTTGCCATTGAATCCGCCCGAGCCGACCGCAATCTTCGATTGCAGCAGTTGATAGCCCGACCCTTTGGGGTCGTCTTCCGGGCTGAGGAAGGCCGTGATCCGGTCCTTCTGATAGGGCTTCAATACATGCCACCCTACCGGCAGCATCAGAATTCCGATCAGCGCAATGGCCGCTGCATGTTTCCACTGCAATCCGGCGAGAAACGCGCCGACGACCAGTAAGGGCATCAGCACCAGCGCCGTGCCCAAATCCGGCTGCAGCAGGATCAATCCCAACGGCACACCGGCCAGCGCCCCGGCTTTGATCAAATCCCCCAGGGAAAGCTGGTCCGAGCGCACTTCCGCGAAGAAGCGCGCCAGCACAATGATTATAATCAACTTTACCAGTTCTGACACCTGAAGAATTTGCCCCAGGAAGGAAAGCCATCGTTTGGCCCCAAAGCGCCTCTCCCCGAAGAAAAGCACGGCCGCCAGGGCGCTGACCCCGAAAACGTAAAGAGCCGGGGCCTGGTCCAGGATGAGGTGGTAATCGATGCGCGAGACCAGGAGCATCATCACCGCGCCCAGCCCGATCCAGCGCAACTGTTTCATGTGCAGCCCCGCGGGCCCGCTGGCGTGCGTGGCGGAGTAGATCTCCAGGACGCCGATCGTGCAGATGGCCACAATCAGCGTCAGCAGCCACCAGTCGTAATCCCGTGTTTTGTTCTCATCCAGCATGGTGAACCAATTCCAACTTCCTCATTCGCGGCGCTAGTGCTGCGCTCCGGCGGCGGTTGCGGCCTTTTCTTCCGTCTTACTGACCGGCCCCGCCGCGGCTTGTGGCGCGGTCTTTTCTCCGCCCGGGCCCTGCGGCACCGCTCCGGCCTTCAGAATTTCTTCCGATTTCCTAGCCTTCTTTTCATAATACGCCTTGACCACGTCCCGCGCTATCGGCCCGCCCACCGCCCCGCCGTGCTCGCCCTCTTCCACCAGCACGGAGACCACGATTTCCGGATTGCGCCGCGGGGCATAGCCCACGAACCAGGCATTGTCCTTGAATTCCTTGCGCTTGTTGTATTTGTCGCGCGTGTCGTAGCCGATCACCTGCGCGCTGCCCGATTTCCCGGAAAATTCGATGCCCTCCAGCTTGGACCCCGCCGCCGTTCCCCCTTCATTCACGACGCCATACATGCCCTGGGTCACTTTTTCCACGGTGTCTTCGGCCAGCGGAAAGCGCTCCTCGGTCAGATTGGGAGCATCCTTGAGAAGATGCGGCTGCTTGAAAATACCGCCCATGGCCACCCCGCCGATCATGCGCGCCAGTTGCATCGGAGTGCTGGTCATGGCCCCCTGCCCAATGGAGACGGAAATGGTTTCGCCCAAGTACCACTTGCGGTGGAAAACCCGCTCGGTCCATTCCTCGGAGGGCACCAGGCCGGGTTCCTCGCTGGGCAGGTCCACGCCCGTGCGCCTTCCCAGGCCCAGCTTGCTCGCGTAATAGGAAATTTTGTCGATCCCCAGGCGCATGCCCACGTTATAGAAAAAAACGTCGCAGGACTGCACGATGGCCTTGTGGAAGTCCACCAGGCCATGCCCGCCTTTTCCGTAGACGTGGCATTTGAACATTCTTCCGTAGAACGTGCCGTAGCCGGGGCAGTAGGCGGTGAAGCTTGCGGGAATGGCTTTGGATTCGAGCATGGCCGTGGCCATGGCGATCTTGAAGACCGAGCCGGGCGCCAGTTGCGCCTGAATGGCGCGGTTCAGCAAGGGATGATCGGGGTTTTCATTGAGCGCCTGCCAGATTTCCTTGGGCACGCGCGTGGCAAAATCGTTGGGGTCGGGAGCGGGATGGCTGACCATGGCCAGAACCTCTCCGGTGCGCGGGTCCAGGGCCACGACGGAGCCCTTGCGATCCTGCAGGGCCTGCTCGGCGGCCAGCTGCAGATCGTAATCGATCGTCAGATTGATGTCCTTGCCCGAAACGGGGTCCTGCTGCGAAAGCCGGGAGACTTCCTTGCCCAGATTGTTGACGATGACGCGCCGCTGCCCGTCCGTGCCCATCAGCCGCTCGTTGTACTGGCGCTCGAGCCCGGTCTTGCCCACCACGTCGCCGGCGCGCAGCTTGTTATCGCTTTGCTCGATCTGCTTTTCGCTCACTTCGCCGACGTAGCCGCTGGCGTGGGCCATGAAGCCGCCGGGCTGGTACCTGCGGCGGTACATCATGAGCAATTCCAGGACGGGAACTTCCTGTCGGTGCGCTTCGATAACTGCGATGTCCGCCTTGGAGGCATCCGGCTTGATCACGATGGGCTGGAAGCGCGGCAGGCCCTTCGAGGTGTTCATCTGCTCGCGCAGGTCCTCAAGCGAAACATTCAGGCCGCGGGCGATGTTGGGCAGGGCCTTGGCAACGGCGGCGGGGTCGTCGCGCAGCAGCAGGACGCTGAAGGAGGGATAATTGTCCACCAGGACGCGGCCGTCGCGGTCCAGCATGCGCCCGCGCGGAGCGATGATGGCGATATTGCGCTCGCGATTGCGCTCGGCCATGAGTATATATTTGTCGGAGTCGATGACCTGCAGCTTCCAGAAACCCAGCAGCAGCAGCCCAATCATGCCCGCGCTGATGTAGGAGACGGCCGAGAGCCGCCCTTGGGGAAGCCGGTTTTCGTTGCGGAACCAGTACGACACTCTTTTTGAACCCCGCGCGGCTGCCCCGGTCCTGCCGGGGGAGCGCTGCGCCCTCCGCGCTACGGAGGCTTGTACGTGCCACTGCTCGTTTCGCCGCTCCGCGCCACTGCCGCTTCCGGGCGCGGAATGCGCGCCGGCGAAAGCTTTTTCAAACGTAACATCGGGCGTGGCCCGGCGCAAGCTGCCTGCGCGGACAGGTTCTTTCCCGGCAGGGGAGCAAGCGCGGGCCGCCGACTCGTGTTATCTTTAGAAATTCACTGCAGCGCGATGGCGAACACCTTGAACACTCCACTCAGGCTGGCCCTGATCGGCATGTCCGGCGCCGGAAAATCCTTCTGGACGCGCAAGCTGGCCGCGCAAGGCAGCCCCGCGCTGTCCTGCGACGACCTGATCGAGCAGCGCCTGCAGCCGCTGCTGGCCGCCGGCGGCTACCAGGGCATCGGCGGCGTGGCCGCATGGATGGGCTGGCCGGACAGCCCGCACTACGCCGAGCGGGAAGCGCAGTACCTGCAGGAAGAGATTGCCGTGCTGAGTGAAGTCCTCGATGATTTGTCCCGCGACGCGCAAAAACCGCTCGTGCTGGACACCACCGGCAGCGTCATCCATGCCGGGAACCATCTGCTGCTGCGCCTGCGCCGGCAGATGACCGTGGTCTACCTGGCGGCTTCGGAACAGGAGCGCCAGTTGCTGATCGAGCGCTACCTCGCCGACCCCAAGCCGGTGCTCTGGCGCGGCGCCTTCCAGCCCCGCCCCGGCGAAGCCCCGCGCGACACCGTGGCGCGCTGCTACCCGGCGCTGATTGCCGCGCGGCGGCAAAGCTACGAAGCGCTGGCGCATTGCACGATTCCGCTGGCCGAGCTGCGCGATCCGTCGCTCACCGCCGCGGACTTTCTGGAAAAAATCCAACGCGCCCTCGCGGGAGACTCCTCCACTCGATGAGATACAAAAGCACCGCCGGAAAAGCCCCGCTGACCTCGCTGCGCGGCGCCGTCCTCCGAGGCTTGGCTCCCGATGGCGGACTCTACATGCCCGTGGAGATCGCCCGCCATTCGCCGGAAGAACTCGATGAGTTCCGCAAGCTGCCCTTCACCGAAGTGTGCTTCCGCGTGGTCAAGCCCTTCGCCGGGCCGGCCGTGCCGGAAGAGGCGCTCTGGCAGATCGTCAGCGAAACCATCAATTTTCCGCTCAAGCTCGTTTCGCTTTCGCCGGGACTGCACATTCTCGAACTTTTCCACGGGCCCACGCTGGCCTTCAAGGATTTCGGCGCGCGCTTTCTGGCGCGGCTCATGGGCTATTTCGTGCGCGAGGAGACTCGCCCGCTCACCGTCGTGGTGGCCACCTCCGGAGACACCGGCAGCGCCGTGGCCCATGGCTTTCTGGGCGTGCCGGGCATTCGCGTGGTCATCCTCTATCCTTCCGGGCGCATCAGCGTGGCCCAGGAAAAACAGTTCACCACCCTCGGTGAAAACGTCACCGCCCTGGAAGTCTCCGGCTCCTTCGACGATTGCCAGCGCCTGGCCAAGCAGGCCTTTTCCGACGACGAACTGAACCAGCGCCTCAACCTCACCTCCGCCAATTCCATCAACGTCGGCCGCTTGCTCCCGCAAATTTTCTATCACGTGGCCGCCTACCGCCTGCTGCCGCAGACCACCACGCCGCTGGTCATCTCCGTGCCCAGCGGGAATTTCGGCAATCTCACCGCCGGACTTTTCTCCAAGCGCATCGGCATGCCCGTGGCCCGCTTCATCGCCGCCACCAATGCCAACGACGTCGTGCCGGAATATCTGCGCGGCGGCGGTTTTCATCCGCGCACTTCCGTGGCCACGCTTTCGAACGCCATGGACGTGGGCAATCCCAATAATTTCCCGCGCCTGCTGGACCTCTGCCGCAACCGCCTCGAGCTTGTGCAGCGCGAAATCTGGGGCCACGGCGCCTCCGACGAAGAAACCCTGGGCATGATGAAATCGCTGCACGAGCGCTTCGGCTATGTCGCCGATCCGCACACCGCCGTCGGCGTGCTCGGCTGGGAAGCCTACCGCCGCGCCTTTCCCGAACCGGCGCAGGGGCTGGTGCTGGCCACCGCGCATCCCGCCAAATTCGCCGAAGTTGTCACCCGCGCCATTGGTTCCGCGCCGCAACTCCCCGCGCGCCTGGCCGCCTGCCTCCAACGCCCCAAACTCTCCCTGCCCATCTCCTCCCACTACGACGACTTCAAAGAGTTTCTCTTGACGAGTTAGGACTGCCGAACGTTCTGCCGGCGGATGTAGAGGCCGGGCTTCAGAGTTTGTGTGGCAACTCTTGTTTTTAGGGGGTCGGAGCTTTAGCTCCGACAAAAATTCTTTCTTTTCAATGCGGCTTTAGCCGCTGAGGAACTGATCTTGCGGTTGCCACATAGGCTCTTCAGCCCGGCTCTCTCTTGGAAAAAAGAAAACGACGAATCGCGGGAACTGCAAACTACTCTTGCGCAGGAACTACGCGCTCTTACGCAGGCGGTCCATCAGGAAAAACAGCCCTACGGAGGCCACGCCATTGACTCCCGCGGCGATGGCAAACTGCACGCTGAACCACGCCTCCGGCTGCGCCAGCAGCAGGCGCTTGATCAGCACGATGGTGCCCTGGTGCAGCCCGAAGAAAAACACTGTCAGGGCGAAGCGGCTAACCGGATGCTCCGTATCGATGCGCCCGCCGATGGACGACGCCAGAAAGCCCACCAGCGTCTTGGCGATGCCGTAGAGCCCGATGGGCGTCTTGCTCAGGCTGTCCTGCAGCAGGCCCATCCCGGTGCCCAGCAGCAGGCCGGTCGAAGGATTGCGCCGGCTCAGCCCGAAATAAAGCGTGACCAGCAGGGGCAGATCGAGAATCGCCGCCGCGGGAATATAGACCGGCAACAGCGCCTGGACCACCAGCGCGGTAATGGCCGCGAAGACGACCGCGCCGGAATGAAAATGATGCACCTCGATGTGCGTCTCGCCCTGCAGCCGGATGCTGCTGTAGTTCTCCGTCATGGTTTCTCCGATTTCGCAGGTTTCTTGGGCGGAGCCGCCGGAGCCGCGGGCGCGGGAATCTCTTTCTTGATGTCCAGCGAAGAGAGCGAGAGCAGCACGATGACCTCTTCCAGGCGGTTCAGGTGGGCCGCTGGCTGGATGCGAACCTGCAAGAAGGGCGTGCCCGGCTGCACGTCCAGCACCGTGCCCACGGGAAAATCCTTGGGAAAGATGCGGTCCATTCCGCTGGTGACGATATGTTCGCCCGCGCTGACCTTTTCATCCTCGGCGATGTACTTCAGCGAAAGCAGCGGGCCGCCCGTTCCGCTCGCCGGGCTGAGCAGCCGCGATTCCGCCACCATCGCGCCCACGCCGCTTTCCTTGTCCGTGATCAGCAGCACCTGGGAGATGTGCGGGTAGGCGGCGAGCACTTTTCCGGCCACGCCGTCGGGCGTGATCACGCCCATGTCCGTCCGCACGCCATCTTTTTCGCCGCGGTCGATGAACACGGTCTGACTCGAGGAATCCGCGCTGGTGCTGATGACCCGCGCGGGCAGCAGCGGGATCTCGCTGCGCTCCTGCCGGAAATTCACCAGGGCGCTCAGGCGCTCGGCTTCGGACGCCCGAGTGCGCAGAAAAGCAATCTGCAGTTTGAGGTTGTCGCGCTCCCGGCGCAGCTCTTCGTTTTCCCGGGCCGCCTGGCGCAGCGCGAAATAGTTTTTCCAGGTGCCCCGCACCTTGTCCATGCCCCAGCCGCCGGCCCGCTCGAAGGGGGCCAGCGCCGTGATCGTCCAGACGCGGATCAGCCGCCCGTGCCGTTCGCGGATTTGCACGGCCAGCAGCAGAATCTGCGCGGCGACGACCACCGCGAGCAGAACCAGGGACCGGTGACGGGATGGAATGGCGGCCATAGTTGCCTGTGACTCGAAATGCGAAGCGCTTTCCCGGCCTAATCGATGCAGACTTGCCGCAGCAGCCGGAAATCGTTGAGCATTTTTCCGGTGCCCAGCACCACCGAGGCCAGAGGGTCGTCGGCGATGGATACCGGCAGCCCGGTCTCCTCGCGGATGCGCTTGTCCAGATTCTTCAGCAGCGCGCCGCCGCCGGTCAGCACGATTCCGCGGTCGCTGATGTCCGCGGAAAGTTCCGGCGGGGTGCGTTCCAGGGCCACGCGGATGGCATTCAGAATCGTGGCCACGCATTCACTCAGGGCTTCGCGGATTTCGCTGTCGTCAATGGTCACCGTGCGCGGCACGCCTTCGATCAGGTTGCGCCCCTTCACTTCCATGGTCAGCGGCTTTTCCAGCGGGTAGGCCGAGCCGATCTCCATCTTGATCTGTTCGGCGGTGCGTTCCCCCACCAGCATGTTGTATTTCCGCTTGAGGTACTGCATCACCGCTTCGTCCATTTCGTTTCCGGCCACGCGCACCGAACGCGAATAGACGATCCCGCTCATGGAGATCACCGCGATGTCCGTGGTGCCCCCGCCGATGTCCACCACCATGTTGCCGGAGGGCTCTTCAATCGGCAGTCCCGCGCCGATGGCCGCGGCCATGGCCTGCTCCACCAGGAAGACTTCGCTGGCCCGCGCCCGGTAGGCGGAGTCCTGCACCGCGCGCTTTTCCACCGGGGTGATTTCGCTGGGCACTCCGATGACGATGCGCGGATGCACCAGCACGCGGCGGTTGTGCGCCTTCTGAATGAAATACGTGAGCATCTTTTCGGTGACCTTGAAGTCGGCGATCACTCCGTCCTTCATGGGCTTGATGGCCACCACGTTGCCTGGCGTCCGCCCCAGCATCTCCTTGGCTTCGCGGCCCACCGCCACCACTTCGCCGTTGGTCTTGTTGATGGCCACGATCGAGGGTTCGTTCACCACGATGCCTTTGCCGCTGGAATACACCAGGGTGTTGGCCGTGCCCAGATCGATCGCCAGATCCGATGAAAACAGACTGAAGATCGACCGCAAATTGTATCCGCTGATGTTCATGCTCCCCCTGCTCCCCGCGGAGGACAAAGCCTCCGCCGCCCGCATGCATTCCGCGGGCATCTGACCGGCGCGATCCTGATTACGCTTCGGCCTTTACTTCGGAATGACGATGGGCACCCGCTGAATGGCCGTGCCCCCCCGGCGATTCTGTCCCGTGATCACGATCGTCTGCTGCCCTGGCTGCAACTGCTCCGTGAAATGGTGGAACTTGCCGTCGGGCCCGATATTCGAAACCGGCTGCCCGTTGATGATCAGCGACGCCCCCGGTTCGGTGCGCCCGGTAATCTCCACCATGCGCCCCTGCAACTGTGTTCCTTCGATCTCCAGCAGCATGTCCTGCGTCTTGCTCTGCGCCACCAGCGTGAATTTGAAGGGATCGCTGGGCTCGCTCACCCTCTTCTTCGCGTCCATGGCCGTCACGTTCCAGAAATATTCTCCGGCATCCAGTCCAGTGACCTCGGCGCTGGTTCCCGTTACTTTTCTCTCCGCCACGGGGTTGGCAAACATCGAAGTCGTGCTTACCCGCAAGGTATAGAGAGTGGCGTCCGGCACGGCCTTCCATTCGAAATGCACCGTGGCTTCCCGGGGGTCGCTCACGATCAGGCTCTGCAGGGTGAGCGGCAGGGAGAGTTCCGGCGGCGCCAGCACGTTGGATTTCTGCATGGGCCCGCCCGAGGTGAAGCTCACCTTCTCATAGGGCAGCAGTTCCACTCGTTCCTGTCCGCGCGTGATTTCCGCTCCGCCGGACTTCAAGACCACTTCATGTTCGTTCTTGGTGGGATCGTTTTTCGCGGTCACGCTCGAATTCGAGTGCACCTGCGTGGTGGTGTCCTCGATGGAAACCTTGGCCTGCAGATTGCTCGCCGCTCCGCCCCCGGTGGTCAGGTCCACTTGCCCCAGGTTGATGCGGATTCCCGAGGCGGTCTCCCGCGGCTGGCTCATGTTGTTTTCTTCCACGGTGATGAAGGAACCCGCTTTCACAGTGTACGTGGTGCCGTCGGCGAAGGCGATGCGCGCCGCGCCGTCCGAAGAAGTCTTGATCTGATCTCCCTTGTCCAGGGTCGTGCGGTAGTCGGCTTCCACCCACTGCGTCGAATTCACCTTCTTGATCTGCACCGCGCCGTCCAGGTTCACGAACTTGGCCTGGGTCTGGGAGGTCACGGCCGCGTCCGTGCTGTCTCCTCCTCCGATCTTCTCCGACACTTTGTCAATGAGCCGTCCATAGAACCCCGGGGAAATGAAATAGGAAATGGCCAGCCCAATCACCAGCAGCAGGGCGATGTAAGTGATGACGGTCTTGTACGTTACCGCGTGCCATTGGACTTCGACCGAACGGATCTTCGGATGGTTCGGGTCGTAGGGTGTCTGTGTCATACCGGTTCCTGGCCCAGCCTTTGTGCCAATTTTAAAATTTAGCACAGCGTTTTCCGCGCGTCCAACCGGCTATTCTCCGCGTGGTCAATCAGGCAACATCACCGCGGCGCCGGCAATCGCCCCCTTCCCCCTCCGGCGCTCCTCCCGCCCCGGGCACCCCTCCCCGTGATTCCGGTTGTTCCCTTGCCCCGGCTCTCCTATAATCTAAAGTTTGTTCGCGCTTACGGGAGACTCTGCTGATGGCTGGTATTCTGGATAATAAAAAGTTCGGGGTTCGCGTTCTGATTGGCGTCTTTGTCGGCATGATTGCCGTCAGCATGCTTCTCTATCTTGTCCCGCAGGGGACCGATTCGGGAGCGGCCTCCCCCGGGGCCCTGGCGCGCATCGGCGACCAGACCATTTCCGTCGAGGACGTGCGCCTGCAGTTGAATCAAATCTCCTCGCGCACGCAGAATCAGATCCCGCCGCAGCTCGAGGCCCTTTACGCCCAGCAATTGCTCAAGCAGATGGTCTTCCAGAAGGAACTGGAACTCGAAGCGCGCCGCCTGGGCATCCGCGTCACCGACGAAGAGCGCGCCGAGCGCATCCGCCTTTTTCTTCCCACCGCCTATAGTGGCGGCGCTTTCGTGGGCATGGACCGCTACGCCGCCGAAGTCCAGCAGCGCTTCGGCATGGGCGTGAACGAATTCGAGGAAGAAGTCCGCAAGGCGCTTCTGCAGGAAAAATACCGCCGCATGGTCACCGACGGCGTGACTCCCAGCCAGACCGAACTGCTCGACGAATTCCGCTACCGCAACGAGAAAATCCAGCTGGCCTATGCCTCCATCAACCCCGCCGAGCTGGAAGCCAAAATCGTTCCCGATGAGGCCGCCATCAAGGCCGACTATGAAAAGAACAAGGCCCGCTACCTGGTCCCCGAGCGCCGCGTCCTGCGCTATGCCCTGGCCGACCTCCAGCAGATTCGCCAGAGCGTGCAGGTCAGCGAAGACGAACTGAAATCCCTCTACCAGTCGCGCATCCAGATCTATCAGGTTCCCAATCGCGTCCACGCCGAGCACATCCTCTTCCGCACCGCCGGCAAGACCGACGCCGAAGTCGCCGAAATTCGCAAGAAGGCCGAAGACGTCCTCAAACAGGCCCGCGGCAAAGCCAAATTCGAAGACCTCGCCAAGAAATACTCCGAAGACACCTCCAAGGATAAAGGCGGGGATCTCGGCTGGATCGAACAGGGACAGACCGTCCCGGAATTCGAAAAAGCCGCCTTCGGCCTTTCCAAGGGCGCTATTTCCGACATCGTTCGCACCCAGTTCGGCTTCCACATCATCCACGCCGTGGACAAGGAAACGGCCCACACAAAATCCTTCGACGAGGTGAAGGACTCCCTGCGCACGCCTGTCCTCCTCGGCAAGGCCGATCAGAAGGCCGCCGACCAGGCCGATCAGATCGCCGCCGCCCTCCGCAAATCCAACAAGGGTTCCATCGACGATCTGGCCAGGCAGTTCCATCTCACCGTCGCCGATTCCCGCCCGGTCGCCGCCATGGAGCCCACACTCGAATTCGGCAACTCTCCGGAAATTCAGGAAGCCATGTTCCGCCTGCGCCAGGGAGAATTGAGCATGCCCATCCGCACCGACCGCGGCTATGTGGTTCTCTCCGTTAAGGATATCCGCCCCGCGCACCAGGGCTCGCTCGAAGAAGTCCGCGATCGCGTGGTGCAGGACCTCAAACGCTCTCTCGCCGCTGCCGCCGCCCGCTCCAAAGCCGACGATCTTGTTCGCCGCCTCAAGTCCGGCGAAAAATTCGATTCCGCCTGCAAAGCCCTGGGCCTTACCGCCAAGAGCAGCGACCCCTTTGCGCGCAAGGACTCCCTGCCCGATGTCGCCAGCGGTCGCCAGCTGGCTGCGGCCTTTTCCCTCAAAGCCGGTGACACCGGCGCCCCTCTGGCGCTCGGGGCCAACTGGCTCGTCTATCAGCTCAAGTCCAAAAGCGACCCCAATCCCGATGATTTTATGAAGCAGCGCGCCGAATTGATCGACGCCGTCCTCAAAACCAAGCGCGATCTCTCCTTTGAGGCCTTCCAGACCTCCCTTGAAGAGCGCCTGAAGAAAGAGGGCAAAGTCAAGATCATGTCCGAGCGGCTCAAGGAATTTGGCCGCTCCTAACCACGCAACCTGCTGAAAAATAAGCCGTTATGTAATTTTAACGGCCCTCTTGCCATTCCCCGTCTCTACGGCTACCCTATTAGGGTCCCCTGGATTCCGCTGCTTGCAGGCTCAGCCTATGGGCTGGACCTCAACCCCGGTATCCCAGCACTCCCAGACTCGTTCATGGCTATGAGGAGAGCTTTATGTGGAAATCACGGGGACGCTCCGGGTCACACGCTGCCAGTTCGAACAAGGCCCTGTGGAAAACCCGTCCGGCAGTTCGTTCTTCGGTGAACACTCGTCCCATGGCCGCACGCAACGAATACCGCTGCAGCATCGACCGCAATCAGGCGGGCAAGTATTGTGTGCGCATCTGGGTGCGCTACCCCCGGCATGCCTGGACCCTGTCCACGTTCTTCTTGGCCTCCTCGTTTGACCGTTCCATGAAGAAACTCGAGGAAGCTTTCGATTTCCTGCAGCGCCACGAGGAGAAACTCTGGTTTTGGGGAGTGGACCGCGCCGTGGACATGGGCTTTTCCGCCGAATTTCTCCGCGAAGCCGGTCTCAAACTTGACCTTCGCGCCGATTTCCCCCGCAAGTGCGCCGTCCTCAATATCGCTCCGGGACGCCCCGTACCCGCCTTCCTTCTCGGCCCCGTCCGCCGCGACCTGGCTGAGTCCGTGGAAAGCCCCCGCAGCATGGCCGCCGGCCGCTGATTCTTCCCCGCGCAGCTCTCTATGGCGTAGCTTGACTTCCCCGGCCCCCCGCGCCAGAATTTCTCCCGCCCTGCGGGGAATCGCCGTCCGGTAAACCCAGCCATGGGACGCCGTCTCGCGCAGACCTGTATTGAAAAGGAGAAAATCATGAAAAAGATCTCGGGGCGCATCCTATACGCGGCCCTCGTGCTGCTCCTGGGCATGAATCTGGCCCTGGCGCAGACCACCAAGAAAGAACCCGCCCCCGCAGCCAAAAAAGCCGCTCAGGCCGCCCCCAAAGCGGACCTGGTGGACCTGAACAGCGCCACCATCGAACAGTTGAAGGCGCTCCCCGGCATCGGCGACGCCTACTCCCAGAAGATCGTGGATGGCCGTCCCTACCGCGCCAAGAACGATCTGCTGCGCAAGAAGATCGTCCCCGCCGCCACCTACGCCAAAATCAAGGACCTGGTCATCGCCAAACAGTCCTCCGCCGCGGCCGGCGATAAGAAAACGGACGCCACCCCGAAAAAGTCCACCAGGAAGAAAAAGCAGTAGGAATCGCGCTGCGTGGAATGTGAAAAAACGTCCCGGGGAAGCGTTCAGCTTCCCCGCAGGATCACTTCGCCCTGGCCAATCATCTGATCGTTCAGCCATAGGCGGTATTTGAAGCTGCCGCTCTTGAGTCCCGGCCGCGCCGGGCCGCTCAGCAGGCGCATGCCCATAGGCGCTTGAAACACGTTCGAGGAAAACGGGCAGCGGTTCGCGTCGAATTCCACGCGCAGCGTTCCTGCGTCGGAAATCCACGAAATCTGATCCCCGGGATCAAGTACCACCGCCTGGGGAATCAGTCCAACCAGTACCGGTCGCTCCGCCATTGCTGTGCTCACCTTTCGCCGGGCCCTGGCTGCCGCCCGTGCGCGGGGGAATGAAAAATATTCCGCGCCACTGGTGACGATAGCACATCCGCGCCCCGCATTCACGTTGCGCTCCCGGCAACACTTCCGGCGGCCCGCCTTGACCCGCTCCGCGCGCCCGCGTAAACTGAATTTGCGTATTCGTGGCGCCGTCACCGGCAGGTTTCGCGCCCGCGAAAACCGCAATTCATCAATCGTCCCCTCCTCTTCACGGAGTACTCGGTGGACGCGGAGGAAATCGCCGGTGGCATCTAAAGCTCTATCCATCCGCCTGCCGAATGGCTCGCATATCTCGATCATCTATACTTTGCCCTTTTTGCTGGTGCATCTCGCCGCGTTCGGCGTCTTCTTCACGCGCTTTCACTGGTGGTATCCCGTTGTCTGCCTGACCCTCTATTACGGACGCATGTTCTTCGTCACCGCCGGCTACCACCGCTATTTTTCCCATCGCACCTTCAAGACCAGCCGCGTCTTTCAATTCATCATGGCCTTCCTGGCCACTTCCTCCAGCCAGAAGGGCGTGCTCTGGTGGGCCGCTCATCACCGCCATCATCATCGCTTCTCGGACATGGAAGAAGACCTCCATTCGCCCACGCGCTCCGGCTTCTTCTGGTCCCATGTCGGCTGGTTCATCTCCAATAAGTACAACGAAACCCGCTTCGACTACATCGGCGACTTCGCCAAGTATCCCGAGCTGCGCTGGCTCAACAAGTACCACATGGTTCCCCCCGCGGTCCTTGGCGCGGTCCTGTTCCTGATCGGCGGCCTGCCGCTGTTCCTCTGGGGCTTCTGCCTGAGCACGGTCATGCTCTGGCATGCCACCTTCACCATCAATTCGCTCTCGCACGTCTTCGGCTGGCGCCGCTATGCCACCACCGACACCAGCCGCAACAATCCCTTCCTCGCCCTGGTCACCCTCGGCGAAGGCTGGCACAACAACCACCACCACTATATGGCCTCCACCCGCCAGGGCTTCTTCTGGTGGGAAGTGGACATCACCTACTATGTGCTCAAGCTCATGTCCTGGGTCCACATCGTCTGGGACCTCCGCCCCGTCCCCACCCATCTCCTCGAACCAGAAAACGCCCCGGCCTGACCCCCGCGGGCTTCGCTTTGCTTTGAATTGCCTTTGTAGGGGCGGTCCTTTAGGGCCGCCTCTTTTTCTCTTCTCTCCGCGGGGTGCCGCATCCCTTCACGCCTTTCGTGAAGGGTGCGGGTTTTTCTTCCTCCTGGGGTGCCCCATCCCTCGGTTTTTGAGGGTGGGGTCTTTCTCCCCCACCCGCTACCGAATCCCCGCAATCTTGTGCAATTGCAAACTCAACCGCCACTCCGGATTCGCGAGACAATACTCAATCGCCGCCCGAATGTTTCCCTGCAAACCCGGACCATCCATCGGCTGCAAGAAAAAATGGGGAAACTCCATCCCTAAAAACTCCTCCGGCCTCAGCCCCTCCTGCGGATAAACCAGCTTCAACTCCTGCCCCGCCCGCACCACCATCACCGCCCCCGCCTTCGGACTGACGCACAGCCAGTCAATCCCCGGCGGCGGAATCACCGTCCCATTCGTCTCCACACCGACCGCAAATCCCCGCCGGTGCAGCGCCTCCACCAGCGCGGCGTCCATCTGCAGCAGCGGCTCGCCGCCCGTGCATATCACGAATTTCTGCGCATCGTGCGCCGCCGAAACCGGCCACCGCGCGGCAATCGCCGCTGCCAGGCTTTCCCCATCCGCAAACACTCCCCCGTCCGGACCATCCGTCCCCATAAAATCCGTATCGCAAAATTTACAGATCGCGCTGGCCCGGTCTTCCTCCCGCCCGCTCCACAGATTACATCCCGCAAACTGGCAAAAAACCGCCGCCCGCCCCGCGTTGGCCCCTTCCCCTTGCAGCGTGTAATAAATCTCCTTCACGAAATAACTCATCGAACCTCGCGCCTAAATTTTCCCATATAGTGTGGAATGCGGCGGAAACACCGCAACCTCTATTCAAACACGTTCCCTTCGCCGCCCACAAATCGCAATTCTCTCGTAGCGGTTGGCAAACCCATGATGATTTTGCGAAGCCGGGGTGCCGCATCCCTTCACGCTTTTCGTGAAGGGTGCGGGTTTTTCTTCCTCCCGCCGGGGTGCCCCATCCCTCGGTTTTTGAGGGTGGGTCTTCCGCCTTTTTATGTAGGGGCGGCCTTTTAAGGCCGCCTCTTTGTTCTTTTCTCCCTGCTGGCACAGCCCAGCGCTGTCCCATCGCGCGCCCCATTCGCACGGGATGATCCCCAGCCTCGCCCCGGCCTGCCTCGAACAGCAGCCGTGGCTGTGCGCCTTGCCCTTCCCGTAGGGGCCGAAGGTCCCGGGCAGCAGCCGGGACCGGCACACCGTGCCCGTTCCGCTCTTTTTCCACGATGCTCTGCAGGGAATAAATATTTTTCCGGATGTTGTGATACCTTTATCGCCGCGTCGGTCAGCGCGGACGTCCCGCGCAACGGCTATACTTCGGAGGTCCCCATGGAACCCATGTACCTGAAAGACGTGGAAAGAGCGCTGGGCAGCGGCGCTCGGGCGGAGGCCGTCGCGAAGATGCGCGAATCTGGCCAGGCCATTCCTCAAATTTTTCACATGTTCGCCTTCAAATCCGCCGCCACCAATCATCTTGCGCGTTATACCCAGGAAGTCCTGCGCGGCCCTTCGCCACTCTCCCCCGGCCTGCGCGAATTAATTGCCGCCTTCACCTCCAGCCGCAACCAGTGCCCGTTTTGAACGGGCTCCCATTCCGCCGGTGCGGCGGAACTCCTCGGCGATAAGAAACTGGTAGACGCGGTTCTGCGCGACTTTGCTACTTCCGCCCTGCCCGAGCAGGAAAAGGCTCTCCTGGTCTTTGTCCAGAAACTCACTCTGCATCCCCACGACGTCGCCCGTCAGGACGTCGAAACCCTCAAGACCGCCGGCTGGTCCGACGAAGCCATTTACGACGCCATCACCGTTTGCAGCCTCTTCAATTTCTATAATCGCTGGTGTGACGGATCCGGCGTCCATGCCCTTAGCGAGGAAGGCTTCGCCGAATCCGGCCGCCGCCTCGCCCGCTTCGGCTATGCCAGCGGCTAACGCTCACCGCGCCGGGTGCCGCATCCCTTTACGGTTTTCGTGAAGGGTGCGGGTTTTCTCTTCGTCTCTTCGACTGCTCTTCCTCGTTCCTATGTAGGGGCGGCCCTTTAGGGCCGCTCCTTTCTCTTGCTGTCATCCCGGCCGCAGTGGAGGGACCTCTCTTCGCTTCTTTCCGGCTGTGCGGGTTTTTCTTCCTCTCTTCGACTGTTCTTTCTCGTTCCTATGTAGGGGCGGCCTTTTAGCGCCGCTCTTTCTTCTCTTGCTGTCATCCCGACCGCAGTGGAGGGACCTCTCTTCGCTTCTCTCCGGCTGTGTGGGTTTTCTTCCTCTTTCCCCGGGCTGTAAATGCGACCGCAATCATGCGGATTCCCCTGTCTCCGCTACTCTATGCAGCGAGGCAGGCTGCGCGCCTTGCCCTTCCGGTAGGGGCACGGCATGCCGTGCCCCTGCGCCCGAATACCGCATAAACGCACTGGCGATCATGCGGTCTGCCCCTCTTGCGTAATGCGATCGTCCGAATCGCGCGGCGGCCGGGGAAGATCCAAAACAATATTGGGGCCGCCCCGATAAGATCGAGGCGAACTGCCGTGCGGCCCGTCGTCCGGATCGCTCTCCATCTCGATGGCGGGGAGAGTGCGGAGGAGGAAGTTGCTGGTAGTTGGTGGCACAGCCCTTCCTGGCTGTGCGCGGGACGGCAGCGCTGCGGGGGGGGACTTTTCTCCTCGGCGAGGTTGCGGTAAAGCTCGCTGAGGGAGTTATGGATGCCGGCGGCGGTCTGAAAACCTTCGGACTGGCTGGTAAGGGCGGCGGCGAGGGTGGCGGCGTCCTGGGTGGTTTTGCGGTGGACGGCATTTGGAGCTGCATGGGTCGTGCCTGCTCTTCTCTTCCTCTCCATCGCCTGACGCTGCTATCCTCTCCTTGTCCGTCATCCTCAAGAGGAAAACCAAACGGAGCAAGCATTCTACATCATGCCTTCAACTTCGATCGTAAGTGGACCGTGGACCCTTTGGACGTTCACTGGAATCTCCAATGTCCTTCTTCCGACTCCTCATGGATTTGATCTCGGACAAGGTCTCAGCCTTTTGCCCCCCTCTCCCCTGATCCTCTCGCGATGGAGCTCAATGGACCTTAATACACGGCAAAAGAGGGAGATGGAGACGGTGAGTTGCTACCTCGTGGATCGGAGAACTATGAGTCTTCCGAGAGACGCTTCTATAGAAGGGAAAGCAGTCAACCATCTCCTCGATGGACTGATGGCCATTCAAATCGTGAAACCCACTCTGACGCTTGGATACGTCTTGCAACGGGTGCAGCATGACGATGGACAAAATCCGATATTTGGCCCTCTCTATATTCGTTCACAAATGGACCCTGGTCAGTGGCCCAGGTTGCGGCCTTTCGACACCTCGCTTCTGGAAGAGGTTCCCAAGATGACCTCCAAGGTCGAAACCATCATGTCGGGAACGGACGCCAGAAAAAGAAATTCCATTCATTTATTTCAACTTGCACTCGAACATCACCACCCGGCGATCTCATGTCTGTTGGCGGTCTCATCCCTCGAGGCAATTCTGGATAGCTGGAAGGCGGAGGATTTCGAAAAGAAACTATGCGAGGCCCTGGGAGATACTACCCCCGTCTTTCCAGACTGGAATTCCCCGGATTTCCCACAACCAAACTACACTGTGAAGGAACTCGCCTATCATCTTCACAGGTTGCGCAGCAAGATTGTCCACGGAGACAATTTACGGACAGCAAAAGATAAATCTGGCAACGCTATTGATTTTGCGCAATTACGAAGCTTCATCGATGAGGAACGAAAACCAACCTATATGCAGTTGCTCTGCGAGTCGTCAATTTGCCTCACAACGCAGTTGCTTCAGAAGTCCCTATGAGAGAGCGGCCCATGCTTGCGAAGCTGGTAAGCGTGGAGCTATTGGTTCTGCCCCTCACCCCGCCCTCTGAATCCGGATCTTCGCCGTATACCCCAGCGCATACAACACCCGCAGCATCAAATCCGTCGAAAGTTCCTTCGTGTTCCGGTTCAGCATCGCCGTCACCCGCGTCCGCGACGTCCCCGCCAGCCGCGCCACCTGCGCATGCGTCACCCTCTTCCGCCGCACCACCTCGATAATCTTGGAATTCAGGTCGCTGCGCAGCGCCATCTCCGCTCCGTCCGCCGCTCGCAGCCCCAGCGCCTTCGCCAACTCTCCCGCGCTGCGCGTAACCTCTGTCTTCGTTTTCCTCATCCCATCTCCCCTTCAGTCGCTTTCCGCGAATGTCCCATATCCGGGACACTACTCCGTCGAGGGTGCCCCATCCTTGCGCCTTTTGCAAGGGTGGGGATTTTGACTTTCCTCTCGTCTCCCATTCCCTGTAATTGTCCTACGCTGTCATCCTGAGCGAAGCGAAGGATCTCAACCGCATATTCACGCGCCCCCTTCCAACGAAAGCCGCTTCCCGAGTACTACCCAAAATGCTTTCGAAATTAGTACCAGTGAGTACTGATACTTGACTAAATACTCTTCCCGCGCTAACATGACCCGTGACGCTCGCACTTCACCCTCGCCTGTTCCCCTCATTGCCTCCTTATCTCTTTACCTCGTCACTTCATTTTCCGCAGCCACGTAAGCCCTTTAGAATCTGCAGATCCGAAAAATCAGCCTGTAACCCTTTTGGAATCTGCAGTTCCAAAACAAAGGACTTAAAACCCTTTGGAATCTGCACTTACAGAAAAGGCAGGGGGTTGGGGGGCATATTGTTAACCAGATACCCGATGAAGGGTATCTGTCCTGCCTGCTCCGGCCTTGCCGGAGAGCGACCATCGGGAGCCGAAGGACCTCTCTTCTCCTCCCCAGCGCTCACGCACAGCCAATTTGTCGGTTGCGCCCCCCGTTCTAATGCGCGAAAATCGTTCTTCCCGCCAAGCCTCTCTTTCCCAGGGGCCTCAGGCAGGCACTCAGAGAGGCATGCCATGACCCAACAGACCAAAGAAATGAATCCCCCCACACGATTGATGATGACCCCCGGCCCTTCCTCCGTGGACGCGCGGGTCTACCGCGCCCTGGCCGCGCCCATCGTCGGCCACTTGGACCCCTGGTTCAAGGGCATGATGGACGACGTGCAGGTTCTCCTGAAGCAGGTTTTCCAGACGGACAATCGCACCACGTTTCCGCTTTCCGCTTCCGGCTCCGGCGGCATCGAGGCATCTGTTCTGAATTTGCTTGAACAGGGCGAGGAAGCGCTTATCTGCGTCAACGGCGTCTTCTCCGAGCGCATGGCCATCATCGCCGAGCACACTCCGGCAAAAATCACGCGCGTGGAAGCTCCTTACGGACAGGCGGTCAATCCGGAAGATGTGCGCAGCGCCGGGAAGGGCAAGAAAATCAAAATGATTGGCCTGGCCCACGGCGAAACCTCCACCGGGGTGCTCTCCAACATTGACGCCTATCGCAAAGTTGCCGATGAACTCGGCGCGCTGCTCGTCGTGGACACCGTGGCCACGCTGGCGGGCGCTCCCGTCAACGTTGATAAGCAGCGCATTGACATCTGCTTCAGCGGCACGCAGAAAGCCATGAGCGCGCCTCCGGGCATGTCGCCCATCACGGTCGGCCCGCGCGCCGAAGAGGCCATCCGCAATCGCAAAACCAAAGTGCAGAGCTGGTATTTCGATCTCAACTCCGCCATGAACTATTGGGGCAAGGACCGCCTCTATCACCACACCCCGCCCATCTCCCTGATCTACGCCCTGCATGAAGCGCTGCGCATTGTCGTCGAAGAGGGCCTGGAAGCGCGCTGGGAGCGCCATCGCCAGAATCTGCTGGCGATGGTTGCCGGCCTCGAAGCCATGGGCCTGGGAATGTTCGTAAAAAATCCTGCCGAACGCCTGCCGACGGTGACGGCGGTGATGATCCCCGAGGGCATTGACGACGTAAAAGTCCGCAACCAGCTCCTCGATGAGTTTAATATAGAGATTGCCGGCGGCTTCGGGCCGATCAAGGGTAAAATCTGGCGCGTCGGCCTGATGGGCCACGTCAGCCAGAAAGCCAACGTCCTGTTCTTTCTGGCCGCGTTCGAGAAAGTGCTGCTGGAAAACGGCTATCGCGCACCGGCGGGCGCCGGAGTTGCGGCAGCCATAAAAAATTATACGCAGATGGAGACGGCGGCCGCGGTCAGCCGCTGAGTTTTTCAATCGAGAAAGGGAACCAAACCGTGGGATCCAAGCCTCTGCTGGCCAATGTGGGACCGATGAATCAGTTCATCGGAGCGTTTGAAGTGACTTCGAAGCTGATCGGGCGCGTCTTTCAGTGCCGCTTCTCGCACCTCTGGAACGGCATCGCCACGCGCCACAGCGACACGCTGGACACCAAGTTTTTCGTGGATGGCGCGGGCGTGATCGTGGGCATGGCCCACCCCGGCTTCGTGGAATTTCGCGCGCAGCGCGGCCGCGACCTCACCGATCGCGAAGCCAGTTACGTGGCAGCGGAATTTTTGCGCGAGCGCCTGGAAGAGGAAGACGAACGCGCGCTCTATGACGTTTCCCGCGAGGATGTCCTGCGGCTGATCGGATCGCTCGGCCTGCGCTAGATTTTTATTTCGTCGTGCTCGGTGCGGAATTCATCCAGGTGCGGATGCTCGAGCCCGTCCTTGCGGATGAAGTACATCACCAGAAACATCAGCAGCGCCCCGGCGATCATCACGCCGACGGCCACGCGCAAGCCCAGCACCAGGTCGCGATAGTCGTCGAGCTTGCCGACGGTGTACGGCCCCAGAATTCCGCCGAACATCTGCGTCGCGAACATATAAACGCCGATAGAAGTAGCGTGCGCCCGCCGCGGCATCATGTCGTGAATCACCGCGGTGACCGGGCCGTGGTACCAGGACATGAAAAATCCCGCCGCAAAAAACGCGATGAGCACGCTGAGTTTTTCCTCCGTGGCAATCGCCCACCACACAAACGGAGCCGCCAGCAAAAATCCGCAGGAAACCGTCAGAATTCTGCCGAAGGCAAAACGCTTGTGCAGGAAATCGGCGAGCGCGCCGCCGCTGAGCACGCCGCACAGCGCGGAGACCAGCAGCACCGGGCCGAGCGAGAGGCCCGCTTCCTTTAAGCTGAAAGCCTTGTAACGCACCACGAAATCCGTTCCCCAGGTGATGAAGGCGACGCTGGCGAAAGTTACTAGAATTCCACTGATTACCATTACTAAATACGCAGGAACGCGCAGCAAACGAAAGATGGGGACAACTTCGGAGCGCGGGCCGCGCGGCGGTTCCTCCAGATGCAGGACGGCGAAAGAAAGCAGCAGGCCGGGAATTCCGATGACATAAAACACGGCGCGCCAGCCGAGCCACTGGCCGACGTAGCCGCCGAGGGCTTGGCCGACGGTGCCGCCGGCTAGCATGCCCACGGCGAAGAGCGACTGGGCGCGGGCGCGCGCTTCATTCGAAAATGCGCCGGAAATCATGGACTGCGCGGCGGGAGCGTAGGCGGCTTCGCCGACGCCGACGAGGCCGCGCGCGAAGAGAAGAGCGGCGAAGGTGTGCATGTGGCCGGTGGCGATGGTGGCGAAACTCCAGAGAATGACGCCGCCGGCGATGATGCGCGAGCGATTGAAGCGGTCGGCAAAAAATCCGAAGGGGATGCTGCCGGCGGCGAGGACGAATTCGAGGACGCCCTGCAGGTAGCTGATTTGCGTGCTGGTGAGGTGGAAGGCGTCGCGGAGGAGCGGGACGAGAGGGGGGACAGCCTGGCGGTCGGCGAAATTGACGAAATTGATTAGGGCCAATACCGCGAGCATTCGAAACTGATACCCTGTGAGCGCGCGTAGAGTGGATCGCATATGATTTGGCAGGCGCCGGCCGGATGAATCTGGATTTAGCGGCGCGGATGGATTATATAACGCTTATGAGAAACCCTGACCAGTCCCAACCGAGCATGACGGACCGATTAGCCACTGTCCTTTCCTACAGCGTATTGCTGCTGTTCGGGTATCTGGTGTTTCGAATCGCGGAACCGTTTCTGGCGCCGCTGGCGTGGTCGGCGATTCTGGTGATTTTCTTTTATCCGCTGCACGCGCAGCTGGCGCGGAAATGGAAGCCGGGGGCGGCGGCGCTGGCGAGCACGCTGGTGGTGGCGGTGTTTTTGATCGGGCCGGCGCTGCTGGTGCTGGGGTTGACGGCGCGGGAAGGGATTGCGGCCACGGCGTCGGTGCAGAAGGCGCTGCTGGACCCGCAGGGGCAGCTTCCGGCGGGGCTGATGGAGAAGGGGCGGCAGATGCTGCCGGCAAGTTTGCAGGGGATCGATTTTTCGGGGGCGCTGCGGCGGGCAATGGAAGAGGCGGCGGGGTTTTTGGCGGGACAGGTGAAGGCCGTGGTTTTGAATTTTTTTGGATTTTTATCATGAAGTCCAGAAACATCTGATAGGTTAATAAAATCTGAATTAAATTGTCTTGCTAATTTTGCAGCTGTTGCGTCAGAAGTTTCATCTTCTGCATACCTCAGTGCTCCGCAAAAAACAACATCATGCTTTTCCAGCATGTTTTCAACTTCTATCATGTCATGATGTATTCCTTTGTTTGCATCATTTCCAAAAAAATAAGTCATAAATCTTGCATT